>JAVHVH010000202.1:0-2818 GCA_032160665.1 Pseudonocardiales bacterium
ATCGAGTGGTACGAGCGGACCTTCTCGGCGATCAAGTCGGCGTATCCGCAGCTCACCCTGCACAGCCTCGGCGCGTCCGAGGTCGTGCACATCGGGCGGACGTCCGGGCTCGAGCACGCCGCGGTCATCGCCCGGTTGAAGGACGCCGGTCTGGACTCCTTCGCCGGCGCGGGCGCCGAGATCCTGGTCGACCGCCCGCGCACCGCCATCGCCCCGCTCAAGGAGAAGGGCGAGGTCTGGCTCGACGTCATGGAGACCGCGCACGGCCTCGGGCTCGAGTCCACCGCCACCTTCATGATGGGCACCGGCGAGACCAACGCCGAGCGCATCGAGCACCTGCGCATGATCCGCGACGTGCAAGACCGCACCGGCGGGTTCCGCAGTTTCATCCCCTGGACCTACCAGCCCGAGAACAACCACCTCAAGGGCCGCACCCAGGCCACCAGCCTCGAGTACCTGCGCATCGTCGCGGTGGCTCGGCTGTTCTTCGACAACGTCAACCACCTGCAGGGTTCGTGGCTGACGACCGGCAAGGACATCGGCCAACTCACGCTGCACTTCGGCGCCGACGACCTGGGCAGCGTCATGCTCGAGGAGAACGTCGTCTCCAGCGCCGGCGCCAAGCACCGCAGCAACCGCACCGAACTGATCGACCTGATCCGTGGAGCGGGACGGATTCCGGCCCAGCGCGACACGCTCTACCGCCACCTCGTGGTGCACGACGACCCGGCCAACGATCCGGTCGACGAGCGGGTCCACTCACATTTCAGCTCGACCGCCCTCACGCTGTTGCCGGTGGCGTCCGCGAGCTGAGCGCGGTCAGGCGGTGGCGGGCAGCTCGGCCGCCCCAGCCGGCTCAGCCGGCTCGGCGACCCGGACTCGGGCCCCGAGCGCGCCGACTCCGATCCCGGCGAGCGCGCAGATCGCGACGATCGCCACTGACGCCAGGCCGGACGGCTTCGTCGCCATCAGATAGAGGATGCCGAGCGCGGTGCCCGTCTCGAAGTGCGACGCCGCCCACAGCACCGGGTTCATCATGAACGCGTTCACCGAGCTGGGAATCGGGCCGTCGTCGGCGTAGGCGATCGCTACGACGGTGTTCTTCGACCGCTTGTTGATCAGGACGCCGCCGACGATCTCCATCAGCGCCAGACCGACGATGGCCGTGATCACCCAGCCGTCGCCCCATGCGAACTCTCCGTCGGACAACCCGATGAGCCACCCGCCGAGCGCGAACAGGATCAGGGCGAGGATCGGGAACATCGGCTCGATCCGGTGCAGGATCGGGTTCCAGGTCTTCAACTGCGCCATCGACGTCGCATTGCGCATCGACCACTGAATGGTGTGCAGAACGGTGGCTACACCAAATGCAGCGATGGCGACGGCAATGTGGAGGAAGAGGACGACGTCGATGAGGTGCATGGCACTCCCTCTGCGCTCGTTGTGCCATCCGCGGCCGGCGGCGGGCAGGCCCAGCGACACTGGGTGAAGTCCCAGTAGCACTGCATGGTGTGGTCGTGCGACGACGACGGGTGCGCTGGTGCTGCCTGGTCCGGCATAACGCATGCTCCTGACGAAGCCGGCAAAATTGACGAATTGGTGCGCTCGCAATTCTGTGAATCAGGTGCACGGTAGGTGTGCGGACAACCGCGGTCAAGGGCGAAGCGCCGCCCTTTGGTGCGCCACGCAATGCGGGCGCTGGACGAAACGGACGCCTTCTGTCATAACGATCATGTGACCGAGACGCCCGAGCAGCGCGTCGCCCGGCTCGAGCGTGAATTGGCCCAAGCCAAGGTCGTCGCATTGCAGATGGAATTGGACGCCGCCCGAGGCGGTCACTTTCCCCGACCGACGCCGACCGACAGCACCTGGCTGCCGGGCTACGGCAACATGTGGAAGGAGAACGGTCCCCGCGCCGCCCGTCCCGACGCGCGACTGGCCCCGGCGCCGCGCGCGGTCCCTTCGGCGTTCAAGCTCCTCGCCTTCCCGTTCAGCTTCTGGACGCTGTTCACGCTCTTGATGGTGACCGTCGCGCCGATCGCGCTGTGGATCTTCGTCCCGCTGGCCGGCGCGGTCGCCGCCGCGTTGACGTTCGTTGCCGTCGCCGCCCGGACCCTTCGTCGCACCCACCTGCGCAACTCGCTGCTGAAGTGGGGCGAGGTCGCCACGGTCACCAACGCGGACCTGCTCAGCCGCGGGACGTACTACAGCGGCACCACGTACTCCAACGTGCGGCTCGCGCAGGCGCACGGCTGGACGGTCGAACGCAGGTGGTACAGCGGTCCGGGATCGAAGACGCGCATCGAGTACCAGGTCGGCTCGGGCCGGGGCGAGCTCACGCTGCACGGTATGCCCTACGACAACGGCGTCATCCTGGCCGACCCGCGCAATCCCGCCCGGGCGTTGTGCGTCAGCGCGTACCCGTACACGCTCGAGCGCGACGCGTCGGGGAACTGGGTCGGTCAGGTGCCGACGCGGGTGCTCGTCTCGTCGGTGATCATGACGCTGATCCTGGTCGGGTGGACCGCGGCGATGATCTGGTTCTGGGCCGACCAGGCCGCCTCGCTGTCCGGCCTCGTCCGCCCGTCCTGACCGTAGGTCGCGACTTGCTCCGGTCACCGAAGGGTCGCGGCTTGCTCCGGACCGGCATGAAGCTGACGGTCAGGCGAGCCGCTTCACGAACTCGTCCGCGATGAGTTGGTAGCCGGCGACGTTCGCGTGGATGTTCTGCAGGCTGCACATGTAGGTGTACTGGCAGATGTAGGAGACGTTGGTCGGCAGCAGGCCATAGCCGGGGGTTGCGCGCATCGTCAGGAAT
>JAVHVH010000223.1:0-26192 GCA_032160665.1 Pseudonocardiales bacterium
GTACTGGGCTTCCATGCCGTACTGCGCCGGGTCGAAGGAGTCCTCGGTGAGGGCACCCTCGTTGGCCTGCTTCAGCGACAGCGAGATGCGGCGCCGGTCGAGGTCGATGTCGATGACCTTCACCAGCAGGTCGTCGCCGACGGTGACAACCTGCTCCGGGATCTCGACGTGCCGCTCGGCCAACTCGGAGATGTGCACCAGACCCTCGATGCCGTCCTGGACACGGACGAAGGCGCCGAAAGGCACCAGCTTGGTGACCTTGCCCGGCACGACCTGCCCGATCTGGTGTGTCCGGGCGAAGTGCCGCCACGGGTCTTCCTGGGTCGCCTTCAACGACAGCGACACCCGCTCGCGGTCGAGGTCGATGTCGAGAACCTCGACAGTGACCTCCTGGCCGACCTCGACGACCTCGGACGGGTGGTCGATGTGCTTCCACGACAGCTCGGAGACGTGCACCAAGCCGTCGACTCCACCGAGATCGACGAACGCGCCGAAGTTGACGATCGACGAGACCACGCCGGTGCGGACCTGGCCCTTGGCCAGCTTGTTCAAGAACTCGCTACGCACCTCGGACTGGGTCTGCTCGAGCCACGCGCGGCGAGACAGCACGACATTGTTGCGGTTCTTGTCGAGCTCGATGATCTTGGCTTCGAGCGTCTTGCCCACGTACGGCTGCAGGTCACGCACGCGGCGCATCTCGACCAGCGACGCGGGCAGGAAGCCACGCAGGCCGATGTCGAGAATCAGGCCGCCCTTGACGACCTCGATGACGGTGCCTTCGACGACCTCGTCGTTGTCCTTCTTCTCCTCGATCGTGCCCCAGGCGCGCTCGTACTGGGCGCGCTTCTTGGACAGAATGAGCCGGCCTTCCTTGTCCTCCTTCTGGAGGACCAGGGCCTCGATCTCATCGCCGACGGAAACGACCTCGTTGGGGTCGACGTCGTGCTTGATCGACAGCTCGCGGGAGGGGATGACGCCCTCGGTCTTGTAGCCGATGTCGAGCAGGACCTCGTCCCGGTCGACCTTGACGATCGTGCCCTCGACGATGTCGCCGTCGTTGAAGTACTTGATGGTCTTGTCGATCGCGGCGAGAAAGTCATCGGAGGAGCCGATGTCGTTGATCGCAACTTGCGGTGTGGTGGTCGTCGGGGCTTCGGTGGTGGACGTCATTGAGTAGATGGATCCTGACAGGGTGTCGTGCGAGTGCGCACACGTCCGGATCGCCGAAAGTTTGAGAAGACGACGAGCGACCTACTCCATGTCGAGGCCACAGACCTGTCCGCACGTTAAGCGTACTCGACTGGCCCGCAACCCGGGAATCCCGGGGCCTTGCGCCGTCAGGCCGAGAGGTAGTGCCGGATCATCGCAACCGCCTCGGCCAGCGCCTGCCGCGCCGTCGGCATGAGGCCCGGGAGCGTGGCGTAGCCGTGCACGGCGTCGACGTAGTTGGTCAGCCGGACCTCGACGCCCGCCTCCCGCAAGGCCTCGGCGTACGCGCTGCCCTGATCGCGGAGCGGGTCGAACTGGGCAGTCTGGACCAGTGCCGGCGGCAGCCCCTCGTGCTTGGCCCGCAACGGTGATGCGTACGGGTCGCTCATCTCCCGGTCGGAGTTGTGGAAGTACAGCTTCGGGGTGTTGTCGAGGTCACGGCCGGACAGGATCGGGGCGTCGAAATTCTCTGCCTCGGACGGGAAGGTGTCGATCAACTCGACGCACGGATAGACCAGGACCTGGAGCGCGATGTCGGGCGTGCCCCGATCACGGGCGGCCACGCTCACTGCCGCGGCGAGATTTCCGCCTGCACTGTCGCCCATGACTGTGAGCCGCCTGGCGTCGACGCCGAGTTCCGCGGCGTGCTCGGCGATCCACTCGGTGGCGCCGTAGCAGTCCTCCATCGGGACGGGGAACGAGTGTTCCGGCGCGAGGCGGTACTCGACGGAGATGACCACGACGCCGGCCAGCGCGGCCACCGAACTCGCCCACCACTCCGACTGATGCACGTCCCCGGACACCCAGCCGCCGCCGTGGAAATTGACGACCACCGGCAACGCACCCGCCGGTGCCGAGGTGGGCCGGTAGACGCGCAACGGGAGCATCGTGCCGTCCGGCAGCGTCGCTGCGGTGTCCAACACCGCGACGCCGCGGGCGAGGCCGCCGGTCAGCAGCCGGGCGAAGGGAATCTTCATCGCCCGCTTGCGGAGCTCGCTCGCGGCCCGGGTCTGGTGCGGCCGGGTCTGCATGACGGGCCGGCGCTCGAGGCGCTTGTAGACGGTCCAGAAGGCAGCGGTCCGGAGGGGAATCGGCACGGCGGTCACGTTACTGCGCGGCGCCGGTTTCCTCACCTCGAGCGACCGCGGCCAGGATGGCCCGCACCCGGGCCTGCGGCACTCCCCACGGGTGCTCGACTCCCACGTCGGCGTCGAGATCCCACAACACGCAGTGCTCACCGGGTTCGGCCACGAGGGACCATGCGACGACGGTGCGTCCAAGCTGGTCGGTCATCGGACCGGCTGCGCTCGTCACGTCGTTCGGCGCCCCGCCCTCAGGGTGGTGATGCAAGAACCGGCCGTACGCCGTGTCACAAAAGCGTGCGTATCGTGCGGTGCTCAAGATCAGGCCGTGCCACGCCTCGTCGACCGCGTACGAGGGCATGCCGATCACCTGACCGCCACGAAGCGCCGCGCCCGCGCACCTTAGCCATTGCCGCAGGCCTGTCTCGATCAATGTCCTGGGTTGCCACGGGCAGGTCTTGTACACCGCCTCGGGCAATTCGAGCGTGGCGACGGCATCGTTCAATCGGACGATGTCGCCCGCGCGACCCGTCCCATTCACGCCGCTGCCAGGACGGCGACCGATTCGCATCGCTGAGAACTGTACGTCCCGTTATGGTTTCGCCATGGGGCCGTGGGTTCTCATCATCATGATCGCGTTCGTCGGCTTCGGCGCGATCGTCTCAACCGTGACCAGCACCTCGCGACGGCGTCCACGTCCTCGCGGTGACTGGGCGGACGGCGACACGAACTGGACGGCCGGGAACAGCTATGGGGACTCCGGCGGTGGGCACCACGGCGGCTCCGGCTGCGGCGGTGGGTCCAGTTGCGGTGGCGGAGGGGGCTGTGGCGGAGGTTCCTGACCGGCCCAAGGCGGTCGGTATGGCCCGTCAGCCAGCCGATGCCGTGTCGACCGTCCGGGCCAACCGCCAGTGGTGGGACGGCGACGCGGACGACTATCAGGCCGAGCACGGCGACTATCTCGGCATCGCTGATTTCGTGTGGTGCCCGGAGAACCTCCGCGAAGAGGACGCCGGCCTGCTCGGCGCCGTCGAGGGCAAGCAGATCCTCGAGGTCGGCTGCGGCGCCGCGATGTGCTCGCGGTGGCTGGCGAATCGGGGCGCCCGTCCGACCGCGTTTGACGTCTCGGCCGGGATGCTCCGGCACGCCCGGGCCGGCGCGGTCGAGACCGGCATCGAAGTCCCGCTCGTGCAGGCCGACGCCGAGCACCTGCCCTTCCGCGACGCCGCCTTCGACATCGCCTTCACGGCGTTCGGAGCCATCCAGTTCGTGGCCGACAGCGCGCGCGTGATGCGTGAGGTCGCCCGCGTTCTGCGGCCGGGCGGGCTTTGGGTGTTCGCGACCACCCACCCGATCCGGTGGTCGTTCCCGGATGACCCAGGCCCGGGCGGGCTCACCGCGACGATGCCGTACTGGGACCGCACGCCCTACGTGGAGGTCACCGAGGAAGGCGGAGCCACCTACGTCGAGCACCACCGCACGCTGAGCGACCGGGTACGAGAAATTGCCGCGGCCGGCTTCGTCCTGCTCGACATCGTCGAGCCGGAGTGGCCGGCCGGGCACACCCGGGTGTGGGGTCAGTGGTCGCCGCTGCGGGGCGCGATCCTGCCCGGGACGGCGATCTACGTCTGCGAGCTACCGGCCCACACCGGCGGCTCGGCGTCGGTCGAGTCGATGTCGGGTGTCGGCTGACCGTGGCGCGGGGTGCCCTCGGCGTCGCCGCCCGAGGAGCCGCGTCGGCGGCGCAGCAACAGGATCCCGCCGACCAGAGCCGCGAGACCGACGATCGCGAGTACGAGCGGGGCCCAGATCTGCGCGAGCTTCAGGTCGTTGATCTTGGTCTTTGCGAAGTTGGCCTGGAAGTCGATTGCGGACTGGTCGAACGAGAGCGTCGTGTCAAGAGCCACGGATGACTCGTTGGTGTTCTTGTCGATGATCGCCTGCACCTGGTGCTCGGTCCCATTGATGATCGCGCCGGTGTGGGGCTCGACCCACACCGTTCGGGTGTCGGTATAGGTGCCGTCGAACAGGCCGTTCACCTTGTAGGGCTGAGTGCCGGTCTCGGACACGTACTTGTAGACCGTCAAACCTTTGATCGTCGACGTCCCCTGGTAAACCGCGGGGAACGCCTGGCCGAGGTCGGGCGAGAAGAACTGATAGGTCTTCTTCTGGGCGTCGATCGGCCACTTGTACGACAGGCCGGTGTGCCGCACCGACGTGTTGCCGTTGACGTTCTCGTGGTACTTCGGGACGTGGACGGACTCGGCAGTGCGGCGGTCGGAAGTGACGCGGTCAGTGGTCACGCTCAGCAGACGCGGGTCGGACGACGGCAGGCAGTTGGGCGTCTTGCCCTCGACGACCACGATGCACAGCGTTTCGAAGACGGTCGTGTTCGTGCCGTCGGACGCGTGCGAGTCGGACTTGACCACGCGCGTCGCGCGGAGCTGCACGTCCTTCAACTGGTTGGTCTCGGGGTCCAGCAACTTCGCACTGCCCGACGAGACCTGGGTGATATCGAGGTCGAGGGGGGTCTTTTTCGAGCCGTTGACGACGACCGTCGGCATCAGAATTGCTAGCACCAAGCCGAACAGGCCCAGGCCGATGAGCACGGCGCCGAACGTCCTACGCATAACTACGCTCCCGCGTCAACTCGACGTTTCATCAGTGTTAAGGGCGAACGTACCAGCGCGAGCCCGAATGCGTACCATGCACCACGACACGAAGAGTCCGGGCCCTTTGGCCGTACCGAACCCCGGGGCGGATCAGGGAGTTTTTCAAGATCGCGAATTTTGACGAGGGGCACTCGGAGTGAGCGCAGCGGCGACCGCGGAGACCTCGTCGCGTTCTGTGTCTCTGAGAGCCCGCCAGACCGTCCGAGCGTGGGACCACCACACGGTGGCGCTGTGGGTGATCGTCGCGGTTCAAGCCATCTGGTTGGGCGCGCTCATGTGGCGCGGCTGGTACTACCAGGACGACCTCGCGTTCATGGCGCAAGCGAACGGTCGAACTCCTGGCCTTGCCTACTTGACCGACCCCGTCAACGACCATCTGACTCCTGGTCTGCGGTTGGTCTTCTGGTTGTTGCAGCCGCTCGGCGCATCCGGCTACGGGGTGACAGTGATAGCCCGGCTCGCGTTGCAGGCCGGCGCCACCCTGCTGCTGCACCGGCTGATGGTTCGGCTGGTCGGCCGATCCTGGCTGGGGCTGGCCGTACTGGCGTGTTACGCGGTATCACCGTTGTTGCTCGGCATGACGTGGCTAACCGTCGCCGCGATGGTGCTGCCCGCCCAGGTCCTGGTGCTGACCGGCCTGCTCTTGCAGGTTGAGTACATCCGTAACGGCCGGCTCCGGCATGCCGCGTGGGCCGGAGTCGCCTTCGGCGCCGCAGCGATGTTCCTCGAGCTGAGCGGCATCGATGCCGTACTCGTAGTACCGCTGGCGCTCGGCTTCGGCTATGAGGGGACGGTCCGCCAGCGGTTCGCGGCGATGCGCAAGCAATGGCTCGGCTGGTTGCTCGCGGCACTGCCCCTGAGCGCCTTCGCGGTCGCCTACCTGGCGGGCGGCTACGGAGGGTCCGCGCGCTCGGTCAGCGGCGGCACGCTGCTGCGCTTCGCGTGGCGGCAGTGGTCGGAGACGGTGGCGCCGATGGCGCTCGGCGGGCCATGGCGATGGTTCTCGTCAGGTGTCGTATACGTCAGCTGGACTCAGCCGCCCGGGATTGCGGTGTGGCTGACGCAGGCGGTCGTGCTCGGCGCCATTGTTCTAAGCCTGCGCCGAAGCGGCGTGCAGGCACTGGCCGCCTGGTGCCTGCCCGTCGTGTTCGTCGCGTTGTGCTCCGCGATCGTGTCTGTCGGCCGTTTCGATGCCTACGGCTATCTTGCGGCGCACACGATCACATACGCGTTCGGTGCGGCGGTACCGTGCTCGCTCGCAGTCGTGCTGGCGTTCCGGCCGAGCGCCACCGCTGTCATCAGGCGACACCGGGTGTCGCGGATACCGGCCCGCCGAGCCCCTGTACTTCTCGTTGCGGGTGTCATCGCGGGGGCGACGCTCAGTGGTCTTTCGTTCACTGATCGCTGGGCGAAGAACCCGACTGAACGGTATGTCGACACGCTCCGATCCTCGCTGGCGAGCCACCCGAACGCCGCCCTCTTCGATACGCCACTGCCGACGAACGTCCTCCCGTACATCCAGCCCGTGCGCTACCTGTCGGACGTCCTCCCGTTGTTGAACGCGCACGCCTGGTTCAACGGTCCCGGCGCGGAGATCGTCGACGGGCAGGGGCGCATCGTGCCGGCCACCTTCCTTCCGGCGGCGCAACTGCCAGCCTCGGACCCCACACACTTCTGCGACTACCTCGTCAGCGGCCGCGTCGCGCGCGTCTGGCAGTTGACCGGACCCGCCGCCGCGAATGAGTGGTTCCTGCGACTTGACTACTTTCAGCAGCATGCCAGCGTCGTGCATGTCGCGCTCGTGGACGCTGGTGGCGCACGCGTATTCCCAGTGACTGGGTCACGTGTCGTCCTGGGCGACACGCTCGCCACGACCTACGTGCGGTTTCCGCAGTCCACCCCGGTGGCGGTCCGAGTGTGGAGCGAGAGTCCTGCCACGAATGTGTGCCTGACGGCGGTGCAGGTCGGCTCTCCCTTCCCGACAAGCGGCGATTGATGACAGTGTCGACACCGGCCACGACCCGGCACATCGGCACGCTTGACGGCGTCCGCGCAATTGCCGCCTACGGGGTCATCGCAACGCACGCTGGCTTCAACAGCGGGCGCTCACTCGACAACGGCCCCTTCGCCCCGTTTCTGGCTCGACTCGACTTCGGCGTGACGTTGTTCTTCCTGCTCTCCGGGTTCCTGCTGTTCCGACCCTTCGCCGTCGCCGCCTTGGACGACACACCAGGGCCGCGCGTCGGTTCGTTCTGGTGGCGCCGCTTCCTTCGCATCGCACCCGCGTACTGGCTGGTGATCGTCGTGGTGCTCGGCGTTCTGACCGTGCAGAAGACGACCTGGGCCGAATGGCGCAGCTACTTGCTGCTGACCCAGACCTACGACGGACAGAACGTGGACTCGTCGCTGCCCCAGATGTGGACACTCGCGACCGAGATCGGCTTCTACGCCGCGCTGCCGCTCCTGGCGCTTGCGGCGCGGCGTCTCGGCCGCCGTCGGCCGTTGGCGGGTCAGCTTGCGCTCGTCGCGGCAATGGCGGCCGGCGCACTGGCCGCGAACCTCGTGACCCACGCGGTCAGCGGTGACTACTCCGTCGGCATGCTGTGGCTGCCGGCGTACCTCGACTGGTTCGCGCTCGGGATGCTGCTTGCAATCCTCAGCGCCGCCGCACACCCGCTGCCCCGCCCGCTGGCGGCGCTGCGCGAGATGGCTTCCGCGCCGGGCACGTGCTGGGCACTCGGTGTATTGCTGTTCTGGATCTCAACGCTGCCGCTCGCCGGTCCGCGCAGTCTGATCGCCGCGAGCGCGTGGGAGTGGACGATCAAGCACTACCTCTACGGCGCGGCCGCGTTGTTCCTCCTGCTGCCGGTCGCCCTCGGCTCCACGCCGTGGATCAGGCGGGTGCTCGGCAACCCCGCCATGAGCTGGCTCGGCGCGATCTCCTACGGCGTCTACCTGTGGCACCTTCCACTACTCATCGCGCTTCAGCGGTGGTTGGGCTGGCGCACGTTCAGTGGTCACTTCATGGAGTTGTTCGTGCTCACCGCGCTCACGAGCACCGCGGCCGCGGCCGCGTCCTGGTACTTGCTCGAGCGGCCGCTGCTTCACCGCTTCTCGAAACCGTGGCGACGGGGCGCGCGGCAACGCCGCCAGGACGAGGCACAGGCCGAACAACGAGAGCAATTGGACGCCGGCGCTGCCGGCGAGCGGATCGGCTGATCCCGCCGGCGCCGACGCCTCGCACAGGCCGGCGGCCAGCACCAGCGCACCGCCGAGCCACAACGGGACGGGTCGGGACACGCGGCCGGCGACGGCGAGAGCGCCAATCGCGACCAGGCCGAGCGCAATTCCGGCCCACCCGCCGATGAGCAGTAGACCGACGCCGCCCAACGCGATCGTCGCGCCTCGGCGCAGATGGGCATCGTGCAGGGCGGCCCGCTTGTCGCCGCGACCGCCGATCAGCGCGCCGGCAAGCAGCGCGAGCGCAGCGAGCGCGCCCGCGATCAGTCCCCAGTTGACGGCAGCTTGCGGGGTGAAGGTCAGTTCGACCGTTCCGCGGGCGCCGGTTGGCAGCAGCCACGCCTGCTGCCAACCGTCGAGGGTCACGGACGGAAGTGCCGTGCCGTTGAGTGTGGCTTGCCACCCCGCGTTGGCGTTCTCGCGGACGAGGAGGAACGCGGGCGCGGTCGTGTCGACGTGCACGCTTCGATGGGTCGAGCCCCAGCCGCCCACCTCCGCGTCGCCGGCCGGCGACGTGTCGCCCGCGAGGACGATGCCGGAGCCGATCTTGGTGAGCGTCACGGACTGCGGCGCGGCGAGCTTGTTTGCTGCGAGCGTGACGAGATGGGAGCCGGTGCCCAACGGCATGCTCGGCGCGGCGCACGGCAACGCGGCGAGCGGGCGACCCGCCAGCACGTCGGCGGCCGAGCCGGCCGCCTGCAGCGCGATGATGTTGGCGTCGACGCGCAGCGCGAGGCCTGCGCCGCAGCCGACCGTCACCGTCTGCGCCGCCTGCCCCATCGGCACGTCGGCGCCGAGCAAGGTCACCTCGCCGATGCCCACGGGAAGCAGTCGCGAGACGCCGGTGAGCGAGTCGGTGCTCACCCGCAGGGTGCTCTTGAGGATGGTGATCCTCACCGAGGCAGTGCGGATAGGCCGCGGGAATTCGACGACGCCGGACTCCGAGACGTCGGCATCGAACTGGACTCCGCCAGCGTGGATCAGCACCCGGGTCGGCCTGGTGACCGGGGCGTGCGCGGCCGGCGTGAGGCGGAGGCCGTCCAGCGCGCTCGGCTTAGGAATGCTTAGCGAGAGCGTCGGCGCCTTGTCCGTGGGCGCGGCCACCCAGCCCGTCGTCGTGTCGCCATCGACCGCCGCGCCGGCCCGCTCCCGCGGGTCGGTCGCCTGCGTGGACGTGGCGATCGCGCGGATCGGGTTGACGCCGTCGACCAGCGCGTTGGTGCGCGTGCCTGGCAGCAGTCGCACGGCGGCACTCATCGAGTAGGACGCGGCGGAGGTCAAGGTGAACGTCCGGCTCAGCAGATCGTCCTCCTCGCCGCGTACGCCCCACGTCGAATCGCAAGTGGCGGCGCCGGAGACGGTGAGGCACGGTGACCGGCGCCCCGGCGTCGTCGCGAAGACGAGCTCGTCCGGAGCCCCGGTGGTCGGCACCCGAACCGTTCGGGTGGGCGTGATCCCCGGGATGGTCAGGCTCGTGATCGCCACGGGCACGCGGCTTGTCTGATCGGTCATGGCCAGGACCGTCAGGCGAACGGACTGAGTCGGGCCCGGCGGTAGCGAGATGTCCTGCGGTGCCGCGCTCGGTGCGACGTCGAAGACCAGCGAGCCGGATTCCGTGCTGATGCGCACCCGGGTCGGGTAGGCGGACTGGTCGGCGGCAAAGGTTATCCGCAATGTCGGAGCGGTGACGGGTGCGCGCAAGTCGACGGCGAGCCACTGACCCACGGCGCCATCCGTCGACGCGCTGACCCAGGCCGTCGCCGGATCGCCGTCGAGGGCGGCCCACGGCGAGTAGGCCGCCCCTCGGTAGAGGAACGACGTCGGCGTGGAGGCCGACGACGATGCCCGAACGTCCGCGATACCGAGGTAGACCGCCGTCGACAGCGGTCCGGAGTGGGCCGGTAGGTAGTCGTGCGCGGCGCGAGGCAGCGAGAACGGCTGGATGGCCGACATCGTCTCGGAGTAGTTGGCGATCCCGCCGAAGCCGAACTCACGCCGGCGGATGCCGTCGGTCGCGACGCGTCGGATCGGAACGCCGGCCGAAGTCACCGCCGCGGGCACCGGCCCGAAGATCACCGGCGTCATCGGAGCCAGGCCGGCAGAGACGAGCTGTCCCAGTTGGTCGGCCGAGCCGTTCGCGACGACCACGCCGGAGGCAGGCAGCAGGGACACGTCGTCGGCCCACAGTGCGTTCGTGTAGACCTCGACCGCAGAGTGTGTCGTGCTGAGGCCGAGGTCGACGAGCCGGTTTGGATCGTCGGTCACGTTCAGCGCCGGCCCGAAGGTCGCGACCTGCCTCAATCCTGGGGACGCGGCAATCGTCGCGTGCACGAAACGCAGCGGGGTCGCGTCGGAGCGCCCGGTGTCGAGGTCATTGCGCACGACGAGATAGCGGATTCCGGCGCGCGCCAGCAGCGGGGCAAGGGTGGGATCGTCGGCTCCGGTCGCCAGACTCGACTCGATGGCGTCGAGCAGCCGCACATAGCCAGGCTGGACGAGGGGTGCCGCGTCGCGGACTGTCCACGGCCCGTCCGCGTAGGGCTGCAGGGCGTCGTCGCGCGGCGAGCCCCAGAGGTACACCGGCTGCGCAGCGCCTGGGACGACGAGCGCACGACCGCGCCCTTCGTGCTCGCCGAGCCAGCTCCCGGCTTGCGCCCACCAACCGGGGTCGTTCGCGGACCGGGTAGCGGGCACGAGTTGGCCGGACAGCGCCGGAGCGATCGTGACCGCGGCCATGCCGAGGACCGCGACCAGCAGCACCGACTGCCCGTGGATCGTCGTCGAAGCCCTGCCCACCCGCAAGCGGATGTGCCGTGGCCACCAGCGGATCAGCGCCGCCAGCCCGTGTCCGATGCCGAGCGCGATCGGCAGCCGCAGGACCGGGTCGAACTTGTGCACGTTCCGGAAGGCGTTCAGCGGTCCGTCGAGCAGGTCGCGCATCGTCCCGGCGAACGGTGGCCCGACGCTCGACACGTGCCCGAGCGTCAGCAGCACCAGGCCGACCAGCACGCAGGACACGAGAAACAGCCGGTGCGGAGTTGCCCGACCTGCGATACCGGTGAGCCCCAGCGCTGCGACGGCCGTGGTTGCGACGATCGCCGCCGGCGCCGCGACGAGGATCCAGCCGGCCGGCCACACCGACGGTCCGAGATAGGCCTCCCAGTGATCAGCCCCGCGCAACACGGCGATCAGGCTGGTCGGGCCCGTAGTCACCTGGCTCGACTCGATCCAGTCCAGGAACGGCGGGCTGTACCTGCCGAGGACGAACAAGGGAACGATCCACCACAAGCACGCGGCGGCCACCGCAAGCGCCCACCAGGACATCAAGGCTCTTCGACGTGGGCCGCTCGTCCGCGTCAGCAACCACAGCGCCGGCACCGGCAGGATCGCCACAGTCGCCGACGCATTGATGCCGCCGGCGAACAGGAGCGCGACGCCGGACTTCGCCGCGCCCCGGCGCGGCGAGCCCTCCTGAGCGCCCCGAACGAGGGGTATGAGGACCCACGGCAGCACCGTCACCGGCAGCAGCTCTGACGAGATCACGCCGAGTTCCATCAGCATGCGTGGAGCCAGTGCGTAAGCCAGACCCGCACCCACGCGCGGCCAGAATCCCGCGACACCGAGGAGGCGACTCAGACGCACCACGCCGAGGAAGGCCGCGATGAGCAGCAAGGACTCCCAGGAGCGCTGCACGATCCACGGTGGCAACGCTGCCAACTTGCCCAGCAGGAAGAACGGGCCCATCGGAAACAGGTAGCCGTAGGCCTGATCCTGCATGTGCCCGGCGCCCGCGGTTGGGTCCCACATGCGAAGGGCTCGTGCGATGAATCGGGCCGGCGAGACAACGAGGTCGAGCTTCGTGTCGGGTGCCTCGCTGCCTGAGCCTTGGGAAAAGGTGAGCAACGCCAGGCCAAGCGCGACGCAGGCAAGCCGCAGGCGTCCAATGATGCGCGCCGACGCTTCCGGGCCGGGCTCTGAGCGCACCGCTGCACGGTACCTGCCACGCCAGTAGCGTTGATCAACGGCACGAGCACAGAGTCGTTGGGCCCGCAAGTCGAGGTCAAATTCTTGTAATGTGGCGTCCGAATCTTGTTAGGGTGCCCGAATGACCAGCCGGTGGTCGTTGTCGACGCGCGCCCGAAAAGCCCGCCGCTGCAACGCGCGTCGAAGCATTGCCTTTCTTGTGTGGCGGGATTCGTCGCATCCCGAAGGCGGCGGATCGGAACTGTTCGTCGAACGGGTCGCCGAGCATCTCGCTGCGCAAGGCTGGGACGTCACGATGTGCGTGGCGGCCCACGCCAACGCGCCCAAGAACGAGATTCGTCGCGGGGTACGGATGCGCCGTCGCGGGGGGCGCCTCACCGTCTACCTGCACGGTCTGGCCTACCTCCTACGCCCGGCTGGCCGTCGCACCGAGGTCATCGTGGACGTCCAGAACGGCATCCCGTTCTTCGCTCCACTTGTTCGGCGTCGGGGCATCGTCAATCTCGTCCACCATGTGCACCGCGAGCAGTGGCACATCATCTACCCGGGTCGGTTCGGCCGCGTCGGCTGGTGGCTGGAGTCGACGCTGGCTCCCCGGCTGTATCGCCGCTGCCCGTACGTGACGGTGTCCGAGGCCAGCCGGCATGAGCTCGCGGGGCTAGGAATCGGCCGCGAGCGGATCTCGGTCGTCCACAACGGCATCGACGTGCCGCATCCCGAGCATCGGTACCCGCGAGCAACGGTGCCGACCATCTGCACGGTGAGTCGGCTGGTGCCGCACAAGCAGATTGAGCACGCCCTGGAGGCGGCCGCGGCCGCGCGCGACATGCTGCCTGATCTGCGGGTCGAGATCGCCGGCGAGGGATGGTGGCACGAGTCGCTCGTCGCCCGCGCCGCTGACCTCGACCTCGAAGGCGTCGTGACCTTCGCCGGCCTGGTCTCCGACGCCGAGCGCGACGCGCTGCTCGACCGGGCCTGGGTGCTGCTGGCGCCATCCATCAAGGAGGGCTGGGGCATCGCGATCATGGAAGCCGCTGCCCGCGGCGTCCCCGCGATCGCCTACCGTTCGGCTGGCGGGGTCTGCGAGTCGATCATCGACGGCGAGACCGGCTGGCTCGTGGACGACCTCGCCGAACTGGAGAAGCGCACCGAAGAATTGCTCACCGATTCCGTCCTGCGCGAGTGGATGGGCGCGAACGCCCGGGCCCGCGCCGCCGAGTTCGACTGGGCATCGACCGGGCGGCGTTTCGTCGAGATCCTCGACGCGTCCGGCTGAGCTCAGACAACCAAAAAGGTGGACCGCCGGGCGGTCCACCTTCCTCCGTCGGCAGTCGTCGGAACGACTACTTCTGCCCGTAGTCGACGACCTGGGCACCGGCCGGGTTGTGGCTGGGCGCCGCGGTTGAGCTGGAGACGATTCCCCAGGCGGCGACCGTTGCGAGCGCGCCGCCGACCACGCTCGACACGATGACCGAGATCCACTTACCCACGACTTCCCCCTGACATTTGACTTCACGCTGACCCTACCAGCGCGACGTCACGCCTCGGACAGGTCTCTCGCCGCGTCGTGGCGCCGCCGGAGTGCTCCGACGAGTGCCCAGCCGCCGAGGCCGACCAGCGTGAGCCCGGCCAGCCCATCGCCGACGACCGCTAGGGCCGTACGCGCGGCGAACGGACGAATGGCAGCGACCGGTCCCGGCACCTCATAAAGCGATACGTCGTTCCCGCGGTAGACCTGTCGCAGGCCGGCCAGGTCGGGCACCGCACCGGGTGTGCCGTACTCGACCACCACCCACCTGATGCCAAGCGGGGCAAGGCGCGCGGCCAGGTCCGGTCCGCCCAGAAAAGCGCGCCCGACTGCGGCGGCGCGCGGATCCTCGCCCCTCAGCAGGGTGCCGGAGACGGCGAGGCGATCGTCCACGACGGTCGCCACCGGGAGCAGTCGTGGTGCGGGGTCGAGCACGCTGCGGTCCGGCGCCCAGGTGAAGGTGCGATAGGACCCCCAGGGCAGGACCGCCGCATCGGCGCCGCTCATCCGCGTCGCCACGGCCGCCCAGTCGCCCGGGTACCGGACCGGGTCGAGCGTCGGTCGCAGCGTGGCCGCGGCATCGGGCAGGACGATCACCGGCACCGCGAGCGCGGCGACGACCAGCACGACCCGCCAGGGAACCTCACGCACCTGGTCCCGCACCCGTCCGAGGGCGGCGCCGACCAGCAACGACTCAAGCAGGACGAGGGGCAGCACCCACTTCTGCGCATCGCGCAGCAGCCCCGCTCCAGGCACATGAGCGATCGCGGTCCGCACCGCGGCGTCGCCGCCGGGCACCGATGGCAGCACGGCCAACACCAGACCGGCACCGGCGAGCACGGTGAGCGTGAGGACGAGACGGGGTCCCAATCGCTCGACCAGCGGACGTGCGCCGTAGATCGCGCTTGCCACGAGCACCGCGAGCCACAGCCACGGCAACGGGCCACTGCGACTGCCCGGCACGACATCGGCATCCCAGATGCCTCCGCCGTCGACGAGGCTGAGCAGAGTGCCGCCAGCATGTTCGGCCCGCGCCGAGAAGGCGGTCGCCGCGGCGGGATCGCTGGTCGCGGCCGCGGTCGACACCAGCGCGGGAACCAGCCACGGCAGTTGGAGCACGCAGGCCATCCCGGCAACGGCACCCACCTCACGCCGCGGTCGGCGCAGCCCCACCGCGACGCTGATGGCGGTGCCGGCCGCGATCAGCCCGCCGGTCGGCGTGATCGAGGCGGCAGCCACAGTGACCGCGCGGGCCAGCCATCCAGCCCGCCCTCGGCCGCGGGCCACGGCGAGCACCACCCACGGAAGAGCGGCATACGCCCAGATCAACGCCCATTGGCCGAGAGCGAGGCGTTCGACGACAAACGGGTTCCAGATCGCGACGCCACACGTCGCCAACCGCGCGGCCAACGACGACGATCGCAGCAGAACGGCAGCGCCGATCCCCGCCGCGAGCACCGCAACGATGAGCGCCAACCGGCCGACGACCGCGCCGTCCACGACCCGCTCGGCCAGTGCGACGAGCGCGTCCACCGGAACGGCCCTGGGCGAGGCCGAGGACACCCCGATGCTGGCCAAATCGAGTGGCTGCCGGGGCGTGAACACCATGTCGTGCCCGAGCAGATAACCGCTGCGCGTGATCGGCCACAGCAGCAAGGCCGTCAGTACCCCTGCCCACCCGAGCACCGCGGCCCAGGTCACCAGGCGTCGCCGGCTCTCGATCACGCTCTCCCGCCGTCGAGCGAGGCGTATGACGACGCGCCTCTAGGGTTGTTAGCAGCACAGTAGTGTCGGGCCGTTCGGCGAGGCTCGGAAAGGCGGTGGCGTGCCGAGAACGGCGACCCGGGCCTCGGCCGTTTCCGCCGCGGCCGTCCCGGCGGCCTTCGTCGTTGCCAACGCGGTCAGCTACGCGCTGTTGCTCGTCGCGGCGCACCTGCTGGATGCGTCCGACTACGGCAAGCTGTCGTCGCTACTCGGCCTGCTGTTGATCTCGGCGATCCCCATGCTGGCCCTGCAGACCGTGGCGGCCCGTCGCGCGGCGACGCACCGTGCTTCGACCGGAATTGTCCGGGGCACCGCGGCAACCGGCATCCTCGCCACGCTCGTGCTCGCGGCGTCGAGTCCGGCGCTCGCGGTCTTCCTGCACCTGCCGAACGTGTACGGAATCCTGCTGGTCGCCGCCACCGTGCCGGCCACATCGGTGCTCGGCACGGCGATGGGGGTAGCACAGGGGCGCCGACGGTTCCGGTGGCTCGCGGTGCTGATGCTCGCCGGAACCGGGGGACGTTCGGTCGGCGGCCTCGTCGGCCTGCTAGTCGGGCGCAGCCCGCAGAGCACCCTCGTCGGCATCCTGATCGGGACGGCCACCCCGGCCATCCTCGTCGCGGCCGCCGGAAGCGGGTTCGCCGCGCACCGCGTCTCGGTCCGCGACCGCACCCGTGCGGGCGTCCTCATCGAGGCCATGCACGCGGCTCACGCACACGGCACGTTCCTGCTGTTGACGAGCCTGGACGTGCTGCTGGCGCGGCACGTGCTGTCGTCGGCCGACGCCGGCTTGTATGCCGTGGGCTCGGTCGTCACCCGGGTCGCCGTGTGGCTGCCGCAGTCGGCCGTCATCCTGATGTTCGCTTCCCTGGCCGAGTCGGAGAACCATCGGAGCACGGCGCGGCGAGCGAGCGCCGCCGTCGTGGGGCTCGGCGCGGTGCTCGTCGCCGGGACGGCAGCGCTCGGCACGCTGGTGGTGCGCCTGGTGGGGGGCAGCAAGTACCAGGCGCTTGACCACCACATCTGGCTGTTCGCGCTGTTGGGCTCGCTGCTCGCGGTGTTGCAGCTGGCCGTCCTGGCCGGGCTGGCCCAACGCAAGGCCCGGCGGGCGGCCCTGCTGTGGGTGACGATCGCGGCCGACGTGGTCCTGGTGTTGGCGACCGGCGACCAGTCCACGCCGATCCGGCTAGTGCTGACCCTGGTCTCGGTGACGGGCGCCGCCGCCCTCGTGGCGCTGTGGCTTACCCTTCGTCAGGTGGTCGCCCCGGACGGCCACGGACCCGGAGCGTAGCTCGGGTCGAGACCCGCACCGAATGCCGGCGCGACCCCGACCGGGACCGGGTAGACGTCGTCATGCACCCAGGCGTTCAGCGTGGCGATGAGACCTAGCCGCTGCTCGTCCGAGAAGTTGCAGTGCCCCGCGCCGTAGGGCGCACCGGCAGCCTCGGAATAGGTCGCAGGCGGCTCCACATACAGCTGGACAAGATCGCTCACTGCGTCCTTGGCCAACACCCGACCAGCGAAGACCGACTCATTGGCCACCAGCACCAGCGGGTCGTTCTCGGTATGCATGGTCAGGGTGGGAGCGCGCAGGACACCCGTCGTGTCTCCGAGCTTCTCGAAGGCCTGGCGGGCGGCGGCGTCCGGTGTCACTCGGGGTGCGTCCGCTAGTGCCTTCTCGTAGGTGGTCACGTTGCCGCCGACCGTCGTGACGAGGCCGGCCTCGGCGTCACTGATGCGCCGGGTGTAGTCGTTGCCGACGTTTCCGGACGGGTTACCCCCGACCCGCTGCTCGAGTTCGTACCGACCGGCGGTACCGAACGCGAGCGCGGTGAGTAACGACTCGACGGTGGCCTTCACCTGGGAGGTGATGTCATGCCCGTCGTAGGTCATTGTCTTCCCGGGCGCATTGACGAGACCGGCGATGAACAGCACCTTGGCTGTACCGCCCGAGGCCGTGTCCGAGGCGGCCTTCACCACCGCCGCGGCGGCGTGCTTCCAATTGGCATTCGCGTCGTCGATGCTCGTGTAACCGGTCAGCTTCAGCGCCGGGTCGATCAAGGTCTTGATCGCGAACGAGACGTCGAGCGCAGCGTCGAAGTTGAGGTTCGGACCCGCGACCGCTCCGCACATCGGGGCGGCACCGTCGACCCAGCTCGGGTTGGTCTCGGCGATCACTTCGGTGATCAGGCCACCGAGCGAGTCGCCCCAGACGTAGGTCCGCTTGGGTGTGCCGACGAGCTTCACGAACTTCGCATGCAACGCCTCGCCCGCGGCCACCCCGTCGGCGACAGCCCAGCCGTTCGACTTGTAGGACGAGCCGGCCAGTGCGTAGCCCTCGCTGAGCAACTGCTTGCTGAGCGGATCCTCGCCGGTACCGTTCTCGTCGGTCGAAGACACCTGAGCGTTCGTGTTGATCGGATCGAAGTTCGGCGGTCCGGGCTCGGCGAACCGGTACCCGTGCGAATACAGCAGCAGCGTGCCGTTCCACTTGGTCGGCAGCTTGATTGCGTACCTCGCACCGTCGATCTCGCCCGTGCAGGCCGAGCCGCAGTTGTTGAAGCTGACGTTGGTGTCGGTGGATCGGACCGTGTTCTGCCGGCCCGAGAGCGGGGTGGTCGAGTCGGCACATCCGGCGATCAGTAGAGCCGTGGAGGCGAGGAGCGCACCGGCTGCGATCCTCGAGTGTGGGGGGAAGATCATGTGCGTATCCTTCCGCATCCGGGTGGCGACACCGTAGAGCCGTTGTGCCCGCGTCGGATTCGGGCGCAGGTAGGCTCGCTCGACGTGCCAGGTGCGGTGGAGGGAGCCGGCCAGATGACCGGATTCGACGCCGCGTGGTCGGCCGCCGAGCCGGTCGGTGGGTGGCTCACCCGTGATCAGGGCCGTTCGCTGTGGGACGCGGCGCGGGCCGTCGGCGCCGGCGGCCGGATTTTGGAGATCGGCAGCCATCAGGGCCGTTCGACGGTCGTGCTCGCGACCGCCGCGAAGCACGCCGGGAGCACGGTGGTTGCGGTCGATCCATTCGTATCCGGCCGGATGTTCGGCGGGGCGGCGACCAGGACCCGGTTCGAGAAGAACCTCGCCGACGCCGGCGTATCGGACGTCGTCGAACTCATCGCGAAGCGCAGCACCGACATCCGAGCCGGCTGGACCGAACCCCTCGCGATGCTCTACATCGACGGCAAGCATGACTACTGGACCGTGCGTGACGACCTGCGGTGGGTGCAGCACCTCGCGCCGGGTGCACCCGTCCTCGTCCACGACTCGTTCTCGTCGATCGGGGTGACGCTCGGGCTGCTGTTGCACGTGCTGCCCGGCAAGCGCCTGCGCTACCTCGATCGCACCGGTTCTCTTGCCCGCTTCGCAGTCGGGCCGCCGTCAGCCCGCGATCGGCTGCGGATCGCCGTCGAACTGCCGTGGTTCGGACTCAATGTCGCGATCAAGATCGCGTTGCGGGTCGGGCGGCTGGTCGGTCACCGGCACACACCGGACCCGTATTGACCTCGCTCAGCCGTCCAACAAGTCGGTGAGCGCAAGCGCCGCGGCCGTGGTCGCCGCGGTCTTCGTCTCACCCTGGGCGACGGCGTACCGGCGCGAACTGCGGTCCACGGCCAGTACCGTCCACGGTCCCTTGCCGTCCTCGCCGCTGAGTTCGATGTAGAGCCGCTCCCGATCGTGCTCGACCCGCAACCGGTGCGCGACGTTGCCGTCCTCATGCAGGATCCGGCGTCGCTCCGGATCAGCAACAAACGACGTCCACCGGCTACCAGCCACCGAGCAATGCAACCACAAAGCGTACGTACCCGGCGCGGCGATCCGCCGTGGCCGGAAGGCGAGTGGCCAGGTGACCACGAACGCGATGAGCGCCGCGCGACCCGGCTGGAAGGCGAGTGGCCAGGTGACCACGAACGCGATGAGCGCTCGCGCGAAGAGCCCGCCGCCGCGCGAGCGCAGCGAGCTTGCGGTGCGGATCGACGATGGACCCGAGCGCAGCGAGCGGTCCGTGAGGAGATCCGCCTTCGGCGGTTAAGTCAGTGGGCGGCTTCGTGCCACGTGCGCCCCACGCCGACCGAGACGTCCATGGGCACGTCGAGCTGGATGGCACCGCTCATCTCGCGGCAGACCAGATCTTCGACCGCCTGCCGCTCCCCCGGCGCGATCTCGAGGACGAGTTCGTCGTGCACCTGCAGCAGCAGCCGGGAGGCCAGTCCGGCCTCGGCGAGCCCGCGGTGCACGCCCAGCATCGCCACCTTGATGATGTCGGCGGCACTGCCCTGGATCGGCGCGTTGAGCGCGGCCCGCTCGGCCATCTCGCGCAGGTTCCGGTTGTCGCTGGTGAGGTTCGACAGGTACCGGCGGCGACCCATGATCGTCTCGGTGTAACCGGTCTGCCGGGCGTCCTCGACCACGGACCGCAGGTAATCGCGCACGCCTCCGAACCGGGTGAAGTACGCGTCCATCTGGCCGCGGGCTTCGTCGGGCGTGATCTTGAGCTGGCGGGACAGGCCGAACGCGGACAGGCCGTAGGCCAGCCCGTAACTCATCGCCTTCACCCGGCGCCGTAGTTCGGCGTCGATCTGCTCCGGTGGCAGGTCGAAGGCACGGGAAGCGACGAAGGTATGCAGGTCCTCGCCGGTGGTGAACGCCTCGATGAGTCCGGCGTCCTTGGACAGATGCGCCATGATCCGCATCTCGATCTGGCTGTAGTCGGCGGTCATCAGGGCCTCGAAGCCCGCGCCGACCGTGAACGTCTCGCGGATGCGCCGGCCCTCGGCGGTGCGGACCGGGATGTTCTGCAGGTTCGGGTCGGTCGACGAGAGCCGTCCGGTGGCCGCGACGGTCTGGTTGAACGTCGTGTGGATGCGGCCGTGGTCGTCGATGAGTGGCAGCAGCCCGTCGACGACGGACTTCAGCCGGGCGACCTCGCGGTGCCGGAGCAACAACTCGAGCACGGGGTGCTCGGTCTTGACGTAGAGATCGGCGAGCGAGTCGGCGTCCGTGGTGTAGCCGGTCTTGATGCGCTTCGTCTTGGGCAGCTGAAACTGGTCGAACAGGATCTCTTGCAGTTGCTTGGGCGAGCCTAGGTTGAACTCCCGCCCGACGAGTTGGTGTGCGTCCTGCTCGACGGCCTTCACCCCCGCGCCGAGCTCGGCCTGCAGGCTCAGCAGCGCGTCGGTGTCGGCCGCGATGCCGACAGCCTCCATGTCGGCCAGGACGTAGGTGAGCGGGAGCTCCATATCGGTGAGCAGGCGCGCGGCATCGCTCGTGGCCAGCTCGGCGTCGAACGCCTCGGCGAGATCCTTGATCGCGCTCGCGCGCACCGTCTCGACCTCGGCGATGGCGTCGTCGGATTCTTCGAGGCCGCCGTCGAGGGTCAGCTGGCCGGATTCCTCGACGTTGCTGCGCAGCTCACGATGCAGTGTGCGCAGCGCGAGGTCGGCGAGGTCGAAGGTCCGCTGATCGGGCTTGAGCAGATACGCGGCGAGTTGGGTGTCGTTGGTGACGCCGGCCAGCGTCCACCCGTGCTGGCGCAGCGCGAGGAGTGGTCCCTTGACGTCGTGGACCGCCTTCGGGAGCTGCTGGTCGGCCAGCCAGCCGGACAGCGCTGCGTCGTCGTCGGGCGTCAGCACCTCGGGATCGAGAAACGCTGCATCGCCATCGGCTGAGGCGAGCGCAATGCCACTGAGCGCTCCGCTGCCGCGTCCCCACGTACCCCGGAACGCCAGGCCGACCCTTGATCCGTCCTGCGCATGCTCGGCCAGCCACTGCGTGAAGTCACCGGGCGCGACCCGTGTGAAGGCGACGTCGAAGCCCTCGTCCGCCTCGGGCTCAGCCGCGTCGACAGTCGCGAAGAGACGCTCGCGCAGCACGCGGAACTGCAGGTCGTCGAAAAGGCGGTGCACCTGCTCGCGATCCCAGCCCTCGCGCATGAGCTCGTCGACGCTCACCTCGAGGGTGACGTCCGTGACCAGCTCGGTCAGCTTCCGGTTGCGAAGGACGCTGGCCAGGTGGTCGCGCAGCGCGTCACCGGCCTTGCCCTTCACCGTGTCGACGCGCTCGGCCAGTGCCGCCAGCGATCCGTACTCGCGGACCCACTTCGCTGCGGTCTTTTCGCCGACGCCGGGGATGCTCGGGAGGTTGTCGCTGGGGTCCCCGCGCAGGGCAGCGAAGTCCGGGTACTGCGCCGGGCTCAGGCCGTACTTCGCCTCGACCTCTTCCGGGGTGAACCGGGTCATCTCGCTGACGCCGCGCTTGGGATACAGCACGGTGACCTGATCGTCGACGAGTTGCAACGCATCACGATCGCCGGTGCAGATGAGCACCCGCATGTCCTGTGCCTCGGCCTGCTTGGTGAGCGTGGCGATGACGTCGTCGGCCTCATAATTCTCGACGGCCATCGACCGGATGTGCAGGGCGTCGAGAACCTTGCGGATCAGCTCGACCTGGCCGCGGAAGTCGTCCGGCATGGCGGATCGACCGGCCTTGTACTCCGGGTATTCGTCGCGGCGGAACGTTGCTCGCGAGACGTCGAACGCGACACCGACGTGCGTTGGCTGCTCGTCGCGCATCAGGTTGATCAGCATGGATGTGAAGCCGAAAACCGCATTGGTGGGTTGGCCGGTGGTGGTCGACATGTCGACCTCGCGCAACGCGTAGAAGGCCCGGTATGCGAGCGAATGCCCGTCGAGCAGCAGCAGCGTGGCCGTCTTTGTATTCGTGGACGTCACGCAATCACCTTAGAGCCAGGCTGCGACATGCCTGGAGCCCGCAGCCGACGCGCTACGACCGGACCGCGCGGCGGTGTCAGCTGCGGCGCTCGGCCGGCCGCGAGGCGAAACCGGCGCGCTGTGCGCGGATCAGGCGGGACCGGCGCAGGACGGCCATCCGCCCCACGACGTCGGTCATGCCGAGCGAGCGGCGCAGCGTGCTCGTCGCCGCGATGCGGTGCACGACGAGCGGCCCGAAACCCAACCGGGCCAGGTAGCGGTTGCCCTCCCGGGAACCCGCGGCCGCGGTGGCCAGCAGGTGCTCGACACCGGCTTCGTCAGCGAGATGCACGGCTCCAGCAAGGAGCGCCCGGCCGATCCCCCGGCGTCGGCTGGCGGGCGCCACCATCAGGTGAGTGACGTGCAGGACGGGAGTCAGATCGATCGCGCCGACCTCGTCCTTGCGCGTCGCCAGCATCCCCACAACGGCACCGCAGTCGTCCGCGGCGACGAGCAGCACGCGGTCGGCCAGGCTGAAGATCTCCGCGAAGCGCTCGGCGAGGTGCTCACTACTGGAATCCTGCAGGGGCTTGCCGCTGAACGTTCCGGTGCCGACGTCGATCGACTGGACGAGTTCGACGAGTGCGGGCACATCGTCCCGTGTGGCCGGACGTACCCGAACGTTGACGCGCGACACGAGGCTGCCTCCCGCTGTTGGTCTGGCCGGCCGACGATGGCTGCACGCGCAACCATAGAGCGGTCTGTGGTCTGTGTGAAAACGGGGGCAGAGCCCTGGCAGCTACCTGTAGCGACCCTGTACCGATCCGGGTTCAGGTAGCTAAGATGCCGCGATTTCTTCGCCGAGATACGCGGCCCGGATGCGGTCGTCGGCGAGGAGGTCGCTGCCGGTGCCCTCGAGGACGATGTCGCCCGTCTCCAGCACGTAGCCCCGGTTGGCGAGCGCCAGCGCCTGTGCGGCGTTCTGTTCGACGAGCAGGACGGTCACCCCGGTGCTGTTGATCTCCCGTACGATGTCGAAGATCTGCGCGACGATCAGCGGGGCCAGTCCCATGGACGGTTCGTCGAGCAGCAGCAGCCGGGGCTTGCCCATCAACGCGCGGCCGATCGCGAGCATCTGCTGCTCGCCGCCGGACAGCGTCCCCGCCTGCTGCTTGTACCGCTCCCGCAGTCGCGGGAACATCTCGAGCACCCGCTCGAGGTCGTTCTTGTCGATCGACTTGAACCGGAACGCCCCCATGTCCAGGTTTTCGGCCACCGTCATCCGGGGGAAGACATGTCGGCCCTCGGGCACGTGACAGATGCCGAGCCGGATCAATTCGTGGGCGGGGATCCCGTCGATGCGCTGCCCGGCGTACGTGATCGATCCGGAGGCTGGGCGGAGCATGCCCGACACGGTCTTCTGCGTGGTCGTCTTCCCCGCGCCATTGGCCCCGAGCAGGGCCACGATCTCGCCCTCGCCGACGGTGAAGCTGATGCCCTTCAGCGCGGCGATTGCTCCGTACCGGACCTCGATATCGGCAACCTCGAGGAGGGTCGGAACCTCATTCATCGGTCTCCTCCTCGGTCTCGGGCATCTTCACCTTGTCGATCAGGTGCAGTTCGGGCTGGTGCTCAGCCTGTTCCTGGGCGTCCTCGGCCGACGAGCCGAGGTAGGCCGCGACCACGACGGGGTTCTTCTGGATCTCCTGCGGGGTCCCTTCTGCGATCTTCTCCCCGAAGTTCAGCACGACGATACGGTGGGCGATCGACATGACCAGCTTCATGTCGTGCTCGATGAGAAGCACGCTGATGTCCCGCTCGGCGTTGATGCGGCTGATCAGCTCGGCGAGTTCTCGTTTCTCAACCGGAGTCGTGCCCGCCGCAGGCTCGTCGAGCAACAGGACGCCAGGATTTGTGCCGAGCGCGCGGGCGATCTCGAGCCGGCGCTGCTCGCCGTAGGCCAGTGAGCTCGCGAGGTCATTCGCCCGGTCCCGCAACCCTACGTCGGCGAGCAGCGCGTACGCCTGCGCCGTGCTGTCGCGCTCCTCGCGGCGCTGCCAGGGAAGGCCGAGCATCGCCGAGATCGGCCCGGAGCGCTGCCGCGTCTCAACGCCGATCTTGACGTTCTCGAGCGCGGTGAGCGCGGGAAACAGCCGGATGTTCTGGAAGGTGCGCGCCACGCCGAGATGGTTGATGACGTGCGTCTTCTTGCCGATGACGCTGACTGCGTGGGCACCGGGTCGGCCGGCGACGGTGATCCGTCCTTCCTGCGGCGTGTATACGCCGGTCAGCGTGTTGAACAGGGACGTCTTTCCGGCACCGTTGGGCCCGATGACGGCAAGGATCTCGCCGCGATGAAGCTGCATCGAGACGTCGTTCAAGCTGACGACGCCACCGAACCTCAGCGTCACATGCTCGATGTCGTAGACGACTTCGAGGGCAGGGCTCTCGACGTCGGGCGCAGCCATCAGAGACCCTCCGCCAGGGGCACGGCCCGAACCTCGGCCGATGAGGACTCGTCCAGACCGCCCAGCTCGGCTTTGCGCCGCCGGGCCGGCAGAAGGCCAGCCGGACGGAAGATCATCATGGCAAGGACGAGGGCGCCGACCCACATCGGCCGGTCCGGCTGCGGCACCTGGTCCCTCAGGAACTCCGGCAGCCAGGTGAGCATTGCCGCGCCCGCCATGGCGCCGGCGATCGAACCCATTCCGCCGAACACCACGTAGGCGACGATGAGAATTGAGGCTTGCAGGGTGAACAGCGTCGGGTCGAAGTAGCCGACCTGGCTGGCATAGAACGCGCCCGCGAGCGCGGATGTCGAGGCCCCGATCGCGAAGGCGAGCAGCTTGGCTTTGGTTGTGTTGACCCCGCTAGCCTGGGCCGCCACCTCGTCCTCACGGATCGCCGCCCACGCGCGTCCCAACCGCGAGCCTTCCAGCCGGAAGAAGAGCACGATCACGATTACCAGCATCGTGAGCAGCAAGTACCAGTACGGGAGATAGTCCTGGCCCCAGGTGATGTGCAACCCGAACAGGTTGATGTCCGGGTGCGGGATGTGCGGCGCCTCCGTCGTCCCACCCGTGAGGTTGCCGGGGTTGTTGAGCGCGGCAAGCTGGATGATCTCGCCGAAGCCGAGGGTGACGATGGCCAGGTAGTCACCCCGCAGGCGCAGCGTCGGCGCGCCGAGCAAGACACCGGCGATCAGGCAGGCCAGGATCGCGAACGGAATCGTCGCGAGCGGCGTCATGTGCAGCCAGCTCGGCGGCTTGCGGGGCAACGCACCGACGAGGTACGCCGTGGTGTACGCGCCGACTTCGTAGAACGCGATATACCCGAGGTCGAGCAGGCCCGCCCAACCCACCACGACGTTCAGGCCGAGAGCCAGCAGCAGGTAGACGCCGATTCCCGAGACGAGCGTGGTCTGCCAGTGCGAGGGCAGCATCGGAGGGTAAAACAGCGCGACGCCCAGCACCGCGATGACCAGCGCGCGTCCGCGCGCCGTGCGCGCGTGGTTGACCATCTTGGTGATCGGCAGCTCCTTCGCCGGATCCGCGGTGGGGGGCGGGGTGCTCGTCCTCCGAGCAGCGATGGCCGCCTGCGCGGCACCTGCGGCGAACACTGTGAACACCATGCACGCCAGGTAGCCTCCGACGCCGAGGTTCGCCCAGTTGGCGCCGTTCTCCGGAGCCACGCCGGAGGCGATGTTGGTCATCGAGTGGATGCTGACGAAGGTGAGGATCACGCCGGCTGCGGATACGGCGATGCAGAGCCAGCTGAGGAGTCGGTGGGCGAGGTAGGTGGCGGCCAGCGCCGACGCGGCGGCCACGGCGAACAACGCCCAGCCCAGCCAGTCGAGGTACTGCGAGGTGATCGACGAGACCCCCGTGCCCGAGAAGTCGCGCCCGGCATCGCCGAACGTGTCATTCTTCGTCAGCGGCGCAAACCAGCAGACCGTGGTGTAGGCGAGCAGCCCCATGACGACGCCAACCACCGCGTACGGGAG
>JAVHVH010000236.1:0-29306 GCA_032160665.1 Pseudonocardiales bacterium
GCCTGTCCCGCCGCCCGACCGCGCCCGCACCGCCGGACGGACGCCGAACGTCCAGCCCGGTCCCCGTCGGTGAGCGGGGTGTCGTGGGTGCTATGCCCTGCCACTTTTTCTGCTCGGCGGGCGTCCGCGGCTCTGGCGCCTTCCATTAACTTCTGCCCGCCGCGCGTCCCTGCGCAACACGAGGTGTCACCGAATCCCACACGCGTGCCGGGGGCCGTGGCAGAGGCGCTTGGTCTACTCGACTACAGGCGGAGCAATGGGGCCAGAGCCGAGGAGGGGTGGCGTTGCGCGACAGGTCGATGCAGCAGGCCGCGCCCAGCCTCGCAGGGCTGCCGAACCACCTGCTGACAATTCCCGAGGTGGCCGAGTTCCTCAATGTTCCTGTGCGTTGGGTGCAGGACGCCGTTCAGCAGCGACGTGTGCGCTGTACCCGCATCGGGAAGCACGTCCGCTTCACTGCCGAACACCTAGCGGAGCTGATCGCGTCCGGCGAGCAGGCTGTGCTTTCCGCCGCTCAGGTGGGCGCGGTGACGCCCTTCCGAGACAGTCGGCGCTCTCGCTTGTGACGTCAGCGTTCCAGGGGAGCCATTGTGCCGGAATATCCGAAAAAGCTGGCGTTTATCGGTCTCACGCAGCGACGGGGTAGTGGACGATCGCCTCGTCGGCGTTCCCCTTGAGCAGCCCGGCAACGAGCTCGTCCAGCTGCTTCATGACGGCGGGGGTCAGGTAGACCTCGCCGCAGCTCTCGCACTCGTTCATGGGCACCTCGCGGACCACCACGAGCTTTCCGTTGCGCTCAACGGCGTACGGACGGAAGACGACGACCGTCTTCCCAGAGCAGTTCACGCAAAAGTAGGTCTCGGTGTCAGGCATCGCTACTTCCTCCTCTCCCGAAAGCCAGGTTCCCACTCGTCGAGCGTCGGGACATAGATCGTCCGGTAGACCACCAGCTTACGGTCGTGATGAACGATGTACACCACGTGTAGCGGGCGGATCCAATCGATGAGCAGGCGGATTTCCTTGACCATGAGGTCGTTGAAGGCGTGCTCCTCGATCACATGGCCGCCGTCGAGTAGTGCCTCGACCTCCGACCAGGTGATGTCGAGTTCCACGCACTTGTCGTAGACATGGATCCGTGCCAGGTGCTCGTACCCGTCGTACACGCCTACGCCCCGGTTCCGGTGTCCCGCTCGGCCGTCGCCACCGTCAGCTCCTGATTCTGCTTGCCGCCCTGGATCACCATCATGGCGGGCATCGGGTGGATCTCCTCGCCGCGCAATGCGGTGTCGATGATCCGCGAGATCAGGTCACTGCCGGCGGGCAACAGATGCCCGTAGGTGTCGATCGTGGTGGTGATCGACTCGTGGCCGAGCCGAGCCTGGATATGAGGCAACGGCGCTCCGCCGGCGATGAGCCACGACACGTGCGTGTGCCTGAGGTCATGGAAGCGGAACGGCGGCACACCCAGCTTCTTGATCGCGCCCATCAGCGGCGTCCAGACGCGCTCGTAGAAGTCGGCGTTGTGAAGCGGCAGCCCGGTCGGGGTGACGAAGACGAAGTCGTCGGGCGCCTTGTCGGCGATCCGGGGGCGGAGGATCGCCGCGACTTCGCGCGAGATCTCGATCGTCCGCTTGGACTTGGGTGTCTTGGGATTGCCCAGGTGGTGGCCGCGCATCGTGTGCTTGTCCCGAAGTTGCTTGTTCAGCCAGCCGGGGACGTCTTGCTCGCCGTCCTCACCGTCGCGCTTCCACGCCTTGTTGACCCGGATGGTCCCGTGCCGCAGATCCACGTCAGAGACCCACAACGCGGTGACCTCGCCGTACCGCAGGCCGGTCCCGGCGGTGACCCGGAGCAGATCGCCGTCATCGCGGGCGGCGTGGGCGACGATCGCGAATTCCGGTTCGGTCAGGAACCGCAGATCGGCCTGGGACTGCCTGATCTTGCTGCGCTTGGGCGCCGTCCGGGTCAACGGGTGCTTGCCGACCTCGCCGCGCTCCAGCGCGTACGTGAACACCCCGAACAACAGGCCGTGATAGTTCGCCTTCGTCTTCAACGAACGCGGCCAGCCGATCAGCCACGCCTTGACATCGTCCTCGCTCACCTGGTCGATCCGCGTGTCGAATGGCCGATACGGCCCGCGACGGCCCTGAACCTGCACGGCCCGCAGCGTCCGCAGCTGCCCCTTGTACCGGGCACGCTGCCCGGGGGAGCAGTCCACGATCTGCGCCACGTATTCCAGGCCGACCTCCTGGACCGACCGCGGCGCCGCGGCGACGGTCCCAATCACCTCAGCGGCCTCCGGGGTCCGGACAAAGCCGCGACCCTTCACCCAGCCCTCTGGCCAGAACTCGCCGGCGGCCGCCACCATCGCGCAGAAGCCCTCTGCCCGCGCCCGGTTTCGGGCATCCGTCCCGGCGCCGAACGTCTCGCTCTGCCGTCGACCGGTCCGGCTGCCGCCGAGCCGCCAGCGGACCACGCACGACGTCCCGCCGTCCGCGCGGACGTTCTCCTCGATGTAGGCCATGACTGCCTCCAAGATCATCGGTGCCCCAACGGTGCCCCAATAGGAGACAATTTGCCTCTGACAACGACTGAAGGCCCCGAATTTCGGGGCCTCCGTGAGTGTCCGAGGGGGGACTTGAACCCCCACGCCCGATAAAGGGCACTAGCACCTCAAGCTAGCGCGTCTGCCATTCCGCCACCCGGACGAGTGCGTCGACGAGTCTAGCCGACCCCCTGGGCCCTCCTGGGCGCCCTTCGTCCATACCTCGACGTATCGAATCGGGGCTACAGGTATCGCCAGACTTCACAAAGAGCTAACCTGTGCCTGCACGGCTCGGGACGTCCACGGAGACTTCCACCAGCCGGCGCGTCAGTGGGCGGTTCGCGCGGTTCGGGGGCAACGCAGTGGTAGGCAACAGACGAGCGGCGCATGTCGCGCGTCTCGCCGCGCCCGCACTGGTGATCGCGATGCTGTACCTCTGCGCGCCAGCGGCGGCCGCTCCGTCCGAGCAATCGACTCCGTCCGGCACGGCGACCTCCACGCCGGCGCCCGCGAGCGCCCCGGCACTGCCCATCTCGATCAATATTCTCGGCATCAAACTTCAGATCACCCTGCCGCTCAATCTCTCGGGTCTCCTGGGTGGCGGGACCGGCACGCCCACGCCCACGGTCACACCCACGCCCAGCAGCACGGGGGTTCCCCCGCCGTCGAGCACGCCGCCGCCGAAACCGCCCAGCAGCAGCCACGTCCACACCAGTCCGGCGCCGACGACTCGGACAACCGCCACGACCTCGGATCCCGCCCCGCCGGCTCAGGCGGTCGGCGGCGTTTCGACGCGGTCACATTCCCATCCGGCGCCATCGACATCCACCAGCACGCATCACGTCAAGACCGGCGACGGGCCTTTTGCGGTAGCCCGGCAATTGCTGCCCGATCCCGGCCCGGCCCTGTACATCGCGCTGGTCATCGCCTGCGCGTTGGGCGTCGCACTCGTGGTCCGCGCCAGCATGCGCCGGGGACAACACCTGGACTGATTCCGCCGTCCTGCGCTCGGGCTGGTAGGAACGAGGGCATGAGTGTCGTTTCCGAACAGCCCGTCACCGCTCAGGACGAGGTCGCCGACCTGTTGGTCGACCTGATCCGCATCAACACGTCCAACCCCACCCATCCGGAGCGCCCAGCTGCCGAATGGGTCGCCGAGAAGCTGGACGAGGTGGGCATCGAGTCGCAGATCATCGAGGCGGCTCCCGGTCGGGCGTCAACGGTTGCTCGGATCGAAGGCACCGACCCGTCCCGCGCGCCGCTGTTGATCCACTGTCACCTGGATGTCGTGCCGGCCGACGCCGCCGAGTGGACCGTCGACCCGTTCGCCGGTGAGGTCCGCGACGACTACGTCTGGGGACGCGGCGCGATCGACATGAAGGACATGGACGCGATGACGCTCGCGCTCGTCCGGGAATGGACGCGGGCCGGCCGCAAGCCACCGCGCGACGTCGTGCTCGCGTTCGTCTCGGACGAGGAGGCCGGCGGCCGACAGGGCGCGCATCACCTCGTCGACAACTACACGGACCTGTTTGCCGATTGCACCGAGGCGATCAGTGAAGTGGGTGGGTTCAGCGTCACGTTGCAGGACAGCACCCGGCTGTACCTGATCCAGACGGCCGAGAAGGGCATCAACTGGCTGCGGCTCAAGGCGTCGGGTGCGCCCGGCCACGGATCGCTGGTGCACAAGGACAACGCCGTCACCCGCCTGGCCGAGGCCGTGTCGCGGATCGGCAGCCACGAGTGGCCCGTCGTGGTCACCGACACCGTGCGGGCGACGATCGCCGGGCTCAACGAAGTGACCGGGCAGAACCTCGACCCCGACGACGTCGACACCTGGCTCCCGTTGCTCGGTGACGCCGCGCGGATGATCGGCGCCACGATCCGTAACACCACCAACCCGACCATGCTCGATGCCGGCTACAAGGCGAACGTCATCCCGTCCAAGGCCGAGGCGACGATCGACGCACGCTTCCTGCCCGGACAGGAGGAGCAACTGCTCGCCACCATCGACGAGTTGCTGGGTGAAGGCGTCGAACGCGAATTCATCGTCCGGGACATCGCCGTCGAGACCGGCTTCGAGGGTGCCCTGGTCGATGCGATGGCCGCTGCCCTGCGCGCCGAGGACCCGTCCGGGCACCCGTTGCCCTACTTGATGAGCGGTGGCACGGACGCCAAGTCCTTCTCGACGCTCGGGATGCGCTGCTACGGCTTCTCGCCGCTCCTGCTGCCGCCCGACCTTGACTTCATGGCCCTGTTCCACGGGATCGACGAACGCGTGCCGATCGAAGGGCTGAAGTTCGGCGTGCGGGTCCTCGACCGGCTGCTCGCAACCTGCTGAACCCGTCGTACCGAGATGCGACGCTGATCCCGTGCTGCTCATCGACGTCGCCACCGCCTCGGCGGACGTGGGCACCACGTCCTCGCGGCTGGCCAAGATCGCGCGCATCGCCACCCTGCTCGCCGGGGCCGACCCGGACGAGATCGGCATCCTCGTGTCGTGGCTGTCGGGCGAGTTGCCGCAGCGCCAGATCGGGGTGGGCTGGGCGGCGCTCCGCTTGCTGCCGCCCCCGGCGGCGGGCCCGACGCTGACGGTCGGGCAGGTCGACACGATCTTCAGCGACATCGGCGCGACAGCCGGCAAGGGCTCCCAGACCCGGCGCAGCGAGCTGCTGCACGCCCTGTTCTCCGCCTGTACCGAGGTCGAGCAGACGTTCCTGCGCCGCCTGTTGGCCGGTGACCTGCGTCAGGGTGCGCTCGTCGGCGTCATGGCCGACGCGGTGGCCAAGGCCGCGGGCGTGCCAGCGGCCGAGGTCCGGCGCGCGGCCATGCTCGGCGGCGACCTTGCCGCGGTGGCCAGAGCCGCGATCACCGAGGGCGCCGACGCGCTGGCCGGGTTCCGATTGCAGGTCGGGCGTCCGATCGGACCGATGCTGGCGCAGACGGCCACGAGCGTCGGCGACGCACTGGATCGGCTGGGCGGTCAGGTCATCCTTGAGGCGAAGCTCGACGGCGCCCGGGTCCAGATCCACCGCGACGGCGATCGAGTGTCGATCTTCACGCGAACCTTGGACGACGTCACCGTTCGGCTGCCCGAGGTCGTCGCGGCGGCGCTCGCGCTGCCCGTCAGCACCCTCGTGGCCGACGGCGAGGCCATCGCGTTGCGCCCGGATGGTCGGCCGCACAAGTTCCAGGTCACCGCGTCACGCTTCGGCCGAAGCGTCGACATCGAGGCCGCGAGCCGGGCCCAGCCGTTGTCGGTGTTCATCTTCGACGTGCTGCACCTGGATGGCGCGGACTTGTTGGACGCCCCCGGCGCCGAGCGGGCCGAGGTCCTGGAGGCCATCGTCCCCGCGGCGCACCGCGTGGACCGGCTCGTCACCGCCGACCCGGTGGCGGCCCAGGAATTCCTCGACCTCACCCTCGCCGCGGGGCACGAAGGGGTCATGGCCAAGTCGCTCACCGCCCCCTACGAAGCGGGCCGGCGCGGGGCGGGCTGGCTGAAGGTCAAGCCGGTCCACACGCTCGACCTCGTGGTGCTCGCGATCGAGTGGGGCTCGGGCCGGCGCACCGGGAAGCTCTCCAACATCCACCTGGGTGCGCGCGATCCCGAGACCGGGGGCTTCGTCATGCTCGGCAAGACGTTCAAGGGCATGACGGATGCGATGCTCGACTGGCAGACGCAGCGCTTCCTCGCGCTCGCCGACGGACCCACCGACGGCTACGTGGTGCGCGTCCGCCCGGAGCAGGTCGTCGAAATCGCGTTCGACGGCGTGCAACGCTCGACTCGCTATCCCGGTGGAATGGCCCTGCGGTTCGCTCGCGTCATCCGCTATCGCGACGACAAGCGACCAGAGGAGGCGGACACGATCGACACCGTGCGCGCGCTGTATGACGCGACCTAGGGGCCCAGGAAGCGCCCGCTCCGATACGCGCCGCGCCGATCGCCGATTCGGTGGCAAGGAAGACGGTTCGCAAGCCGGTCATCAACAGCGAGAAGTGGCCGCCGGGGCAGCCATTTGTCGGCCTTGATCAAGCTAGAGCGCTGGCGCCGACACCGGAGCAGGTCGTCGAAATCGCCTTCGACGGCGGGCAACGCTCGACTCGCTACCCCGGTGGAATGGGCCCTGCGGTTCGCGCGCGTCATCCGCTATCGCGACGACAAGCCGCCGGCCGAGGCCGACACCATCGACACCGTCCGAGCCTTCTACGAACGCGAGTAGGGCCGGCGCGTGAGCGGCGCGTCGCCGACGACGAGCGTCGACGACACGCTGCCGGACGTCCTCAGAAGGAGCAGTACGCGATCCCCGAAACGAAGTTGTACCAACCGGTGATCGCGTTGTTGTTGATGTCGGCCCACTGGTAGTAATCCACGACCCGGTAGTACGTCGGGTAGTACTTCCCGCCATACCAGGAGCCTGGCTCGACATTGGCCGTGTACCTGCCGGAACTCGGCTGGCCGCTCAACCATGCCCAGTTGCTCGATCCGCCCGACGTCGCTACGCCACTCTCGTAGATATAGGACCGGTAGGTCACCCATTGCCCGTTGACCCATTTCTGAACGACCGGCGCCCAGTGCACGTTCTGCAGGCTGCCGTTCAGTGACGTGATGGACGGGGCGTAGGCGATGACCTGGTTGCCCGGGCACGACCATCCGCGGTCGGTGACGGTACCCGCTGCCGCGGCTGCCGATCCGGCACCGGCGAGCAGCCCGGCGCAGGTGGTTACCGCGAGCAGGGCTGCGGTGACGATGCGACGCATCCGGTGGATCAGTGCCGATGTGCTTCTCATCTTCTTGTCCTCTCCTCGGGCCGCCGTCCTGATCGGTGGCACGGGGGCAGCGTCGCCTGCGCCCCTCAAGAGGTTCTTACTGTCGCCTTAAGTTCGACGCGGCTCAGACCGCCAGGCCGGGTAGGGGGACCTGCGACTTGCGGCGCTTGCGGCGCAGGGTCACCCGGCGGCTGCCGTCCGTGTAGCGCACGACCCGGGCGAGCTCCCAGCCACCGAACTCCGCGTGCAACGAGAGCTGCGCCGCTGCGGTGAGCCGAGTGACCTCGGCCGGGATCCGCAGCGGCGCGTACTCCCAGTCGGGATCGGCACCGTCCGTCATCGAGACCATTGAACGCCGATCACGCGGGACGCACCAGATGGTCAGCCCGTTCCGCGTCCGAAACTCATCCGGAAATCACGCAGGCTGAACGACAGCAGCGCCCGCCGGCCGGCCAGGAACCCCAGCGCGCCCGCGGGGTCCGCGGCCAGTGTCCCGCTCGACAGCGAGATCCCGGCGCGAGAGCGGACCGGGCTGATCTTGGCCGACCCGTCCAGCCACTGGACGATCGCGAACGCCACCGGCCACCGCCCGGGCAGTCGCAACCGGGGTCGGACCGTGCCGGAGGCGATGGTGCCCTTGTCGTCCGCCGCGGCGAAGCGCAGACCGTCGAAGTCGAAGGTGGCGAGGTCCTTCGGAATGCCCCACAGCGCCCGACCGCCGTCACGGGAGGCCTCGCTGTCGACCCAGATCCGGACGATCGTCGGCATCACCCGCCAGCCGCGGCGCACGAGGACCGTCGCCATCACCTCGCGGTAGCTGAGCACGCCGCCCGGCTCGTAGGACACCCACGCTGCACCGACGACGCCGAGACGACCGATCCGGACGGGGGAGCAGCCCGGTGGCAGGTCGGCCGGCACGTCGGACAGCGGGACGAGGAAGGCCGACGCGTGCAACTGGCCGCGGAGATCCCACGGTTCCGGTGGATAGGTCACGACCCACCCTTCAGGACCGGCAGGCGCAATGCACCTGGTGCGGCCTCCGGTACGACGGGGTGCTTCGGTGCGACGGCAGTGACCCGGAGGTATTCCGATCCAAGCGGCGGACGGGCGTCGGCCTCGTCCTTGTTCGGCCACATCGCCATGGCCCGCTCGGCCTGCGCGGTGATCGTCAGCGAAGGGTTGACGCCGAGGTTCACCGACACCGTAGAACCGTCGACCACGTGCAGGCCCTCGTATCCGAAGAGCCGGTGGTAGGCGTCGACGACGCCGGACGCGGGGGAGTCGCCGATGACGCAGCCGCCGATCAGATGGCCCGTCATCGGCACGTCGACAAGATCGCCCCAGGTTCCGGCCGGCACGCCGTCGATCTTGTCGGCCACCCGGCGGGCCACCTCGTGACCTGCGGGAATCCAGGTCGGGTTCGGCTCGCCCTCGCCGGGGCTGCTCGTCAGTGATCGGCGTCGGCCGAACCAGCGTCGGGTGCGCAGCGACGTGGTGATCGAGTTGTCCAACGACTGCATGACGAGCAGGACGATGGTCTGCTCCGACCAGTGCTTGGGGTTCTGCATGCGCGGCAGGTCACGCAGATTCTTGCGGAATTCGCGCAGTCCGGCCCGCCAGCGCGCCACGGGTTGGTCGCCGTCCACGAGCACCGTGCCGAGCAGCCCCAGCAGGTTCGAGCCCCGGCCATAGCGCACCGGCTCGACGTGGGTCACCGGGTCCGGGTGGATGGACGACGTGATCGCCACGCCCTTGCTGTAGTCAACGGAATGGTTGCGGGAGCGGGCGGCAAGGATCGCCTCGGAGTTCGTCCGGGTCAGCCGGCCCACCCGCGCCGATACCTGCGGCAGGGTGCCGTCCGCGCGCATCGCATGTAACAACTTGGCCGTGCCGAGCGCGCCGGCGGCGAAGATCACCTGGTCCGCAGTGATCGTGCGGGCCTGCGATCGCCGGCCCCGGGGTCGGCGTCCGGTGCGGTGGGTCTCGACGCCGTAACCGTCGCGGACGGGCCGTACCCGGTGCACCGACGTCAGCGCGTGCACCTCGGCCCCGGCCTGTTCGGCCAGGTACAGGTAGTTCTTGACCAGGGTGTTCTTGGCGTTGTGCCGGCACCCGGTCATGCATTCGCCGCAGTGCGTGCACGAGCGGCGCACCGGGCCGACTCCACCGAAGTACGGATCGGGCACGTCCGTGCCGGGACGGGTGCCGGGCGCACCGAAGAAGACCCCGACGTCGGCGTTGCGGTACGTCGCCCCGATGCCCATGTCCTCGGCGACGTCGCGCATCACGCGGTCCGCGGGGGAGGTGCCGGGATACGTGGCGACGCCGAGCATCCGCTTGGCCTGGTCGTAGAACGGTTCGAGCTCCTCGCGCCAGTCGGTGATGTGCGCCCACTGCGGGTCGGCGTACACCGACGGCGGTGGCTGGTACAGCGTGTTGGCGTAGCCGAGCGAGCCGCCGCCGACTCCCGCGCCGGTGAGCACGACGACGTTGCCGAGCGGGGTCAGCCGGAAGATCCCGTAACAGCCGGCGCTGGGCGCGAACAGGTAGTCGCGGACGTGCCATGACGTCTTGGGCAGATCCGCGTCGGCGAAGCGACGGCCGGCTTCGATCACGCCGACCCGGTAGCCCTTCTCGGTCAGCCGCAGTGCGCTGACGCTGCCTCCGAAACCTGATCCGATGATCAGGACGTCGTAGTCGTTCTCGGTCATGCGATGACTCCTGACAGCAAGGTGTCGACGAGCCGGCGGGCGCGCTCGGATCGGATGCGCCCAGACGTCCCGTACAGCGGCAGCGCACTGTCCAGGCCCGGTTCGAACGGGGCGAGGGCCAGATGGGGGAGCAACAGCACGAGCAGCGACAGCAGGGCGTCCACGTCGGTAGTCGGGCTCAGCTCGCCGGCGTCCACGGCACCTTGCAGGATCGGTCGCACGCCCTGGGCGTACAGCCGGTGGACCGGCCCACGCACGGCCTGCCGGACTTCGGGATCGATCTCGAGATTGGTGGCCGCGGTGACGGCGCGCTCGAGTGGATGGTCAGCCATGTAGGCGATCCAGACGTCGACCAGTCCACCGAAATGATCCAGGAAGGTCTCACCGTCACCGGGAGCCTGCAGATAGGGCTCCATCGCCGCGTAGACGCGAAGGGACGTCTGCTCGGCGACGTGGGCGAAGAAGTCGAACTTGTCGTCGAAGTACTGGAACAGCGAGCCCTTGGCCACTCCCGCCTCGCGGGCGATGACGTTGAGGCTGCCGCCGGAGTACCCATGTCGGCCGAACTCGGCCATGGCGGCGTCGAGGACTCGGCGCCGGCGTTCGGCGTCGAGGTTGTGCCAGGTGAGGCGGGGCATTGCGCGACCTTCCGTACGGTGTCATAGTCACTATGACCACCCGGTCACATTCGCGCAAGGGAGGAACCGTTCGTGACGGACCGAGTCTGCGTCATCGGAGCCGGATCGTCTGGGATCGCCGCGTGCCAGGTGCTGCACACGCGCGGCATCGAGTTCGACTGCTACGAGGCCGGGTCGGAGGTAGGCGGGAACTGGCGCTACCTGAACGACAACGGGATGTCCTCGTCATATCGCTCGCTGCACATCAACACATCGCGCGAGATCATGGAATACAAGTCGTTCCCGATGCACCACGACTACCCGACGTATCCGAACCACGTGCAGATCGCGCAGTACTTCGACCGCTACGTCGACCACTTCGGCCTCCGCGACAAGATCCAGTTCGGCACCGAGGTAGTCAAGGTCGCCCGGGCCGACGGAGAGTGGGACGTGACGGTCCGCCGCCGCGGGGCCAAGCGGAGCACGACGCAGCGCTACGCGGCCGTCCTCGTGGCGAACGGTCATCACTGGGACGCGCGCTGGCCCGAGCCGTCCTTCCCGGGCGCAGGGACCTTTACCGGCGTGCAGACCCACTCCCACGATTACAAGACCTTCGACGGCTACGACGGCAAGCGTGTTCTGGTGCTCGGCATCGGTAACTCGGCCTGCGACATCGCGGTCGAGACGTCGAAGGTGGCCGACCGGACGTTCCTGGCCATGCGCCGCGGCGCGCACGTCATCCCCAAGTACGTCTTCGGCATCCCGACCGACCATCTGACGACCTCGCCGATCGCGCGGGTCGGCTGGTTCCCGATCAAGCGCGCCGTGCTCGGGTTGCTGATGCGTGCTGTGCGGGGCGACGTCACGAAGTACGGCCTGCCCAAGCCCGACCACAAGATCGCCTCGGCGCACCCGACTATCTCCGACGACATCCTCACCCGCTTGGGCCACGGCGACATCACGGTAAAGCCGAACATCGATCGTCTCGACGGCGACACCGTGCACTTCGTCGACGGCACCTCCGAAAAGGTCGACATCATCGTCTACTGCACCGGCTACAAGATCACGTTCCCGTTCTTCGATCCGTCGCTCGTCGCGGCCCACGACAACCAGATCTCGCTGTTCCACCGCGTCGTCGACCCCGCGCACCCCGGCCTGTACTTCATCGGGCTCGTCCAGCCGATCGGCGCGATCATGCCGCTGGCCGAGGCGCAGTCGGAGTGGGTGGCCGACCTTCTCGAGGGGACGGCGACGCTGCCCTCCGAGCGCGAGATGCGCGCCGAGATCGCCGCGTACCACCGCGCCCTCGAGAAGCGCTACGTGAAGTCGAAGCGGCACACGATTCAGGTCGATTTCCTCGAGCACCTCGCCGAGTTGAAGAAGGAGCGGGCCGAGGGTGCGCGACGGCGCGGCGGGCAGTCCCGCCGGCTCGGGGAATCGTCGAAACCGGCCCTGAAGCTCGCCGCCGGCTAACCGTTCGCGATCGGCCGAGACGTCAGGGCTGGACGTACTCGTGCAGCATCGGGATCAGCCTGGTGCGCCGAGGCAGCGTTCCGACCTGACGCACCGCGCGCGAGACTGCGGGTCCTGCAGCCTGCACGACCGACAGATGCCGCTGGGCCCGGGTGAGCGCCGTGTAGACGAGCGGGCGCGACATCAGGCCACCGGCTTCGGGCGGCAGGACGACGACCACGGCCGGGAACTCTGAACCCTGCGCGCGGTGGACGGTAATCGCCCAACCGTGCAGCAGATCGGCGAGCGCCTTGCCCTTCACCTCGGCCGGCCCGGACGCGAACGCCACGGTGACCACGCCGTCGGAATCCACGTCGTCGACGACGCCGACCTCGCCGTTCGCATAGCCGAACGGCTCGGCCTCCATGTGGTTCGCCGTCGCCACCACCCGGTCACCCGGATCGAAGCGACGTTTGCCGCTGCCCGGGTTGAGCCGGGCCTTCAACGCAACGTTGAGCGCCTGCGTCCCCGCCGGACCGCGATGCACCGGCGTCACGACCTGGACCGCCTCGGCCGGGATCTGCAGCGCCCGCGGGATGGAGTCCGTGACGAGTTGCACCACGCGGTGCGCCGCCTCGCCGGACCCGCGAGCCGGGACGATGACCACCTCGCGCGTCGGGTCGTCCACGGGTGGCAGCGACCCTTCGCGCACGGCAGTCGCCAGCCGGGCGATCGTGCCGCCCTCGGCCTGGCGGTACAGGGTCGACAACTCCGTCACGGCAACCGAGCCGGAGTCGATCAGGTCGCCGAGCACGCGGCCCGGACCGATCGACGGCAGTTGTGCGGCGTCGCCGACGAACACCAGGTGGGTGCCGTCCGGGCAGGCCGTCAACAGCGCGTCCGCGAGTTCGACGTCGAGCATCGACGCCTCGTCCACCACGACGACGTCCTCTTCGAGCGGGTTCTCCTCGTTGCGCGAGAACCCGCCGTCGAACGTGACGCCGTCGCCGGACTGCCGAGGCTGGGCGCCGAGCAGCCGGTGCAGCGTCGACGCGGGGGAGTCACAGAGCTCCTCGAGGCGTTTCGCCGCGCGGCCGGTCGGCGCCGCGAGGGCGACACTGCGCCCGGCCGCCTCGGCCAGGGTGACCAGCGCAGCGACCGTGCGGCTCTTGCCCGTTCCCGGCCCGCCGGTGAGGACGGTGACCCCGCCGTGCAGCGCCGCCGCGACGGCGGACAGCTGGGTCTCGTCCAAAGTCGCGATCTTGGGCTTGCGCTTACCGGTGTCGATCGGCTCGGCCGTCGCGACGAGCCGGGCGATGCCTTGCGCGATGCCGTCCTCGGCCTCGGCGTATCGCGCGAGACCGATCAGGCCGTCGTCGGACTCGTGGACGGCGGCCGACTCGATCGCAGCGTCGACGGCCGCCTGCGCGTCGCCGGCTCCGAACTCGACCAACGCCTCGGCGACCTGCTCGCGCGGCGAGACGGTGTGACCGTCGCGCGCATGCCGAGCCAGCACCCAGCCGACCAGCGCCCGAGCCCGGCGCGCGTCGTCACGGGCCACGCCGGGGATGGCCGCGCGGGCGACCCGATCGGCCTCGGCCGGCGTCACCCCCGTCACCGCGAGGATCCGCCACGGGTCGTCGCGCAGCGTCCGCGGGGCGGGCGGGCCGAGCATGTCGACGACGCGCCCGGCTATCCGTGCGTCCAGGCCGGCCGGGACGATCAGCTCGGCGACCTCGTAGGCCGGACCCGCGGCGATGAAAGCCGACAGCAGCCGCCCGGCGCGCATCGGCCCGATCTTCGGCAGGCGGGCGAGGCCCTCGGATGTCACGTCGGCCGGCCCGGTGATGCCCGCGTCGGCCAGCGCGCCGACCAGCCGCGGGCCAAGACCGGGCCACAGCCGCGCCTCGCAGAAGGCGGCGAAGACCGGGTCGAGGGCGTCGGTCACCGGACCTCCTCGCCAGCGTCGTTCAGTGCACGTCCTCCGGATAGTCGATCGACGGCGCCGAGACGTCGTCAAGCGCGTCGCAGATCTCACGCGGCAGGTCCAACGCGTCGCTGGCCAGGGCGCCGGTCAGCTGACCGAGCGTCCGAGCCCCCAGAATCGGCGCCACCACGCCCGGCCGGTCACGCAGCCACGACAACGCGACCGACACCGGCGACGTAGCCAGCCCCTCGGCGGCGGTGGCCACCGCCTCGACGATGCCGATCGCCCCGGGCCGTTCGTCGAGCGGCAGCGTGCGTTGGGCGGCCGCGCGCGAGTCGGCCGGCACACCGCCGCGGTACTTGCCGGTCAACACGCCTCCGCCGAGCGGCGAGTACGGGAACACGCCCACGCCGAGCGCGTCACAGGCCGGGATCACCTCGCGCTCGATGCCGCGGTCCAGCAGCGAGTACCGGACCTGGTTCGCCACGATCGGCGCCCGCCCCGGCACCGCGGCCTGCCACGCGGCCGCCCGGCCGAGCCGCCAGCCGCAGTAGTTCGACACTCCGACGTAGCGCACCTTGCCCGACGTGACGGCGTGATCCAGCGCACCCAGGGTCTCGTCGAACGGCACCGTGTCGTCGACCCAGTGGACGTACCACAGGTCGAGGTAGTCGGTTCCGATCTTGCGCAGCGACTCGTCGAGCCGGCGCAGCAAGGCTCCGCGCGACGCGTCGATGACCCGCCCCTCCGGGGTGCGGACGATCCCGGCCTTGGTCGCGATCACCAGGTCGACGCGCGGGACGACGTCGGCCACCAGGTGTCCGAGGATCGATTCGGCCTCGCCGTAGCCGTAGGACGCCGCGGTGTCGACGAGGGTTCCGCCGGCGTCGTGGAACGCCACAAGTTGGGCTGCGGCCTCGTCGGCATCGGTCTCCACGCCCCACGTCATGGTGCCGAGACCCAGGTGCGAGACCTTGAGTCCGCTGCGGCCCACGGTGCGCTGTTTCACGATGGCGAAGCTACCGGCTCGTCGCGACAGGGGTCTCAGCGGTGCTCGCTATGGTGGCCCGGTGAGTGACGCTTGCAGGCTCTGCCGATCAACCGAGCGAAGCGAGGGTTGATCGTGCGTCTTGGACTCAACGTTGGCTACTGGGGCATGCGCGGAAAGGGGAGCAACGACCTCGACACCGTGCTCGAGGCCGAGCGACTCGGATTCTCGGTCGTGTGGGCGGCCGAAGCCTACGGATCGGATGCCGTCAGCGTCCTCGCGTGGCTGGCAGCGAAGACGTCGAAGATCGATATCGGCAGCGCTGTGCTGCAGATCCCGGCGCGTACCCCGACGATGACCGCGATGACGGCGGCAACGCTCGACACGTTGTCCGAAGGACGGTTCCGGCTGGGCCTCGGCGTCTCCGGCCCGCAGGTCTCCGAGGGATGGCACGGCGTCCGGTTCGCCAAGCCGCTCGCCCGTACCCGCGAGTACGTCGACATCGTCAACCTCGCGCTTTCGCGGCAGCGCGTCCGCTACGACGGCGTGACCTACCAACTCCCGCTGCCCGACGGACCGGGCAAGGCGCTGCAGCTGATGCTGCATCCGGTGCGCGAACACATCCCGATCTACCTCGCGGCGATCGGCCCGAAGAACCTTGAGCTCGCCGGCGAGATCGCCGATGGGTGGCAGCCGGTCTTCTACGCACCCGACCACGCCGGCGAGCATCTCGACCTGATCCGGGCCGGCCGGCTCAAGGTCGGCAAGGACCTCACGGGCTTCGACATCTCGGCGACGATTCCGATCGTGGTGGGCGACGACCTCGAGGCCTGCGCCGAGCCCGTGCGCCCGTACGCGGCGCTCTACATCGGCGGGATGGGCAGTCGCGAGCAGAACTTCTACAACGCGCTGGCGGTCCGCATGGGCTACGCGGATGCTGCCGCGAAGGTGCAGGAGCTGTACCTCGACCGCCAATACGACGCGGCCTGCGCGGCGGTGCCGTTCGAGTTCATCAACAGCACCTCGCTGCTCGGACCGGTCGACCGTATCGCCGATCGAATGACGGAGTTCGCGGCTTCCGGCGTCACAACGCTGTCGCTCGCGCCCTACGGCGCCAACGCCGACGAGCGCATCGTTGCCCTTCGTGCCGCCGCCGAAGCGCTCGACAAATCCGGCATCGGGAGTGCCGCATGACGCTTCTGCAGGCGATCGTCCTGGGCATCGTCCAGGGTCTGACCGAATTCCTGCCGATCTCGTCAACCGCGCACCTGCGCATCGTCCCGGCCCTGCTCGGATGGGACGACCCGGGCACGGCCTTCACGGCGGTCATCCAGCTGGGCACGATGCTGGCCATCGTCGTCTACTTCTGGCGCGAGCTCGTGCACGTCACGGTGGCCTGGGTCAAAGGCATCTGGGACAAGTCCATCCGGTCGACGCTCGAATACAAGCTCGGCTGGTACCTCATCCTTGCAACCATTCCCGTCAGCGTGTTCGGGTTGATCTTCAGCAATCAGATCAAGACGGGGGCCCGCAACCTGTGGGTCATCTCGATTACCTTGATCGCTCTCGCGCTTGTTCTCTTCGCCGCCGAGAAGGTAGGCAAGCGTGATCGAGGTGAGGAGGAGCTCACCGGGATCGACGCGGCAGTCGTGGGCACCGCGCAGGCGGTGGCGCTGATCCCAGGCGCTTCTCGCTCGGGTACGACGATCACCGCAGGCCTCTTCCGCGGACTGACCCGCGAAGCCGCCGCGCGCTTCTCGTTCCTGCTGTCCGTTCCGGCCGTCGTGCTTTCTGGGCTGTATGAACTGAAGGACGTCGGCAAGAACGGACCGGGCATTGGGCTGACCGGCGTCGCGCTCGTGTTTGCGTTCGTCGTCGGCCTGGCCTCGATCCACTGGCTGATGCGGTGGCTGGCCCATCACAGCACATTCATCTTCATCTACTACCGGGTGGCGCTCGGGGTGCTCCTCATCGTGCTCCTGAGCACCGGCGTCCTGAACGCGACGAAATAGGTGTCCACGCTGCTGCTGGTGCGGCACGGGCTGACCGCGATGACCGGGCCCGTGCTCGCCGGTCGCACCCCCGGGGTCCACCTCGACGAACGCGGGCAGAAGCAGGCAACAGCGGTCGCCGAGCGCATCGCCGTCTTGCCCCTCGCGGCGGTCGTCACGAGCCCGCTCGATCGCTGCCTCGAGACGGCCCAGGCCATCCTCGACGGGCAGGTGGGCGAACCGGCGTGGCAGGTCGACGACCGGCTGATCGAGTGCGAATACGGGGACTGGACCGGCAAGGCGATCAAGGAGCTGGCCAAGGACCCGCTGTGGAAGATCGTTCAGACCCAGCCGTCGGCGGTGCGCTTTCCGAACGGCGAGGGCCTCGCCGAGATGGCGACGCGCGCCGTCGCCGCGGTCCGGGATTGGGACGCCAAGCTCGGCGACGACGCGGTATGGGTGGCCTGCACGCACGGCGACATCATCAAGGCCGTGGTTGCCGATGCGCTCGGTCTGCACCTGGACCAATACCAGCGGATCGTTCCCGACCCCTGCTCGGTGTCGGTCATTCGCTACACCTCAACCCGTCCGTACGTGATCAGGGTCAACGACGTGGGCGGCGACCTCGCCGGGTTCGCGCCGCCGAAACGACGCCGGCGCAAGTCGTCCGGGACCGACGCCACAATCGGCGGCGGGACCGGCAGCGGGTCAGTCTGACGTCACGTACCCGGCGGCGGCGAACGCGCCCGCGACACCATAGGCTTGACGGATCATGCGTCAGCTCTTCCTCTTCGAGCGCCCGGCACGGTTCGTCGCGGGCACCGTCGGCACGCCCGGCGAACGCACGTTCTACCTGCAGGCCGTCGATGGCACCCGCATCGTCTCGGTGGCGGTGGAGAAGCAGCAGGTCGTGGTCCTGGCCGACCGGCTCGATCAGCTGCTGGACGAAATCGTCGCCCGCACCGGGACGGCTTTGCCCGCGTCGGCCGCCGACAACGACGCGCTCGCCCAGCCGGTCGACGAGGAGTTCCGGGTCGCCGCGATGGGTCTCGCCTGGGATGGCGACGCCGGGCTGATCGTCATCGAGGCGCAGGCGCCCGTCGACAGCCCCGAAGAGGCCGAAGAGACCCTCCTCGAGGACGTCGAAGAAGGCCCCGACGCGCTGCGCGTGCTGCTCGAGCCGCGGGACGCGCGTTCCTTCGTCGACCGAGCCCGCAAGCTCGTCGCCGCCGGCCGCCCACCGTGCCCGTTGTGCGGCCAGCCGCTCGGCGCCGAAGGCCACGTCTGCGTCCGGCTCAACGGCTACCACCGCGGAATCTCACTCAACCCGTGACGCCGGACGAACTCACGCCACCGCTGGCGCTCTCCGTCGACGGAGGGCCCGGCATCACTGTCGACGAAGCGCTCGAAATGCTGCGGGCCGGTCAGCTCTCCGTCGAGGGACGGCTGCTGAACGCGTCCAACGCCACCTTCTACTGCTCGGTGACCTGGGCGGGACGCAGCGCGGCCTGTGTGTACAAGCCAGTGGCGGGCGAGCGTCCGCTGTGGGACTTCCCCGACGGGACGCTGGCCGAGCGCGAGGTCGCGGCGTACGAGGTGTCGGCGGCGACGGGGTGGCTCGTGGTGCCCCCGACGGTCTATCGCGACGGTCCGGCCGGTCCCGGCATGGTGCAACTGTGGGTGGACACCGATGAGTCAGTCGACATCGGCCGATTCATGCGCCGCCGCGACGTCGAGCGGCTGCGCCACATCTCGGTGTTCGACGCGGTGATCAACAATGCCGATCGCAAGGGCGGGCACCTGCTGCCGACTGCGGACGGCCACGTGTACGGCGTGGACCATGGCGTCTCGTTCAGCGTCGAGGACAAGCTACGCACCGTCCTGTGGCAGTGGAGCGGCGCCCGCTTGCCGGCCGAGACGCGCGGGATCCTGGGCCGGCTGCGCGCTGAGCTCGACGGCGCCCTCGGGGACCGGCTCGGCGAACTGCTCACCCGCCGCGAAGTGTGGCGCACGACGTCACGCGTCGATCGACTGATTGCCGCCGGGCGGCACCCCGAACCGGCCGGCGACTGGCCGCCGGTGCCTTGGCCGCCGATCTAGGCGGATTAAGAGCGGAAGGGCCGGTGATCGCGGGCGTCGTGGTGATCCCGGCGCGGAAACCAGGTAGGCACTCATCTCGCCGAAGTGGGCCCGATACCGTGAGGCCCATGGACGCCTGGCCCTCGTGCGCCGTGCCCGAGCTACCCGGACGCGGCGAACCGCTGCGGCTGTACGACACCGCATCGGGCTCGATTCGCGCGACGGCGCCGGACCACACCGCCCGCATGTACGTGTGCGGAATCACGCCCTACGACGCCACCCATCTCGGCCACGCAGCCACCTACGTCGCGTTCGACCTCGTCCAGCGCGTCTGGCGCGACGCCGGCCACGAGGTGCAGTACGTCCAGAACGTCACCGACATCGACGATCCGCTGCTCGAGCGCGCCGCGCACACCGGCGAGAACTGGATGAACCTCGCCTCGCGCGAGATCCAGCTGTACCGCGACGACATGACGGCGCTGCGCGTCCTGTCGCCGAACGAGTACGTGGGTGCGGTCGAGTCGATCCCCGAGATCATCGACGCGATCGAGCGGCTACTCGCCGAGGGCAACGCGTACCGGGTTGACGACGACGTCTACTTCCCGGTCGCGGCGGCCCCCGGCTTCGGCAACGAGTCGAACTACGACCGCGAGACGATGCTGGCCCTGTTCGCCGAACGTGGCGGCGACCCGCAGCGCACCGGCAAGCGCGATCCGCTGGACTCGCTGCTGTGGCAGGCCCGGCGGCCGGCGGAGCCGTTCTGGGACGCCGGCATCGGAGCGGGCCGGCCCGGGTGGCACATCGAGTGCAGCGTCATCGCCCTGAACCGGCTCGGGATGGGCTTCGACGTGCAAGGCGGCGGCTCGGACCTGATCTTCCCGCACCACGAGCACTCAGCCGCCCATGCCGAGGCGCTGACCGGGACGGCGCCCTTCGCCACGCACTACGTGCACGCCGGGATGATCGGGTTGGACGGCGAGAAGATGAGCAAGTCGCGGGGCAACCTCGTGTTGGTGTCCAAGCTGCGCGCGGCGAACGTCGACCCGATGGCGATCCGGCTGGCCCTGCTCGATGGTCACTATCGGGCCGACCGGGAATGGACGGGCGGTCGGCTGCCGGCCGCGGAGGCCCGGTTGGCCCTCTGGCGCGCGGCCGCGGCGCTGCCCGCCGCGCCGTCCGCGGACACGCTGCTCGCGGAGGTGCGCGGCCTGCTCGCCGACGACCTCGACACGTCCGCAGCCCTGGTGGCTATCGACGGGTGGGTCGCCGGTGCTCTGGAAGCACCGGCCGCCGACGGCAAGCAGGACGCACCCGAACTGGTCGCGCAGCTGGTCGACGCGTTGCTCGGCGTCGCCCTCTGAGCGGCAGCCAACCCGTGGATCCCGGAGCGCCGGTCAACCCCTGGAGCTCGGTCCACCGCCGGCATGACCGCCGCCACGATCACGCCGGCGCAGGTAGCGCTCGAACTCACGGGCGATCGCGTCGCCCGACGCCTCGTGCATCTCGGTGCGGTCGATCTCGTCGTCTCGCTCCTCGAGGTTGCGGATGTACTCGATGACCTCGTCGTCCTCGGCGGCCATCTCGTCCACGAGCTTCTGCCATTCATCGGACTGCTGCGGCAACTCGGCCAACGGGATCGGGACGTCCAAGACCTCCTCCACCCCATGCAAGAGCGCGAGTGTCGCCTTGGGGTTCGGCGGCTGCGAAACGTAGTGCGGCACGCCGGCCCAGAACGAGATCGCGGGAATCCCGGTGGCCACACAGGCGTCCTGCAGGACGCCCACGATGCCGGTCGGCCCCTCGTAGCGCGAGCGTTCGAGCCCGTAGCGGGCCGCGGATTCCGGGTCGTACGCCGTTCCGGTGACCTGAGTCGGGCGGGTGTGGGGCGAGTCCGACAACAACGCGCCCAGGGTCACGACGATGCGGACGTCCAGCTCGCGGATCACGCCCAGCAGCTCGCCGCAGAAGGTGCGCCACCGCATGTTCGGCTCGATGCCGTGACACAGCACCAAATCGAACTCGGCGCCCGGCGGCCGGCAGTAGGAGAACCTCGTCGTCGGCCAGCTGATGCGGCGCGAGATCCCGTCGACCAGGGACACCTGCGGACGGTTGACTTGGAAGTCGTAATAGTCGTCAGGATCCAGTTCGGTCAGGGGCTGCGCGTCCCACACCAGCTCGAGATGCTCGATCGCTCCGCTCGCGGCGTCGCCGGCATCGTTCCAGCCTTCGAAGGCGGCGACGAGGACCGGATTGACGAGTTCGGGCCAATCACCAGTGTCCGGCGTGGTCACCGCGTCCCCCCGGTGCGCTGTCGAGCGGTCATCTGTCCACCCTACGACCGATCCGGACACGATCTGTTCAGCGCGGACTCGTCGCGGACGCCGGTCCCGTCAGCACATCACCATTCGCCGCATGCAGTCGTTGTCCCTAGGGTGGGCTCGCACCGACCGAGGAGGACCCCATGACGCGACTCGGCAGTGTGCTCGGCGCCGACCCGCCAACCGAATTCGACGCCCTGAGCCAGGCCGATCGCGAGGCACTAGCTGACCTCGTCGAGAAGGCGGCGCGCGAGCGGTCCGAGCTGATCGACCGAGCGATCGACGATTCGCTCCGGCACATCCCCGGTCTGCTGCGCGGCACCGTCAAGCGCGCGCTGGGGGTGTGAACGGGTGAGTGAGTCGCTCAACCGGACGGTGGAGATCACCAAGCTGGCCCGGCTGCTGGGGGTGGAGGCGAAAGAGCTCTCCTACCTCGACGAGATCCCGAGCACGGCGCTCACCGCGTTCCGCGCCCAGGCCACCGATCGGCTTTTTGCCGGCGACGCCGATCGGCTACGCCGGGTTGCCGGAGCCAGCCGGCTCGTGCCCGTCCCGCTGACCGTCAAGATCGCCCAGATCGCGTTCGGCCCGCTGCTGTGTGCCGCGACGGCCGGGCTCCTCGACCCGAAGCATGCTGTGAAGGTGGCCTCGAGCGTGCCGGTGCCGTTCCTGGCCGACATCGCGGTCTACCTCGATCCGCGCCGCGCGGCCGACGTCATCGCCGCCGTCCCGTCGCCCCTCGTGGTCAAGGTCGCGAAGGAGCTGATCGAGCGCGGCGAGCACGTCACCATCGGCCGCTTCGTGAGTTTCCTCCCGACCGCGACGCTGCGGGCCGCCGTTCCCGAGATCGCCGACGACGGTGACTTGCTGCGCGTCGCGTTCGTCATGGAGGGCAAGGACAAGCTCGACGAACTGCTCGACATCGCCCGGGAGCGGGTGCCCGGGCTCATCCGGGCGGCCTACCAGGAGGATCTGTGGGGTGAGGCGCTCGATCTCATCGGCCACCTCAGCATCGAGAACCGGGCCGAGCTGGCCGAGGTCGCGTCCACCCAGGACGTCGAGGTGCTCGACTCGCTGATCCGGGCCGCGCACCGGATCGGCGCGTGGGACGCCTTGCTCCCGGTCACCGCGGCGATGAACGAGGCGGGGCTTCGTCGGTTCGCCGCAGTCCCGGCGGTGCTCGAGCCGGACATCCTCGACGAGATCGTCAGCACGGCGCTGAACGGTCCGCTGTGGCTCGACCTGCTGCCGCTGACGGTGTACCTCACCGAACCGGCCCGCGCCAAGGTGGCCGCCCGCGCGGCCGAAGAAGACGACGAGACTCTGGGCCGGCTCGCCGCGGCGGCGCACGAGGGCGGGATGTGGGCCGCGATGCTGCCGATCGCCGTCGCGCTCCCCGCGGAAGCTCAACGACGGCTCGCGACGTTGCCGCTGCTCGAACGCGATGACGTCGTGCGCGAACTCGTACGGGTAGCGCTCGCCGCAGACACCTGGTCGCAGCTTCTGCCACTCACTCCGCACCTCACGCCGGAGGCCCGGAGCGGCGTGGCGGCCCGAACCGCCGAGGAGGATGACGCCGTGCTGGACCGCCTGGCCTTACACGCGCACGAGGCGGACCTGTGGGAACCGATGGTGCTCATCGCGGTGGCGTTCGCGCCGGGGGACCGGGAACGGCTCGCGCGGCTGCCCCTCCTGCAACGAGCGGACGTGCGGGCGGCAGCGCTCCAGGCCGCGCAACGCCACGATCTCGAGGACCTTGTGACCGTGCTCACCGAGCCCGTCCGGCGCGACGGACGGCACCGCCGGCGGTAATGTCGGAGGGCCCCGGTGAGACACTGTCGGCACGTGCTCAGGATGCCCGAAGCCCCGGCCGACCCGCCGTATGCTGGGGATTCTGAGGCTTCCTGCCTACCGATCGATCAAGGATCCCGCCTTGCCCCAAGCACCGTCGCTGCGTCCTGACTGCACAGAATCCCTGACTGCCCTACTGCAGTCGCGGATCCTTGTCCTCGACGGCGCCATGGGCACGATGATTCAGCGGCACACCTTCAGCGAGGAGGACTACCGCGGCCCGCGGTTCGCGGAGTGGGAGCGTGACCTCAAGGGCAACAACGACCTGCTGACGCTCACCCAGCCCGAGGCGATCAGCGGCATCCACCGCGCGTACCTCGAGGCCGGTTCCGACCTGATCGAGACCAACACCTTCAACGCGCAGAAGATCTCCCTCGCCGACTACGGCATGGAGGACCTCGCCTACGAGCTCAACCTCGAGTCGGCGCGACTCGCCCGCGCGGCGTGCGATGCGATGGCGACCGAGACCCCGGACCGGCCCCGTTTCGTCGCCGGCGCGCTCGGCCCCACCAACCGCACCGCGTCGATATCGCCGGACGTCAACGACCCCGGCGCCCGCAACGTCACCTATATGGAGCTCGTCGAGGCCTACCTCGAGCAGGCCAACGGCCTGGTCGACGGCGGCGCGGACGTGCTCCTCATCGAGACCATCTTCGACACCCTCAATGCGAAAGCGGCGATCTTCGCTGTCGAGACCTTGTTCGAGGAACGCGGCCGGCGCTGGCCGGTCATGATCTCCGGCACGATCACCGACGCCTCCGGCCGCACGCTGTCCGGACAGGTCACCGAGGCGTTCTGGAACTCGGTCCGGCACGCCAAGCCGCTCCTCGTCGGGCTGAACTGCGCGCTCGGCGCGCAAGAGATGCGTCCCTATCTGGCCGAGCTCGCCCGCGTCGCCGACTGCTTCATCTCCTGCTACCCAAACGCCGGCCTGCCCAACGCCTTCGGGGAGTACGACGAGGCGCCGGACCAGACGGCGGCCATCGTGCGCGAGTTCGCCGAGAGCGGGCTGGTGAACATCCTCGGCGGGTGCTGCGGCACCACGCCCGACCACGTCAGCGGGATGGCCGCCGTCGTCGACGGAGTGACCCCGCGGGTGCCGCCGGCGCGCGAGCCGGCCTGCCGGCTGTCCGGGCTGGAGCCGCTCACCATCACCGACGCGTCGTTGTTCGTCAACGTCGGCGAGCGCACGAACATCACCGGCTCGGCCAAGTTCCGCAATCTGATCCGCGACGGCGACTACAACAGCGCGCTGTCAGTGGCGCGTCAGCAGGTCGAGAACGGCGCGCAGGTCATCGACATCAATATGGACGAAGGCATGATCGACGGCGTCGCCGCGATGGATCGCTTTGTCAAGCTGATCGCGAGTGAACCCGACATCAGTCGCGTGCCGTTGATGGTCGACTCGTCCAAGTTCGAGGTCATCGAGGCCGGGCTGCGCTGCGTCCAGGGCAAGCCGATCGTCAACTCCATCTCGATGAAGGAAGGCGAGGAGAAGTTCCGTCGCGAGGCCACGCTGTGCCGCAAGTACGGCGCGGCCGTCGTCGTGATGGCGTTCGACGAGGAGGGCCAGGCCGACAACCTCGAGCGCCGCAAGACGATCTGTGAGCGGGCGTACCGGATCCTCGTCGACGAGGTCGGCTTCCCGGCCGAGGACATCATCTTCGACCCCAACATCTTCGCCGTGGCGACCGGCATCGAGGAGCACGCCAACTACGGCGTCGACTTCATCGAGGCCACCCGCTGGATCAAGCAGAACCTGCCCGGAGCGCTCGTCTCCGGTGGCGTCTCGAACGTCTCATTCTCCTTCCGCGGCAACAACGCGGTCCGCGAGGCGATCCACGCGGTCTTCCTGTACCACGCGATCGCCGCCGGCATGGACATGGGCATCGTCAATGCCGGCGCGCTCGTGGTCTACGACCAGGTCGATCCGAAGCTGCGCGAGCGCATCGAGGACGTCATCCTCAACCGCAACCCCGACGCCACCGAGCGGATGCTCGAGATTGCCGCCGAGTTCGCCGGCGCCGGCATGAAGGCCGAGGCCGTCAACGACGAGTGGCGCCAGCTGCCCGTGGACGAGCGCATCACGCACGCGCTGGTCAAGGGCATCGACGAGTACGCCGAGACCGACACCGAGGAGCTCCGCGCCCTCATCGAGGCCCGCGGCGGCCAGCCGATCGAGGTCATCGAGGGTCCGCTGATGGCGGGCATGAACGTGGTGGGGGACCTGTTCGGTGCCGGCAAGATGTTCCTGCCCCAGGTGGTCAAGTCGGCGCGCGTGATGAAGAAGGCGGTCGCCTACCTCATCCCGTTCATCGAGGCCGGCAAGTCGCCTGAGGACACCGGCCGCAGCAACGGCAAGGTCGTCATGGCCACCGTCAAGGGCGACGTGCACGACATCGGCAAGAACATCGTCGGGGTCGTCCTGCAGTGCAACAACTACGACGTGATCGACTTGGGTGTCATGGTGCCGGCGCAGAAGGTTCTCGACGCCGCGAAGGAGCACGACGCCGACGTCATCGGCCTGTCCGGGCTGATCACTCCGTCCCTTGACGAGATGGTCAACTTCGCGGCCGAGATGGAGCGCCAGGGCTTCGACATCCCGCTGCTCATCGGTGGGGCGACGACGTCGCGGGCGCATACCGCGGTCAAGGTCGACAAGAAGTACCACGGGCCGGTCATCTGGGTTAAGGACGCGTCGCGGTCGGTGCCGGTCGTCGCCGCGCTGCTTTCCGACGAGCAGCGACCGGGGTTGTTGGCCGACGTCAAGGCCGACTACGACTCCCTGCGGGCGCGACACGACGCCCGCAAGGACGCCAAGGTGATCCTGCCGATCGCCGCCGCCCGCGAGAACCGCACGCCGATCGACTGGACGGGCTACCGGCCTCCGCGGCCGCATCTGATCACCCAGCAGACCCGCGACATGCATTCCGACGACTACCACGCGCCGTCGCAGCCGACCCAGTTCGTCAAGACGTTCCAGAACTACTCAATCGCGGAGCTGCGCGAGTACATCGACTGGCAGCCGTTCTTCAACGCGTGGGAGATGAAGGGCAAATACCCCGACATCCTCAACAATCCGGCATCGGGTGAAACCGCCCGCAAGCTCTGGAACGACGGCCAGAAGATGCTCGACGCCATCGTGGAGGAGCGCTGGCTCACCGCGTCCGGCGTGATCGGCCTGTTCCCGGCGAACGCCGTCGAGGACGACATCGAGGTCTACACCGACGAGACGCGTACCGAGGTGCTGACCACGCTGCACCAACTCCGGCAGCAGACCGAACATCGGCCCGGGGTGCCGCACCGCTCGCTCGCCGATTTCGTCGCCCCGAAGCCGACCGGGCTGCGCGACTACGTCGGCGCGTTCGCGGTCACCGCCGGGCTCGGCAGTTCGGCCAAGATCGCCGAGTTCAAGGCGGCCCTCGACGACTACAGCGCGATCCTGCTGGAGTCGCTGTCCGACCGGTTGGCGGAGGCGTTCGCCGAGCGCCTGCACGAACGCGTGCGCACCGAGTTCTGGGGCTACAACCCCGACGAGTCGCTCGACTGCGATGCGCTGATCAAGGAGCGGTACGTCGGCATTCGACCCGCGCCGGGCTATCCGGCCTGCCCGGAGCACACCGAGAAGCAGGCTCTTTGGGACCTGCTCGATGTCAAGGCCAACGTCGGCATCGAGCTGACCGAGAGCATGGCCATGTGGCCGGGCGCCTCGGTCAGCGGGTTGTACTTCTCGCACCCGCAGTCGCAGTACTTCGTCGTCGGTCACCTCGGCCGCGATCAGGTCGAGGACTATGCCAGGCGCAAGGGCTGGACTGTCGCCGCGGCCGAGAAGTGGCTCTCACCGAACCTGGGCTACCGATCCGACGACGAGTAACCGCCTGTTCGGCGTCACGGCGAGTAAGGTCGGGCCCACTGGGACACAGTCGGTTCGGAATTGGCACGCTGTATTCAGCGGCTTCTGCGAGCACCTAGCTCGGCGCCCCGAACGTTGATGGCACCTCGGTTTCAGGGACTCCTACGCAACGCCAGTGTTCCGCTTCGACGCGCCCGACTGACCGTCTTACCCGGTCGCGCGCTAATCCAAGAAACCAAATGATGGGGGGAGTGTGTGCCGTGGTTTCCGACGAGGCACGACAAGACGCAGAATCCGACGACGGTCTGGCCGCGGGCTTGGCGGGTCTATCGCATCTGCTCGCCGGCACCAGCTCCTTCGACGCCTACCTGGGCGAGGTGGCGAAACTTGCTGTCCTCGCCGTTCCGGGCGCCGACGGGGCCGGGGTGACGATGATCGAGGCCGGACGCCCGGACACCATCGTCGCGTCCGATCCATTCGTCCGCGACGTCGATGCCATCCAGTACCGCCTGGGCGAGGGCCCCTGCATATCTGCGGCCTCCACCGGGAAGACGGTGGCCACCGGCGGGCTGGGCGAGGACGAGTTGTGGCCGGCGTTCGGCCCGATGGCCGCCGACCTCGGCATCCACAGCGCAATCTCGCTGCCTCTGGTGCTGGACGGCGAGGTGCTCGGGGCGCTCAACGTGTACGCATACGCCCACGACGCGTTCGACCAATCGTCACGGTTGGTGGGCGAACTGTTCGCCGGCCCCGCGGCCGTGGCCCTGCACAACGCTCGAGTGCTCGATGAAGCGCGGCGCACGTCGGCCAAATTGCAGGTAGCCCTCGACGGCCGATCCACGGTCGACCGCGCGGTGGGCATCGTGATGTCGCGCTCCGGACACTCGGCTGATGACGCCTACCTCCGCTTGCGGCTCATCGGCCAGCGCGAACAACTGGCGCTCGTCGAGGTCGCGGATCGCCTCGTGAAGGAAGCCGTCCGGCACGCGCTGGCGCGCCAACAACCGGACGACTGACCCACTCCCGTCCGCCCTGCGTGCGGCGCTCGTCCGGCTCGTGTAGTCGTCAAGGGTGACCCGCGCCGGATTCGTCCTCGTTGCCGTGCTGTTCGACGAGTACCCGTCGCGTACCCGCGAAGATCGACTTCACCTCTGGGCGCATCCCGCCCGAGGCGTGGCAGATCCGGTCGCAGGCGTGGAACTTGATCAAGACGGAGTTGTGGTCGCGGGGACGACCAATTCTCCTCATTGATCATCCGGATCACGAGCGCGCCCACGCAGATCCGGCCGCGCTCCTCGCGGCATGTCAGGGGGTGGCTGGCGGCTTCCGACCGCCTCTGCGGTCCGCTCGGGACCGGCCCGGAATCAGTCCTCGAGAAGCGGGCGCAACAGCTGACGCAGAGACCGACCCGCGCCGGCACGGATCGCGGCCATGAGCGTGACGCTGCGGATGATCAACTCGCTGGGAGCAGGTCGGCCGCCCTGCAGAGAGCGAGATGATCAAGATCGCCGGCGACTATCACTCGTCGGCAGATCTGTGCGCAGGTGTAGAACTTGATCAAGACCGAGTTGTGGTCGCGGGGACGACCAATTCTCCTCATTGATCATCCGAATCACGAGCGCGCTCATCGGCATCTCCGTCGACCAGGTGGCATGAGCGACCTCGGCGAAGAACATGGCACTGGGTCGTGCGCCTCGTCGGCAAAGGACACAAGATCGTTCTGGTATCGATCCGAAGGGGACAGGGTTTACTCGGCCGAACCGCGCGTCGCGGAGGAGTTGCACGCAACCTGACCGTCGGGCCGCGCGTGCCGTCATAGCCGGATGCGAGGATCTCCACCAGGACAACGGTGCCGGGCGAAACCAGGGGAGGTGCTGCCGTGGCGAGCAGCGAGAAGCGCAACTGGCGGCTGCGCTGGTACGCACGCTACCGCGACCCCGCCGGCGCCCAACTCGTGAAGGTCTTCGCCCGCAACGTCGACGCCGGACGGTTCCTGACAACCGTCGAGGGCCAAACGATGCGCTCGATCGTTCCTGGTGTGTACCCGTTGTGTACCCGACAGGCCTCCGAGTGACGGAAACCCAGTAAACATGAGGGGTTCGCTGCAGGCCGTCCTGTTCGACATGGACGGAACGCTGCTGGATTCGGAGAAGGTGTGGGACGTCGCGCTCGACGACCTCGCCGAGTGGCTGGGCGGCTCGCTG
>JAVHVH010000249.1:0-5875 GCA_032160665.1 Pseudonocardiales bacterium
GCGTACCTGTTCAGCGAACGCCGCATCGACAGCCATCTTCGCCAGCACATCCGGAAGCCGGTTATCAGTCATGGCACGCCCTCGATCCCGGCATCCCGACGATGCCTTTGACCCTGGGGCGTTCGTTCCGGTCGAACGATTCGTTCCGATGCGATCATTCGAGATCGGGCTGGTAAACGCATCGGGTGCCGGTACGGACGGTGTGACTCAGGTGTGCACCCAGCGAGGGCTCAGCCGCGCTCACCCGCTCGAGCGCTTGGCGAATCGTGCGGGTGACATTCACCCGGGCTCGCTCGGCCTCGTCGCCGAATGTCCGGGTCCGGCCCCCGAGGCCGCTTGCTCGCCGCAGTTCACTCAGCAGGGCCGCGCGCTCGACCTCGATCTCGTCCGCGCCGGCGACGTCTCCCCTGGCGTCGGCGGCGTCGGCATCCTGCTGCAATTCGGCGAGCCGGCTCCGGTAGGCGCGCTGAGCCTGCTCGTCGAGCACGGCGGACACGGGGCTCGGGCCCACGGCGGTCCCGCACCGCCCCGCGGCAAGGTCGAGCGCCGCGATTTCCCGTCCGGGCGAGGCGATCAGCACGGCGAGGTACTCCAGGCCCTTCGAGTGCCGCAGGTGAACCGAGCGCCCGTTCGCGTTCAGGGCCCACACGTCGCCATCCCGCCGCAACTGCCACGGTGGGTCGTCGGCGACCGGTTGGGCCGGCGTCGCCGAGATCGTTGCTCGAAGCGCCCGGGCGTCGCGGACCGTCCACGGCATCGGGAGCTCGGCCGCCAGCCGCTCGACGTCCAGCAGGCACGTCTGCGCCTGCCCAACGTCACCAGCATCGTTTCGGCGGAGAAGGACGCGGGCGAGTTCCAGCTTTGCCCGTACGGCGAACGGCGCGGCGCCAACCGCCTCGTTGGCGGCGACGGCCCGGCGGAGATGCTCGGCGGCTTCGTCGTAACGCCCCAGCGTGGCCAGCGCCTGCCCGACCCAGAGCTCGTTGGATCCGAGGCAGAGCGCACCGTCACCGGCGACACCGAAACCTGCACCCGCGTGCTCGAGCAGGGGCAGGACCGCGAGCGCGACCTCGGTGTCGTCGAAGCGGTTCGCCAGTTCAGCGCCGGCCGCCAACGCGCTCACCCACAGAGCGGCCCGCCCGCCGTCCAGCTCCGTCAGTCCACGTCGGAGCTCGACGCGGGCCTGCGCGACCCGGCCGCCCTCGTAGAGGAACTTGCCGACGACCCACCTCGGGATCGGCATGTCCTCCGGCAGCTCGGCCATCGCCTCGGCGCAGGCCGGATTGCCCTGCAGGTTCCACGTGCTGATCACCTGCGAGCGCCAGGAGCGCTCGGCGTTCGGATCCCCAGCGCGCACGCTGAGCAGGCGCGCGGCCTCGGCCAGCCGGAGGACGTCGGCAAAGCGGCCGCGAAGGAAAGCGAGCGTGCCGTGCCGGATCATCGACGCGGCCTGCAGATGCGGTGCGTTGACGCCTCGCGAGCGACGGTCGAACTCAGACAGCGCGTGTGTCGCTTGCTGGACATCGCCGGTGGACAGCCACGCCGAGAACAGCGCGAGCCACGCGTCGAGCTCCAGCATCAGATCACCGGACGCGATCGCGATCCGCACCAGCTCCTGCGCGTCGTCGAGCCGGTCGGCGGTCAACTCCGAGTCGTGCAGGGCGATGGCGCGCAGGCGTAGCACTTCGGCCACGGTCCGCTCGCCGACCGTCCGGGCCAGCGCGAGCGCCCGATCGGACATCTCCCGCCGCTCACCCGGAGCCTCGAAGGGCAGTTCGCTCGCGAGGCGCGCCATCAACGGCGCCCGCAGATGCGGGTGGTCGTCGCCGACGTGACCTAACGCCTCTTCGATCAGCGTCCGCATCCCGGTGTCGACCAGCAGGCTGTGCACTTCGCGCGGCATGGAGAGCGCGCACGCAGCAAGCAGATCCCCGCGCCCACCGGCGCGTGCGGCCTCGGCTGCGCGCAGGTAGCTCCCCCGCGATGCCTCGACGTCGCCGAGCATGCTCCGGGTCCGGCCCAGGGCGATCAGCATTGCGGCCCGCTGGGCCGCGAACCCTGTCGCCAGTGTCGGCACCAGAGCGAGGCCGCTGCTCAGCTCGTCGGCCGCCACTTCGAGCGCCAGCACCCCGATGGCAGCATCGGCGGCGGCCAGGCACGCCACGACCATTCGCTCGACGCCGACGACCTCGACGGCTAGGCGGCAGTGGGCGGCGACGGCACCTGCCCACCGGACATCGCCGCTCGCGCCGGCTTCGAGCGTCGCGGCGATCCGCTGGTGGATCTCGGCGCGCCGGGACTTGTCGAGGTCGTCGACGAGGACGCGCTGGAACAGCCCGTGCGTGAACGACCAGAGTCCAGACGAGTCGTCCGACCGGGCGATCAGGCCGGCCGCCGAGGCCTCGGTCACCGCCGCCCGCACGTCGGCCGGGTCGTGCCCCGACATCTCGGGGAGCAGCGCGGGATCGAAGTCCACGCCGAAGGCCGCGGCCGCCTCCAGCACCGACCGTGCGGTGGCCGACAGTTCGGCGAGGCGCTCGACGAGCACGTCTCGCACGGACGGCGGCATCGTGTCAGCGGGGCTGCGCGTCCGCAACAACTGGCTGACGAAGAAGGGGTTGCCGCCGGTCGCTCGATGCAACTCCCGGATCCGCGCGTCGTCCAGCCGATCGTCGCGGCCGGAGTTCACCAGGCAGCCGACCTCGTGCGGTGCCAGACCGGTCAGGCTGATCCGGACCGCTTCGGAATCGAGGTGGTCCAGCTGCCTGCGCACTTCGCCCGGCGTCCCGTGCGCGGTCGGGCGGGACGCGGCCAGCAGCAGGAAGCCCGCGCCGGACAGTGATCGGGTCACGAACCGCGCCAGTTCCAGGGAGGACGCATCGGCGGCGTGCAGGTCGTCGAGAACGATCAGCAGGCCGGTGTCCCGGCATTGGTCGGCGAGCACGCTCGCCGCCGCGTCCAGGAGCGCGAACCGAGCGCGACCACGGGGCAGGTCGGGCGGTGGCGGCGGGAAGCCGAGCAGCGGCGCGAGAGACGGATCGAGCTCGGCCACCCACGACCGGGTCGGCTCGAGCAGCTCCGCCGACGGGCGAGCGACCAACAGCGAGCGCAGCACTTGGACCCAGGGCCAGAACGCCGGCGCGCCGGCCTGGTCCCAGCATCGTCCCGACGCGACGCGCCAGCCCGCCGCTTCCGCCTCCGTGGACGCCGCGCGCAGCAGCGTCGTCTTGCCGATCCCCGCATCCCCGATCACCAGCACGACATGCTCTCCGAGCGCATGGGACGCGCGCGCCTCTTTGATGCGGTCGAGCTCGCGGCTGCGCCCGACGAGGGCCGCCGTCATACCCCCGCCTGGCCAGTGTTCCGGACGCGGACGCAAGCGTGCGTCCCCGTAAGGCGAGGTCACGGCTACATGGTGCTCCTCACCGCCGCATCCGACGATGGCTGCGCACACATTCGCGGCCCAGGCTGTCGCGAATGATCCATTCGCCACGCAATGTGACGGTCGGGGGCGCCGGTCGTTCGTTGTGATGTCATTCAGGCATGAGTGCTCGCGGTCAACGTTGGGTGTTGCTGCTGCTCGCCGCGTCGGCAGCGTTGGTCGGGATCTGAGCGGTCGCGGCGCTGCGATTTTTCTACGACTCGTTCCCCGGATTCGGCGACATTGGGTGGATGTCGAGGGGCCGTAGAACGAGCACCGGGTCCGTGACGTCGGCGGGCTGTACGTGGCGCTGCTCGTGCTGAGTATCGGCGCGGCCCGCAGCATGGCGGGCCCGCTACCGCGTCACCCCGTCGGCGACATTGACGATCGCAGCGCGCCGGCTCACTCCGGACCGGCTCTGGGATCTCGCGATGCGCGCGCAGGTCCGCGTCCCGAAAGCCTGAGCCCGCCCAACACCGAGGAGCCCACGCACGGTCCGCTCCTCGCATTAGGAATGGTGGCCGGGCCGCGCGACCGCTATGGTCGCGCCACGTGCCAAGGAGGTAACGATGTCGCGTGCCGGCAGATCAGCCCCGTTCGCCGCCGTCCTCGCCATCGGCGCCGGAGTCGTAGCGTTTGCGCTCGCGATCGCGCCATCGGCGACGGCGACGGATGCGGCCGCGACCGATACGGCGGCGACCGATACGGCGGCGACCGATACGGCGACGACGGATACACCCAGTGGCGGCTACTGCACGACGTTCTTCCCCTCGGACTTTCCGTCCGAGGTCCCGACCGACGATCCGACGGACCCGGTCGAGCCCACCGACACCGTCGCACCCACCGACACTCTCCTGCCGACCGACACCGTCCTGCCGACCGAGGACACCGTCCTGCCGACCGACAGCGCGGTGCCGACTGAAAGCGCGGTGCCGACCGACGTTCCCAGCGGACCGATAACCGCCTGCGCCGAAGCCGCCGGAGGCCACGGCGTGGGTGGGGTAGCCACTTCCCGAGCCGCCGGTGATCCGCTGGCCACGTCCGGCGGCGACTCCGCGCGCAACCTGCTCATCGCTGCGCTGCTGCTCATCGGTGGGATCGGTCTGAGTGTGCTGGGCGGCCGCCGCACTGCGCGCCGTCACGACCACTGAGTCGGGCCGCCCCTTCGACCCCGTCCGTTCGCACACCCGACCGCCCGAACAGGGCATAAGACGGTCGGAGCCAGTCGGCATCCTGCCGCCGTGTCCATCAGGCGGCCCGGCAGCGTATTCGAGGTCGATGAGGAGCTGATCCAGCTCAGCGTCTCTCGCGCGACGAGACGTCGCCACTTGGGCGACTACAGCCGCGGCGACTTCAGCCGCGCTTAAGTACTTCGTCAGGGCCGGGGCGGATGGTCAGTGGGAGAGAAGTCGGCCCGCGGCGAAATGAGTATCCAGATGGTTGCCATCAGCACCGACGTCGGCTCTCGGTACCGACACCTGTTCGGTGTGGCCATCCTCGCGGCGGGCGTGGACTCCACGGCCAAGCTGCTCGTGCACGCCTCATCGTGGCTGCGCCGGCTCCCGCACATCGTTCCCGTGCAGAACCGCGGGTACCTGTTGGAGATCGGAAGCGGCGCCGCGCCCGCACTCGTCTCGATGTCGTTCCTCGCGGTGATGATCGTGTGGGCCGTGCGGGCGATGGCAGCCGGGCGGGTGTCGTCGTTGGCGGCCGGGCTGTTGATCGGCGGTGCGGCGTCCAATGCGATCGAACGCGTCGCCCGCGGGAGTGTCACCGACTACCTCGCGACACCCTGGATCGTCATCGATCTCGGTGACGTGGCAGTGCTGACCGGGCTGGTCCTCATCGTCGGCGCGCGCCTGCGCCGCGCGTTGGACATTTCGATGCCGACATTTGGTCGTCGCCGGCGACCCACGCGTCGTGACCCGCTCGACCTATGAGCACAGTAGGCGGCACCGACTCACGCGTGCTCGACGAAAGGACCACCCATGACCGAAACCCTCGCGGATCCTGCTGCTGTGCCACTGAAGCGCCATCCTGCGCTGGACGCCGTAGCCCAGAAGCGAGCCGCAAACACGCAGTTGAAGGTTGCGGACGCGATAACCAAGTTTGCCGGTTCGATGATGTTCGTCTACGTCCACATCGCGCTGTTCGCGGTCTGGATGCTCCTCTTCGAGAAGAGCCCCTGGCCGACGTTGACCCTCGGCGTCTCCCTCGAGGCGATCTTCCTGTCGACCTTCGTGATGATCGGACAGAACCGGCAGGCCGCATTCCAGCAGGCCAAAGCCGATCACGACTTCACGGTCAGCGAGCGGGAACTGCACGCCAACACCGAGCTGACGAAGACCATCCATGCCATGACCGAGCAACTGCACGGGCAGATCTGTCTCGGCATCCCACCGAGCACCGTCGGATCCGACCAGCACCGCCCGCCGGTGGTGTAAATGCACCTGG
>JAVHVH010000270.1:0-15936 GCA_032160665.1 Pseudonocardiales bacterium
GCGGTGCGGGCTCCGTCCATTCACAACACGCAGCCGTGGCGCTTCGAACTACGTGACGGGGTTCTCTGCGTGCGGGCCGACCGGAGCCGCCAGCTCGGTGTCGCTGATCCCGACGGCCATTCCCTGATGATCAGTTGCGGGGCAGTGCTCACGCTCACGGAGTTGGCGCTTCGCGCCGCCGGATGCATCGTCGAGGTGCGCCGCATGCCCGACCCCGCTGACCAAGACCTACTCGCCGAGCTTCGCGCGGTCGAGCGCTGCGAACCGACGCAGGTCGACATTGCCCGCGTCGCGGCCAGCCAGCGTCGACGCAGCGAACGACGTCCCTTCGCTGCCGGGCGACCGTCAGAGGATCTGGTCGACCGGCTCCGCGAGGCCGCGGCGTCACCCGGCGTGTACGCCGCGTTCCCCCGCCGGGCCGAAGAGCGTCTTGGGCTGGCGGTCGCGGTGTCATTCGCGGACCGGTTCCAACGGCGCGACGCTGACTACCTCGCCGAAATGGATCGCTGGACCGGAAGCGACCAGGACACAACGGACGGGGTCCCGCCCTCGGTGGTTCCCCACCTGCCAGCCGGCCATCTGCGCCACACGGACATCCCATTGCGCGACTTCGAAGTCGGCGTTTCCGGAGCGCAACTGGTCGACCCCGGCATCGACGAACAACCGCTGATCGCCGTGGTGTTCACGACCTCCGACCAAGCGTCGGACCGGCTACGCGCTGGCGAGTCGATGATGCGACTGATGATCGAAGCCGAGACAGCCGGGCTGGCAAGCTGCGCGCTGAGCCAGGCAGTCGACATGCTCGCCTTTCGGGTCCGTCTGCAGACCCTCATGGACTGGACCGACCACCCGCAGATGATGCTCCGACTGGGCTTTGCGCCAACCGGTCCGCCAGCACCGCTCACCCCGCGGCGCGCAATCCCCGCGGTGTTGAGAATCCTGAGCGGATGAGCTGCTTCTCAAGCATCGCGGGCCATCGCCACGGTGCCAGTGACCGCTGCGCGCGCGGCTACCAGCCACCCGACCGAGATTCGGTCGCCGCCGCGTCGCGCTGAGGCCGTAACCATGTCCACTCGCAAGGAGACACCGTGAAATCCACCGAGGTAGCCCAGACCCGTACGCATTCGCGAATGGAACTCGAGCTGATCGACGCGTACTGGCGGGCGGCGAACTACCTGTCGGTCGGTCAGATCTATCTGCTGGACAATCCACTCCTTCGCGAACCGCTCCGGGCCGAACACGTCAAGCCGCGGCTGCTCGGGCACTGGGGAACGACGCCTGGGCTGAACCTGCTCTACGTACACATGAACCGAATCATCAAAGAACGCGACCTCAACGCTCTCTACATCGCCGGCCCTGGTCACGGCGGCCCTGGGCTCGTCGCGAACGCCTACCTCGACGGCACCTACAGCGAGGTGTACTCCGGCATCGGCCAGGACGAGGACGGCATGCGCGCATTGTTTCGGCAATTTTCCTTCCCGGGTGGAATCCCCAGCCACGTCGCTCCCGAGACGCCCGGATCCATCCATGAGGGCGGCGAGCTGGGCTATTCGCTCGTGCACGCGTACGGCGCTGTATTCGACAACCCGGACCTGGTGGCTCTGTGCGTGATCGGCGACGGCGAGGCCGAGACCGGCCCGCTCGCCGCGAGTTGGCACTCGAACAAGTTCCTCAACCCCGTCACTGACGGAGCGGTGCTGCCCGTGCTGCATCTCAACGGGTACAAAATCGCGAATCCGGCCGTGCTTGCCCGCATCCCGGAGCACGAGCTCGCGGCGCTGATGCGCGGCTACGGGTACGAGCCGCACTTCGTCGGCGGCGCCGAGCCGTTCGCCGTGCATCTTGAGCTCGCCGAGACCCTGGACCGGGTGATGGACGAGATCGCTGCCATCCAACGCAACGCGCGTCACGGTGCGGGCTCGGCGCGCGCGTGGCCGATGATCGTGCTGCGAACACCGAAGGGCTGGACCGGTCCCAAGGAGGTGGACGGTCTGCGGGTCGAGGGCACCTGGCGCGCCCACCAGGTGCCGCTGTCCGATACGCGCACCAACCGCACCCACCGCGACGAGCTAGAACACTGGATGCGCAGTTACCGGCCGGAGGAATTGTTCGACGCCACCGGGCGGCTCGTCCCCGAACTGCAGGCGCTGGCTCCGGTTGGCGAGTTCCGGATGAGCGCAAACCCGCACGCCAACGGCGGCCGCCTATTGCGCGATCTCGTACTACCCGACTTCCGCGATTACGCGGTGGCGGTCGACCGGCCCGCCGTCGCGACGAGTGAGGCAACGCGAGTGCTCGGCACATTCCTGCGCGACGTGATCGCCCGCAATCCCGATCGGTTCCGCCTGATGGGCCCGGACGAGACGGCATCCAACCGGCTCTCGCCGGTCTTCGAGCAGACCGACCGCGCGTGGGACGCCGGCACCGTGCCCGGTGACGACCATCTCGCGCCGGACGGTCGCGTGATGGAGGTGCTCTCCGAGCACCTGTGCCAGGGCTGGTTGGAGGGCTACCTGCTGACGGGCCGGCACGGGCTGTTCAACTGCTACGAGGCGTTCATCCACATCATCGACTCGATGTTCAACCAGCACGCCAAGTGGCTCAAGACCAGTCGGAACATCCCCTGGCGGGCGCCGATCGCGTCACTGAACTATCTGCTTTCGTCCCACGTCTGGCGGCAGGACAACAACGGGTTCTCGCACCAGGACCCGGGCTTCATCGACCACGTGATCAACAAGAAGTCCGAGATCGTGCGGGTCTATCTGCCCCCGGACAGCAATACGTTGCTCTCCGTCGCGGATCATTGCCTGCGCAGCCGGGACTACGTCAACCTCATCATTGCCGGCAAGCAACCGGCACTGACCTATCTGAGCATCAACGAGGCGATCGCGCATTGCACCCGCGGCATCGGCATCTGGCCGTGGGCCGGCACCACAGACGGTGACCCGGACGTCGTCCTCGCCTGCGCCGGGGACATCCCCACCCTGGAGACGCTTGCCGCCGCGGATCTGCTCCGCACCAAACTGCCCGACCTGAAGATCCGTGTCATCAACGTGGTGGACCTGATGCGGCTGCAATCGGCCAGCGAACACCCACACGGCCTGTCCGACCGCGACTACGAGGCGCTCTTCACCACGGACACGCCGGTGATCTTCGCGTTCCACGGCTACCCGACCGTGATCCACCGACTCACCTACCGGCGCACCGGGCACCGCAATATCCACGTCCGCGGATACAAGGAAGAGGGCACCACCACAACGCCGTTCGACATGGTCATGCTCAACGACCTAGACCGCTTCCACCTCGTCATGGACGTCATCGACCGCGTCCCGTCCCTCGGCAGTCGAGCGGCGACCCTGCGACAGGAGATGTCGGACGCACGCATCGCCGCCCGGGCGTACACCCGTGAACATGGCGAGGATTCCCCCGAGATCAGCGGCTGGATGTGGCCGGATCGGGGCTGAGCGCATGCGCGTGATGGTCGTCAACGCCGGCTCGTCCAGCATGAAAGTGAGTCTGCTGGACGGGGACGTCCTCGAAGAGCATGCCGAACTCGCGGTAGGCCCCGCCGGGGCCGGCGCCGGTCGACTCGATGAGCTGATCAGCGATTGGGGACGTCCCGACGTCGTCGGTCACCGCATCGTGCACGGTGGTCGCCGATTCACCGGCCCGGTCCGGATCGACGCGGACGTGGAGCAGCAGCTTCGGGCTCTGACCGACCTTGCCCCACTGCACCAACCCCGGTCGATCGCTGCCCTGGATGCGGTCACGACGTTGCTTCCCGACGTCCCCGCAGTCGCATCTTTCGACACGGCCTTCCATGCATCCATGCCGGCCGAGTCTTCTACCTATGCGGTGCCGACGGACTGGCGAGACAAATACGGCATCCGCCGATACGGGTTCCACGGGCTGTCGCACGCCTTCTGCTCCGAGCGCGTGGCCCAGCTACTCGACAGACCTGTCACCGAGTTACGTATCGTCAGTTGCCATCTCGGTGCCGGCGCGTCACTCGCTGCCGTGCTCAACGGCCGGAGTGTCGACACGACGATGGGCTTCACCCCGCTCGAAGGGCTCGTTATGGCGACCCGCTGCGGCTCCGTCGACCCGGGCCTGGTGCTGTGGCTGCAGGAACACGAACGCCTCAGCCCGCGCGAGATCGCCACCGCGCTCGAAGAACGTTCCGGGCTGCTCGCCCTCGCCGGCACGGCCGACATGCGCGAAGTCGAGTCAGCGGCCGAGCAGGGCGACCCTGACTCGGTGCTGGCGTTGGATGTCTACGTGCATCGCCTGGTCGCGGGTGTGGCCGCCATGTGCGCTGCGATGGGTGGCATCGACGCAATCGCGTTCACCGGTGGTGTCGGAGAGCACTCGCCGATCGTCCGCGCGCGCGCGGCCGTCCGACTGGGCTTTCTCGGCATCATGGTGGACGCCGAGGCCAACGAGGCAACGTCAGACACGAATGTGACGGCCGAGGGCGCGCGGGTGTCGACGCTGGTGGTAACCGCACGCGAAGACCTGCAGATCGCGCGGGAGGCCCGGGCCGTCTTCACCGGCCCGTAGCGCGTCATGCTCGACAGCACCGGTCGTCCCGGGGCGGACGGGACGAACGGCTCTGCTCGCTCGCCGGTCACTCGCAGGGCGCTTCGCGCGGGGCGAGATCGACGAGGTCGAATACTCCAGTCGCCGCGCACTTCTTACCGAAGGCCTCAAATAGTCCCGAGCGGTTGGTGACCTAAGCCCCCCGTCGACGACCCGCACGCAGCGCACGCTTCGGAGAGCGGCGGGATCGCCGCGAAAATCTCCGGAGGTCGTCATGAAGGCGCTCGTCTATCACGGTGCAGGGACCAAAGCGTGGGAAGACGTCGACAGGCCGCAACTGGCCGAGGACACCGATGCCATCGTTCGGGTCGACACGACGACGATCTGCGGCACGGATCTGCATATCCTCAAGGGTGACCTGCCGGCGATGGTCGAGGGACGCATCATCGGTCACGAGGCGGTGGGAACGGTTGCCGAGGTCGGCGGCGGCGTGAAAAACGTCCACGTCGGCGACCGTGTGCTCGTCTCTTGCATCAGCGCCTGCGGCGCGTGCCGATTCTGCCGCGAGGCTCGATTCGGCCAATGCATCGGTGGCGGCGGATGGATTCTGGGCAACGAGATCGACGGCACCCAGGCGGAGTACGTCCGCGTGCCGTTTGCGGACAATTCGACGTATCCCGTCCCGGCCGGGGTGAGCGACGAGGAGCTACTCATGCTCGCCGACATCCTGCCCACCGCATACGAGGTAGGCGTCCTCAACGGCCAGGTACACCCCGGCGACGTCGTTGCCGTGGTCGGGTCCGGCCCGATCGGTCTGGCCGCCATCACCAGTGCTCGCCTGTTCAGCCCGCGTCTGATCATCGCGATCGACATGGCCCCGGCTCGCCTGGAAGCCGCCAAGCAGTTCGGCGCGGATGTCGTGATCAACAATGCCGAACAGGACCCTGTCGCTGCCGTCCGCGAGCTCACCGCCGGCCTCGGCGTCGACGTCGCCATCGAGGCGGTGGGGGTGCCCGCGACCTTCGAGCTCGCCGCTGACCTGGTGCGACCTGTCGGGCACATCGCGAACATCGGCGTGCACGGCAAGCCAGTCACCCTGCACCTCGAGCGGCTTTGGGACCGCGACGTCACGATCACGACCGGGCTCGTCGACACCTACTCAACCCCGACGCTGCTCAACCTGCTCACCAGCCACCAGCTCGATGCCCAGCGGTTCGTGACACACCGCTTCGGCTTCGACGACTTCATCGAGGCCTACGACGTGTTCTCCCGAGCGGGCGAAACCGGTGCGCTGAAGGTGGTTCTCAGCCGCAGCAGCTAGCGCGGACCTCGCCGCTGGTGACTTTCGACCCTGCCGAGGCCAGACCTTGGCCAGGGCCGATTCATCGAATCTGACGCGAGGCTTGTTGCATGACGCGTTCCGTCGATTTGCCCACGTCGGCCTTGGTCAAGTACGTCTTCGATTTCACTGAAGGCCGCCGGGAGATGATCGACCTCCTCGGCGGCAAAGGGGCGGGGCTGGCCGAGATGGGCCGCCTGGGCCTGCCCGTCCCGCCGGGATTCACGATCACGACCGAAGCGTGTCGCCGGTACTTGCGCGACGGGATCGAGCCGGTTGAGCTAGCCGACGAGATCGATGAGCACCTGGCAACGCTCGAACGGGGCACCGGGCGGCGAATGGGGCAGGCGGACGACCCGTTGCTCGTCTCGGTGCGTTCAGGTGCTCGGTACTCGATGCCGGGAATGATGGAAACGGTGCTCGACGTCGGTCTGAACGACGAATCGGTGCAGGGTCTGGCTGCTCAGGTGGGCGACGAAAGCTTTGCGCTGGACTCGTACCGGCGGCTCATCCAGATGTTCGGACGGACGGTGTTGGGCATCCGGAACGACCGATTCGAGGACGTTCTCACGGCCGCGAAGGCGGGATCCAGCGCGGCGGCCACACGCATGTCAGCTCACGCCCTGCACTCGGTCGTCGACAGCTTCAAGAAGATCGTTCGAGACGAGACGGGCCACGACTTCCCCCAGGACCCGCGCCGCCAACTAGACCTGGCCATCCTGTCGGTCTTCGACTCATGGAACACCGAGCGAGCGGCGATCTACCGTCGGCGGGAAAAGATTCCGGACGACCTCGGCACAGCCGTCAACGTCATGGCGATGGTGTTCGGCAACAAGGGCAACGATTCGGGCTCCGGAGTCGCCTTCACTCGCGACCCCGCGTCCGGCCAGCGTGGCCTCTACGGCGACTACCTGTCCGACGCGCAGGGTGAAGACGTTGTCTCCGGCACCCGAAATGCCATGCCGATCGCCGAACTCGAACGCATCGACCCGGTGTCTTACCGGGCACTGCTGCGCAACGCCGACGTGCTCGAGAGGCACTACCGCGACCTGTGCGACATCGAATTCACGATCGAGCGCGGCAAGTTGTGGATGTTGCAGACACGGGTCGGCAAGCGGACCCCAGCGGCGGCATTCCGCATTGCCTGCCAGCTCGTCGACGAAAATGTCATCGATCTCGACGAGGCCCTGCGTCGCGTGACCGGCCGCGAACTCACCCAGCTGATGTTCCCGCAGTTCACCGTGCCTGCGCACGCGGTCCGCTTGGCAACCGGAGTCAACGCCTCGCCCGGTGCGGCCGTCGGGGTCGCAGTGTTCGACTCGGCCGCCGCGGTACAGCGCGCCGCGGCCGGCGAGAAGACGATCCTGATCCGTCGCGAAACGACTCCCGACGACCTCGCTGGCATTGTGGCAGCGACGGGGGTGCTGACGACCCGTGGCGGCAAGACCGCCCATGCTGCCGTCGTCGCTCGCGGGATGGGAAAGCCCTGTGTGTGTGGCGCAGACGGGTTGCGCATCGACACTGAGGGACGGCGCCTGCTCGCCGGAGACGTCGTCATCAACGAAGGCGATGACCTGTCCATCGACGGCACGTCCGGCGCTGTGTACGCCGGCCGGATTCCCCTGCAGCCGCCACCGGTCGTCGCCTACTTCGACGGCGAGATCGACCCGACCGGTCCCGACGCGAATGACCTGGTGCGCGCAGTACATCGCCTCCTCCAGCACGCCGATCAGCGGCGCAGACTAGGCGTGCGGGCGAATGCCGACACCGTCGAGGACGCCGCCCGGGCCCGTCGCTATGGCGCGGAAGGCATTGGGCTCTGTCGAACCGAGCACATGTTCCTGGGGAACCGGCGGACGTTCGTGGAGCGGCTCGTCCTCGCCGAGACCGCCGACGAGCAGGCCGCGGCCCTCGCCGGGCTGCTACCGCTGCAGCGCGCCGATTTCGTCAGTCTCTTCGAAGCGATGGACGGCGCGCCGGTCACAATCCGGCTCATCGACCCGCCGCTGCACGAGTTCCTTCCCGACCGCACCGACCTCGCCGTCCGAGTCGCATTGGCGCGGGCGGCCGGCAAGGTCGACGAGCACGATGTGCAGCTGCTCGCGGCACTGGAACGCCTGCACGAGGTGAATCCGATGCTCGGTCTGCGGGGCGTGCGGCTCGGCTTTGTCGTGCCCGGCCTGTTCGCGATGCAGACCCGAGCCGTCGCCGAGGCGGCCATCGACGTCCGCCGACGCGGCACCGAAGCACACCCCGAGCTCATGGTGCCGCTAGTCGCCACCGTCACTGAACTGGAGATCACCCGGCGCGAGCTGGCCTCCGTGATCGCCAAGGTTGCGTGCGAGCGCGGCCAAGAACTGGACGTTCCGATCGGCACCATGATCGAGCTGCCGCGCGCGGCACTGACCGCGGGGTCCATCGCCGCAACCGCCGACTTTTTCTCCTTCGGCACGAACGACCTGACGCAGACCGTGTGGGGCTTCAGCCGCGACGACGTGGAGGCCGCGTTCTTCGCCGAGTACTTCACAACGCGCGTGCTCGACAGCTCGCCGTTCGAGACGCTCGACCTGGTCGGCGTGGGCCGCCTGATTCGGATGGCCGTCGAGGAGGGCAGGCACACCAATCCGAAGCTGCCGATCGGTGTATGTGGCGAGCACGGCGGTGACCCGGCCTCGATCCATTTCTTCGACGAGGTCGGCGTGGACTACGTGTCATGTTCGCCGTTCCGGGTACCGATCGCCCGGCTCGAAGCGGCGCGCGCCGCGCTGGCAAACACCACCCGTTCCAAGACAGACGCAACGGAGGTCTCGACATGAGTACCAAGATCGGCATCAACGGCTTCGGCCGAATCGGGCGCGACTATCTGCGCTTCGTGCTCAACTCCGACGACCTCGATGTCGTCGCCATCAACGACGTCACCGATTCGGCCACTCTTGCCCGGCTGCTGCGCTACGACAGCACCTTCGGGCCGCTTCGTCGCGAGGTCGACGATCTCGGCGACGCGATCGCCGTGGACGGACACAAGATCGCAGTGAGTGCCGTGCGCGATCCGGCCCAGATCGCCTGGCACGAGAACGACGTCGAGATCGTCATCGAGTCCACCGGAAAGTTCCGGACCCGAGCGACAGCCGGCGCGCACCTCGGCGCGGCCGGTGTCAACAAGGTGCTCATCTCCGCGCCCGGGAAGGACGTCGACGCCACGATCGTGCTGGGCGTCAACGACGACAGCTACGACCCCGCCCGGCACCACGTCATCTCCAACGCCTCGTGCACGACGAACTGCGTGGCACCGATGGTGAAGGTGCTGCACGACCGGTTCGGCATCGAGCGGGGCTACATGACGACAGTGCACGCGTACACCAACGACCAGAACATCCTCGACGGGCCGCACAAGGACCCGCGTCGTGCCCGCGCGGCCGCCGTGAACATCATCCCGACTACGACGGGCGCCGCCCGCGCGGTGGGCGAGGTGCTGCCCGCGATGGCGGGTCGCCTCGACGGTGTCTCGCTGCGGGTACCGGTCGCCGACGGCTCGCTCGTAGACCTCGCCGTGTTGCTCGATCGCGAAGTCACCGCCGCAGAGGTGAATGGGGCATTCGAGCAAGCCGGCATGTCCGGATCCATGGCTGGACGGCTGCGGTACACCACCGATCCCGTCGTCTCCAGCGACGTCATCGGCGACCCCGCCTCCTGCATCTTCGACTCGAGCCTGACCCAGGCTTCCGGCCGGCTGGTCAAGGTCTTCGGTTGGTACGACAACGAATGGGGCTACACCGCACGACTCGTTGACCTGACCCGCTTGGTCGCGACGGGCGGCGTGTCGTAATGACCGGCGCCGTCGATTCGAGCGTGACGACCATCCTGACTCGGGCCGCGGGCCGGGCAGCCCTCGCGCCGTCCGTGCACAACACGCAGCCGTGGCGCTTCGTCGTCACCCGTGATGCCCTCGAGATCCGATCCGACCTCCGCAGGCGCCTGAAGGTGCTCGATCCGCGAGCGCGGCAGCTCACGATCAGCTGCGGTTGCGCCGTGTTCAACGCCCGCGCTGCCATCGCCGCTGCCGGATTCGAGCCGACCGTCGCGCGCTTCCCGGACCCGAGCAGCCCGGACCTTCTCGCTCGTATCTCGTTGGGCGAAGCGCGGGACTGGGTGCCTATCGGGGCCTTGGACGCGGTCATCGACGAGCGACGTACCAACCGCCGGGCGTTCGCCGACGAGCCGGTCCCAGACGAGGTCATCCACGACCTCGTCGGCGCCGCGCGAAGTGAGGGCAGCTACCTAATTCCGATCACCAGTCCGGAACACCGCGGCGCGGTAGCCGAACTGAGCCGGCTGGCCGATCGGATTCAGGCCTCCGATCACGCCTACCTGGCTGAATTGCGTGAGTGGACCACCGACGATCCGCGTCGCGGTGACGGCGTTCAGGTGGCCAGCGTCCCGTACGCGGGGCCCTTGTCCGATGCCCACGACGCCGTGCCGATTCGGCCCTTCGACGTGCGCGGGATGGGTTGGCTGCCGGCATCGAGTGGATCGGACGCGAACCAATGCCTGCTGCTGCTGGCCGCCGTCGCCGACGACACGGAGTCCTGGCTTCGGACCGGCGAAGCCCTCGAGCGAATCTGGCTCGACCTCACCCGCCTCGGCTACGCAGCGAGTCCGTTGACTCAGGCGGTGGAGGTGGCGCAAACCCACGAGCGCCTGCGCACCGCCCTGCAGCTCGCGCTGCAGCCCGAGATCCTGCTACGCGTCGGGCGCGCGCCGCATGCCGTGCGGACTCCGCGCCTCGACTCGAACGAGGTCATCACCAGCGCAGTCTGACCGCTCACGACGCGACATCGGGCGGCACGACGGCGACCGGGCAGCTCGCATGGTGCAGAACTCCCTGGCTGACCGAGCCGAGCAGCATTCCCGCCAGAGCACCTCGGCTGTGGCTGCCGACGACGAGCAGGCGTTGTCCGTTGGAGGCGGCCACGAGTCCCTCGACCGGGTGCGCCCGAGTCACCGCGGCGTGCACGTCGACGTCCGGAAACTTCTCCCGCCACCCAGCAAGGGCTTCGGACAGCCATACCTCGGCGCGCGGCGGCACCGGTTGCTCGGGACGCCACATCATCTGCGCGAGCGCGTCGGGGTGCCAGCACAGCACGGCATGAAGTGGAACAGCGTTCCGGCTGGCGTAGTCGAAGGCATACGCGATTGCGTCAGCGCTGTCCTCGTCGGCCTGCACGCCCAGGACGACCGTCGACCCGGGTTCAAGCGCGGCCGGCCCGCGCACGACCACGACCGGGCATTCGGCCCGGGCGGACACCATGGTGCCGACCGACCCGAGGATCACCGAGCTCAGCGCGCCGAGGCCTCGCGACCCGAGCACGATCGTCGCCGCCGCGCGCGACTCCCCCACGAGCACAGCCGCCGCGTCGCCGTCGCAGGCGAGTGTGGTGATCTCGACTTCGGGTGCAATTGCTGCCATCCGAGCTGCCGCTTCGGTGAGCAGAGTCTTGGTAGCGGCGTGCAGCATCTCGACGTCGAGCGTCATGGTGCCGCCGTACATCGACGTCGCGTCCAGCATCCGGGCGGTGGAGTACGCGGATACCAGGCGCAACGGTGCGCGGCGCGAACGCGCATCGGCGACCGCCCAGGCCTCCGCGTGTGCCGCGCCGGCCGAGCCGTCCACTCCTATTACTACTGCCGATCGATCAGTTCTCATGCGTGCTTCCTTTCGATGACACCATCGGTCCACGCAGCTGGCGTAGCAGCGGGTCGCGCAAAAATTGCGGTGTGTCCAGCCGGATCCGGACGTCGACCGCGACTATCCCGTCACCGGTGCAGACAACTGGGTTGACGTCCAGTTCGGCGATCTCGGGGATGTCCGCGGCAAGGGCCGCAACGCGAATGAGGACGTCGCGCAGTGCGGCGCGGGACACGACGGGGGCCCCGCGGAAGCCGTCCAGCAGACGAGCCAGGCGTAGTTCGGCGATCATGGCGTCGGCGTCTGCCGCGGACAGCGGCGCAAGCCGGAAGGATCTGTCGTCCAGCAGATCGACCAGGACGCCACCGGCACCGAGCATGACCAGCGGCCCGAACTGGTGGTCGCGCACGACGCCCACGATGGCCTCAGTGCCCTCACCGACCATCGGCTGCACGAGCACGTCGGTTGACGAGTCGGGCGACACAGCGGCGAGCTCGCGGAAGGCGCGGCGCAGGGCAGCGTCGTCACGAAGGTGGAGGCGCACCCCACCGAGTTCGGTCTTGTGGAGCCCGGGGCCCGCGAGCTTGGCTGCGACGGGGTAACCGAGGTCGCGCCCTGCCTGCCCAGCCTCGTCGGCCGTACGGACCACCCGCTGTGGGCAGACACGTATGCCGTAGTGGGTGAGCAGCCGGCTCGCCTCGGCGGGCCCGAGCCATGTCCGGCCATCCGCCAGAGCCGCGTGGACAAGGTCGCGCGCCGGCTCTTCCTGCACATCGGCCGGGCGCGCCGAAAGGCCCGCCGGTTCCGCTCGAACCTGCGCGTATCGATAAGCGACGCCGAGTGCGGCTGCAGCCGGTTCGGGGAAGGTGAACACCGGCAGCGACCGGACGGTGCCCACGATCGGAATCGAGCGCGCCGGGCAGCCGACCTCCGTTGCAATGACTGGCTTCTCCGATTCTGCCGTGCTCGCCAATACGGCGGCGTTGATCTGCGCGTCGTCGGTCACCGCGACGTGGGTGAAAACCGTGAGGACGGCGTCCACCTCTGCGGAGGCGAGCAGGACGCCCAGCGCAGCCCGGACCTCGTCAGGTGTCACTGCGGCCCCGAGGTCGACGGGGTTCTGGGTCGACGCTGCTGAGGGAACCGCCTCTCGCAAGAGTTCCTGCGTCCCAGCCTGGAGATCCACAACCGTGAGCTTTGCGGCTGCGGCGGCATCGGCAGCCAGGATCCCTGGACCGCCCGAGTTGCCGACGATGGCGACCCGCGGGCCCGACGGAAGCGGCTGCTCGCTGAGGACCCGGGCTGCATCGATCATGTCCTGCATCGTGGCCATCCGCAGCACGCCGCTGCTGCGGAACGCGGCCTCGACCGCTGCGTCCGACGAGGCCGCCGCCGCCGTGTGTGACAAGCCGGCCCGCTGTCCGGCTGGGCTACGCCCAGACTTGATCGCGAGGATCGGCTTGCTGCGCGACACTCGTCGCGCGATCCGGGCGAACCGCTGCGGATCGCCGAGAGATTCGAGGTACATGCCGATCACCCGAGTGCCGGGATCGCGCTCCCACCGCAGCAGCAGGTCGTTGCCGCTGACGTCGGCCTTGTTCCCGACCGAGACGAACTGCGAGACGCCCAACCCGCGCCGTTGCGCGGCCGACACAAATGCGATTCCGAAGGCACCGGACTGCGCGATCATGCCGAGCACGCCCGGCTCCATCGGCAGGTCCGCGAAGGTGGCATTCAAGCGCACGCCGGGATCAGTGTTCACCAGCCCGACGCAGTTCGGGCCGACCATCCGCATCCCGCACTCGCGGACGATCGTGAGCACCTCGTCCTGCAACGCCTTGCCCACCGGTCCGGCCTCGCCGAAGCCGGCGCTGAGCACGAGTATGGCCTTGACACCTCGCTCGCCGCACGCCCGGACCACCTCCGGCACGTGTTGAGCCGGTACCGCGATGATCGCGAGGTCCACGGCAATCGGCAGGGCGGCCGGTACGGGCACGCACTGGACACCGAGGATCGAGTCGTGGTGCGGGCTGACGACATGGATGCTGCCCGCATAACCGCCCGCGAGGATGTTGCTGAGCACCTGGTGGCCCACGGACGCCGGCCGGGTGCTCACGCCAACCATCGCAATCGACAACGGCGCGAGCACCGAAGTCAGGCTCGCTGCATCGGCCGAGCGGTCGCGCTCCGCGATCGCAGTGATCACCCGCTCGACAGGATCGAGAGTGAGGACGACCCGTGTTGTATCCCGCTCGGTGACGGAGTCCATGACGAACCCGACGTCACGCAGCAGAGCAGTCATCACCCGGTTCTCGGTGAGCACGTCGGCCACGAATCGGCGGACTCCGGCGCGCCGGGCGGCGCTGGCCAGATGCTCGAGCAGCAGCATGCCGATGCCCTCGTGCTGGCAGTCGTCGGCCACGATCAGGGCAATCTCGGCCTCGTCGTCATCAAGTCGTTCGAAGGACGCGACGCCGGCGATCTCGCCGTGCACACACGCGGCGAGTGCGTGGTGAGCGCGTCCACTGGGTCGGATCAACTTGGCAACGTAGCTTTCCGCGGTAGCCCGGCTGACGCTGAAGAACCGCAGGTAGATCGAACGGTCGGAGGCGCGGCCGTGCAGGGCGCGTATCCCGTCTCCGTCTTCGGCCGTGACCGGTCGTATATGGACGAGCCCACCATCCGCGCGGACCGAATCGACCCCATCGTTCCCGATCACCAGTGCGCTCATACCCCAAGCCTCCGCGCACTCGCCGTCGCCCAGCAGGGCCTAAGTGCCCACCGCGACGGGGAAGGTCAAGCCCCCGAATCAGTCCAGGCGGACTTGCTGGCTTCCCGTAGCGGCGTCGCCGAGTCCTAATGGCTTGCTAGCGACAGACGTTGAACGTGCCGCGGATCTGAACAAACTCAGGCGGCTTCGTCGACTGCTCGGCGCAGCTCTCGGATCGCGTCCTCGATCCCAGCGGCGACGATTGCGATGTCGGGGGTACTGTCCCGGTCGGCGGTGACGCCGATGTACAAGCGGCCCTCGTACGACGTGATCGCTATCGCGATTCGCACGTGATCCGCGATCGGGACGTAGGGGTATAGCTCCTGCAGGCGGCGTCCGGCCACGAAGAGCGGGCCGCGCGGGCCGGGCACGTTGGTGGCGACCGTGAGCACCACCCGCTGCGGCAGGCGGAAACCTGCCGTGAGTCCCAATGAGGCGACGACGGGGGGGACGAGACGTGCCGCTTGGGTCAGCAGCTGCCCCGCTTGCGCCTCACCAGACCGCTTGAGTCGGTCAAGATCTGCTCTCACCGCGGCCAACCGGTCGAGCGGACCGGCGATCCGGACCGGCAGGGCGGCGAGCACCGCCGAGATCTGGTTGTCGGCCCGGCCGCTCCCATTGGCGCGAACTGATACCGGGACGAGGGTGGCAATGCCGTGATCCGGCAGTTCCTCGTCTCGTTGCAGGAGGAGGTCCCGGAATCCGCGGGTGACGGCCGCCAGCACGACATCGTTGACGGTGCCGCCCACGGCCTGCTTGATCTGCTTGACCTCGGAGAGGCTCACCGAGGCATCCGCCCACACCCGCGACCGCCCCAGCGGGCCGGACAGCGACGAGGCCCGGGCAACCCGCAGCTGTCGCGCAAAGTCAAATACCCCGTGCGCACCGACGGCGAGCACGACGGCGGTCGAACGAGGGTGGCGCGCGCCCGCCGCGACTGCTCGGAAGGTGTCGAAGGCGCGACGTGGGGCGGCGGCGGTTGTCGAGGCGAGCAGCCGCACCCGCCCGGGAGGGGCCTGGGGGTGCCATCCTTCAGTCGCTGCCACCGAGGCCTGGGGCGATCGGTCGAGCAGGATCCCGAGCAGATCGGTGCCGGCGATGCCGTCGACCATGCAATGGTGCGCCTTGTTGATCAGCGCCCAGCGACCGTCCTGGAGACCGTCGACGATCCAGCACTCCCACAGCGGCTTGCTACGGTCGAGCTGCTGGGACATGAGTCGGCCGACCAGATCACGCAGTTGGCTCATCGAACCCGGCTGCGGCACCGCGGTGCGCCTCAGGTGGTAGCCGAGAGAGAAGGTCGGGTCCTCGATCCACACCGGCTGACCGAGATGCAGCGGAACCTCGCAGACCCGCTGCCGGAAGCGCGGGAGCAACGGGAGCTTGCCCTCAAACACGGCAACCATCTCACGGGTTGACGGCGCCGGACCGTCGAAGATGGCGATCGACGCGATGTGCAGCGACGTATGCCGATCCTCCAAGCGAAGGAACGCGGAATCGAGCGGACTCATGACTTCCACGGCCGGTGCTCCTCTCACAACGGGTGCCCCAGCGACGCTAAGCGGTGTCGACGGAGTGCCGTAGAGCCGCAAGACCTACCCG
>JAVHVH010000292.1:0-5341 GCA_032160665.1 Pseudonocardiales bacterium
CCACCTGACCAGCAGCTACGCCAAGCTCGGCATCACCTCGCGACGCCAGCTCGCCGCTCGACTCGACGCGCCGGCAGATTGATCGTCGCCCGAAGATCGTCCCCATCGGCGGTTAGGACGTCGCCCGTCGCATTACGCCCCTCGGTCGCGTGCCCACATCGACATCACATTGCGGGACACCGGGACGGTGACGTTGCGTCGGATCGGCGCCATCTGTGATCGAGCTGGATCGCCGGGCGAGCTGAACAACACGGGGCAGGCTGGGGTCCGCTCGCCCTGTCAGCGCAAGGCGTCACCCTGCCCCCGCACACCACGCGCACACTGGACGTCACGGCTCTCGTGCCGGCTGCCGCGCAACGCGTGGGCCAAGTCGTTGCAGCGTGCGACTTCGGGCATCCCAAGGTCGAGACCGGGTACCGACCGGCGGCCATCGACACGGTGAGAGTGCCCGGACAGTCCGGGACGATCAGGGGCACCGTCTTCATGTGGTGAACGCTGCGGCCGGTACGACCGCGGGCCTGCAGGGCGTTCGGGCGGTGCTCGTCAACCCGACGACGTGCCCGGTCCGCACGCACGCGTTCACCACGGGCGCGGCGGGCCTCTTCACGTTCACCGGTGTTCCCGCGGGGTCCTGGTACAAGCTGTACTTTTTCACCCCGGTCGGCTGGACGATCCGCTATGCGAACAGCAACCCGGTGAGCACCGCGGTCGTCGGTAGGGAGACGGCCCGCATGGGAGTCCAGGTCGTGCGCGGCACTGCCCGCCCGCCGACGCTGCCCACCAAGTGCAGCTGACGTTGAGGACCGCGGGGCCCGATCTGTGAGACGACTGATCTCGACGACCGCCTGCGCAGTGCTCGTCTGCTCGGGTATCTCGTTCCCCTCGAGCCCGCGTCGAAGCCATCACCAACTGCTCGCTCACCGATCCTCGCGACACCCCTGAGCTCTTCCTCGCGCTCGAGGCAGCACTGCTTTCCGAGAATCCTGAGCGCAGCGACCAGATCAGCGCCGCGTGAGTTTCGGCGAGCTGCACAACGAATGTCCGACGGCGGCACGCTCACCAGCCAAGAGCCCGGCGTACGAACAAGCCCTGCGCGGCGCGCCTATCGTCCAATCTGCGCGGCGATACCTGGCAAGATCGAACGTGCCCATCTACGGGCCGCTGGTCATCGGTTGACGCGGAGATCCCAATTCCGGCTGATGGTTCGTGCCAGGACGGTCGTGGGTTCGACGACGAGGCGGACCCTGTAGTTGCCCGTTCGCGTCGGCCGGACCGGAACGGTTGTCGTGTTGGGTCCGGAGACGACGTGCCCGAGCGTCGTCCAACCCAGGCGGCCGATGCGTTGGACCTGGATATCGACTCTTGCTCGGGCGTTCGCTGGTCTGATCACGACCTCGTATCGGATCGTGTTTCGGATTCGGATCGATCGGTTCGCAGGGAGCCGGCCGAAGACGGCGTGCACGCGTACGAGGTGGGTTGACGAGGTGCTTGGATGCTGCGTCTTGGTCGAGGTGGAGGTGACACGCCAGGCGGCGGTTCCGGTCTTGGCTGCGGGGACTGAGAGTGTGGCCGCGCCGTGAGTGTCGGTGGTTGCTGCGGCGCGTTCAACCCAGGTGGTCGAGCCGACGACGCGTGATTGCAGGTGCAACGTCAGTCCGCGTTGTGCGGTGCCCGAGGAGCTGACCGCTCTCGCGCGAAAGGTCGTCAGGTCGCCCCACTCGGTGTTGTCCGGAGCCGTGACGCTCGTGTCGACGGTGTATCGCGCAGCGACCTCGTAGCCGGCCAGCGGGTAGGTGATGCCGTTGGCCAGCGTCACGAGCGCCTCAATGCGATTGGGTCCGGCGACGAAGGTCATCGTCGATTCGGCGTAGGAGAGGTCGTCAGCGAGATCGGCGGGTGCCGGCTCGCCCGCTCCGGCGGCGTTGTCGAGGGCGAAGGTCACGGAGCGAATCGGCGAGCCGGATTCGTTGTCGAAGGTTGCCTGCACGGTGGTCGATGTGTCGGGCTGGGTGGTGCCGACCGACCATGACGCGCTGATGGGGTCGACGACCCAGATGTTTCTGCTGACGGTCTGTTGCACACCGTGGTTGTCGGTAACGTCGAGAGCGAGATCCAACGGGCCGGGCGGGAAAGCGGTGCCGTCGTAGTTGTGCAGATCGAGCGTGAACGGATCGGTGGCGTGGAGCCCTGTCAACTCGGCTGCCGGATGCGCTGCATTGACCTGTGCGCCGCCGTAGACCCAAGCGGTGATCGAACTGATCCACGTATCCGGCGGCGTGGACGTGTCGAGAGAACACGGGATGACGCTGATCTGGGCCGCTCCGCCTTTGATCTGCGGGAGGTAGCCATCATGGGCCGCTCCGCTGTCCACGCCGACGAGTTCTTCATTTCCACACGGCGTCACCAGCTGCACCATGATCGCGGCCGACCATCTCGTCACGCCCTGGTTGTCGGTCGCGTGGATGGTGAGCGGCGCCAGGCTGGGCGTTGCTGGGATGCTGTCACTGCCATTCAGATCGAGCGTGAACGGGGCGACGGTGTGCAACCCATTCGCCTGGGCGACCGGCACGTTGTCGTCGCCGAGATAGGCGGTAACCGAAGTTATCCAGTTGTCTGATGGCGGCGAATCATCCGCCCAGCACGGAATAACCTTTACTTGAAGAGAATCGCCGGCCATCACAAATGGGTAGACAAGTGGATCGTACGGAAATTGCCTGCCCTGCCCGGTATCCACCGCGAACGCCTGTCCGCCTTCTAGTTGACATAGCGGTGAGACCTGGCCAGCAGTCTCGGTGGCAGCACCCGTCAGCGCGGGCGACGCTGCTACGGGCGTCACACCGATAAGCCCCGCGATTGCGAGCGCACCGGCGGCTACCGAAATAGCAAGCCTCGGACGAAACCTGCGTAGTTCCATTCGACTTCCCACCCAGACCTTCAGTCGATCAGGTCGCGAGGGTATCACCAAGATCACCCGCATTCAGCGCTCGATCGACGCTGCTGCGGACGACAGGGGACTGTGTCGACGGGAGGGCGGCTTACCAGTCATGTCGTTCACCGCGGGCCGCGCGCGAGCGCCCGTCACGACTGGCCAGCGCGGATACCGGCACGGCCGATCAAATCGGTATTCTCCGGACCTTTCCGATTCCGCGCATATCGATGGATATCTGGTGGCCGGTGCGTTCCGCGGAACGTACGGATCGACGGCTACGCGCGCGGGCAGAATTGATCGTCCTGCGTCCCGCAGGCGCAGCCTCTTGAGGCAAAACGATGACGACCCCGCCGTTTCTAATTCGGAACTGTTCGACGCTTTGTGACGGATGGCCGCGGCAAAAGGTCGTGATCACGATCGCCAGCTCGAATGCCGGCAGCTTGCGCTTCGGCCGCGCCGGACTCGACCTCGTCTTCCGGCCGGGCAGGCGTGATCGGCCGTCAGCGGCCTCCCGCCGGAACGGATGCAGACCCGGCAGTGCTGCGCTCATCGCCCGGCTGCCGTGCAGCGGGGATGGCGTTGTCGATGAGGACGGCGGCGATCGCGGCGGCGGTGGGGAAGGAGTCGCTGTTGAGGACCCGGGTGCGCGCCGAGGCGCCGTCGAGGAGCAGCGCCAGTTGTTCGCCGAGTTGTTCGGGGTTGGTGGCGCCGGCTTCGCGGGCAGTTTCGGTGAGCCGCGCGGCGATGGCGGTCTTGTAGTCGCGTGCGTACCGCGATGCCGGGTGTTGGGGGTCGTGGAGTTCGACGGCTGCCGCGATGTAGGGGCATAGGGGCGTGGATGCGGGCATCTCGAAGGCGGCCAGGAGTCGTTCGCGCGGTGCGAGGTCGGTTCGGTCGAACACTCCGGGCATGACGTCGGGATCGAATCGGCGCAGGTACTCGGCGACGAGTTCGTCCTTGCTGGCGAAGTGCTGGTAGGCCGTGCGCTTGGACACCTGGGCCTCGGCACAGAGTTGATCCATGCCGGTGCGATTGATGCCCTGATCGCGGAACAGCTGTTGGGACGCGCTGAGGATGCGCTCGCGGGCGCCCCTGCCGCGGCGCCTGCCCTGAGGGCCCTTCTCCACCTCCGTCATAAGCCAACTGTAGACCGTTCGGTACCGATCGGTGTACGTAGCTTGTGCCCTGCCCCGCGAGCGGTCTACGTTAAGTAAACAGATCGGTGTCTATAAGACATCCGACCGTGTAGGAATCCATCAACCCAACGGAGTGATCATGGGCAAGCTCGACGACAAGACAGCGGTAATCACCGGAGGATCAACCGGCATGGCACTGGCCGGCGCCAAACTGTTCGTCGAGGAAGGAGCACACGTCTTCATCCAGGCCCGGCGGCAGGAAGCGCTGGACGACGCCGTCAAGCTGATCGGCCGCAACGTCACCGCTGTGCAGGGCGACGCAGCCGACCTGGCCGACCTGGACCGCTTGTACGACACGGTCAAGCGGGAGAAGGGCTCGATCGACGTGCTGTGGGCCAGCGCCGGAATGGGCGAACCGGCCCAGCTCGGCGAGATCACCGAAGAACAGTTCGAGCGTGCCTTCTCACTCAACGCCCGCGGCACCCTGTTCACCGTGCAGAAAGCACTGCCGCTGCTCAACGACGGCGCCTCGGTCTTCATGACAGGCTCCAACGCCTCCCTCGGCGCCTTCCCCGGATGGAGCCTCTACGCCGGAAGCAAGGCCGTCCAGCAGGCCTGGGCCCGTGTCTGGCTCAACGAACTGCGCGACCGCAAGATCCGGGTCAACGTCCTGACCCCCGGTCAGGTCGCCACCGCCAAGCAGGAAGAACTGTTCGACGAGGCAACCAAGGCCGCATTCGAGTCCCTCGTCCCCCGCGGAAAGATGGGCGGCCCCGAAGAAATCGCCACCGTCGCCCTGTTCCTCGCCTCCGACGACTCCAGCTACGTCAACGGCCTGGAACTGGTCGCCGACGGCGGCACCACCGCCATCTGAACCACACTCCAGGAATGCCGCGGGCACACCCACAACAACAGGTCGCCACAGCGAACTGATCTCGAACGCGGACATCCGCAACACGCCGAAGTGTCGCGCGGGCACCGAATTCGCGTGCTGTCGATGATTCGTGGAATCCGGTCGGTGTCTACTCGTGAAGCAAGCTCTGGAGGAAATTCGTGATCGACCTATCTCCGGTCTGCCGACGCGTGATCGATGCGCTGGCCGGCATCACCGATGACCAACTGGTCGGCGCCACCCGTGTGACGACTCCACCATCGCCGATCTGCTCGGCCATGTGAACACCTCGGCCATTCGGCTCGGCGCGCTGGCTCGCCGCGAGGCCGCCGAGGCGCCGGGCGACTCGTCCCGAGACAGAGCAACACTTCAAGAACAGGAAGA
>JAVHVH010000018.1:0-17247 GCA_032160665.1 Pseudonocardiales bacterium
CGCGACTCGGCGTCCTCGTCGTTGACGCCGGTGTTGCCGATGTGCGGAGCCGTCTGCACCACGACCTGACGGTGGTAGGACGGGTCGGTGAGCGTCTCCTGGTATCCGGTCATCCCCGTGGAGAACACGGCCTCGCCGAACGTCTCCCCGGCGGCGCCATAGGCATCGCCGCTGAACGTCCGGCCGTCCTCCAACACGAGAATCGCGGTCACGCGTCCACCTTTCGAATACTCATGCCAGCACCGCTTCCGCCAGCGCGCCGCCGGCGACCGTGAGACGGCCGCGCAGCATCGTCGCGACCACGGGAGCCGGCAGGGTCAGCCCGGCAAACGGGGTGTTGCGCGACTTCGACGCGAGCCGCGCGGGATCGACCGTCCATTCCGCCGCCGGATCCACGAGCGTGAGGTTCGCCGGTGCGCCCACCTCGATCGCGCGGCCGTGCCCGGGCACGCGGCCGATCGCGGCGGGCCGCACCGACATGCGGTCGGCCACGCCGGCCCAGTCGAGCAACCCGGGAAGAACCATCGTCTGAGCGACCACGCCAAGGGCGGTCTGCAGGCCGAGCATGCCGAACGCGGCGTCGCCGAACGCGTGGTCCTTGTCCTGCGCGGCGTGAGGCGCGTGGTCGGTGGCCACCGCGTCGATTGTCCCGTCGGCAAGCGCCTCGCGCAGCGCCATGACGTCGGTGGACGGGCGCAGGGGCGGGTTCACCTTGAAGACCGGGTCGTAGCCCGCGAGCAGATCGCAGGTCAGCAGCAGGTGGTGCGGCGTGACCTCGGCCGTGACCGCGATGCCGCGAGCCTTGGCCCACCGAAGGACCTCGACCGTCCCGGCCGTCGACACATGGCACACATGCAAACGGGAACCGGTGTGATCGGCCAGCATGACGTCGCGGGCCACGATGGACTCCTCGGCGACCGCGGGCCAACCGGGCAGGCCGAGCCGTCCGGACACCTCGCCCTCGTGGGCGCACGCCGCCGAGTCAGCCAGCCGGGGGTCCTGGGCGTGCTGCGCGATGACGGCGTCGAACGGCTTCACGTACTCCAAGGCTCGGCGCATGAGGCGGGAGTCGTGCACGCACCGGCCGTCGTCGCTGAACACCCGCACCGCGGCCGAAGACCTAGCCATGTTGCCGATCTCGGCGAGGGTCTCACCCGCGAGACCCTTCGACACCGCGCCGACGGGCCGGACATCGACGAGCCCGACCTGCAGGCCGCGGCGGGCCACCAGCTCGACGATCTCGGCGTTGTCGGCGACCGGGTCGGTGTTGGCCATCGCATGGACCGCAGTGAACCCGCCGAGCGCGGCGGCGGCCGACCCGGACGCGATCGTCTCGGCGTCCTCGCGGCCGGGTTCGCGCAGGTGGGTGTGCAGGTCGACGAGGCCGGGCAGCAGGACCAGGCCCTCGGCCTCGACCGTGTGGTCCCCGGACAGCCCGGTGCCGATCTCGACGATCACGCCATCGTCGATGAGGACGTCCGTCGCTTCGCCGCCGAGTGGCGCCGCCCCCCGCACCAGGATTGTCATACCCCGGCCTCCTCGGCCCCGGCGAGCAGGCGGTACAGCACGGCCATCCGCACCGACACCCCGGCCTGCACCTGGTCGAGCACCACCGACCGTGCGCTGTCAGCGGCGGCCGACGAGATTTCCAGGCCGCGGTTCATCGGGCCCGGGTGCAACACCGGGACGCTCTCGCCCAGCAGGTCGAGCCGCTCGGCGGAGAGGCCGTAGGCCGTTGCGTACTCGCGCTCGGTCGGGAAGTAACCACCGTTCATCCGCTCCCGCTGCACCCGCAGCATCATGACGGCGTCGACGTCCCCGAACGCCTTGCCGGACAGCACCGCGTCGAGGTCCCAACCCGTCTCGCACGGCCAGGACGCCACGCCGGATGGCATCAAAGTGGGCGGCGCGACCAGCGTCACCCGCGCGCCCAGCGTGCGCAGCAGCAGGACGTTCGAGCGGGCCACGCGACTGTGCGTGATGTCGCCGACGATCGTGACGTGCCGGTCGGCCAGATCGCCGAGCCGGCCGCGCAGCGTGTATGCGTCCAGTAGGGCCTGCGTCGGGTGCTCGTGGGTGCCGTCCCCGGCGTTGATCACCCGGCAGTCGACCCAGCTCGCGATCCGGGCGACGGCCCCGGAGGCGGGGTGCCGGACCACGAGCGCGTCGACCCCGAGAGCGGCGACGGTGAGGACGGTGTCGCGCAGACTCTCGCCCTTGCTCACGCTCGAGCCCTTGGCACTCACATTGATGACGTCGGCGGAGAGCCACTTGCCGGCGATCTCGAACGACGACCGGGTGCGGGTCGAGTCCTCGAAGAACAGGTTGACCACGGTCCGTCCCCGCAGCGGCGGCAGCTTCTTCACCTCACGCGTCTGGACCGAATGCATCCGCACCGCCGTGTCGAGGATCGCGATCGCCTCATCGCGGTCCAGGTCGCCCGCCGAGAGCAAGTTCTTCATGGCGCCTCCACCAGGACCGCGTCCTGACCGTCGACTTCGGACATCAGCACGCGCACGTTCTGCTCGATCGCCGTCGGCAGATTTTTCCCGACATAGTCGGCACGGATTGGCAGTTCGCGGTGACCGCGATCGACCAGCGCGGCAAGCTGGACCACCCGCGGACGGCCGAGTTCGGTCAGCGCATCGAGCGCGGCCCGGCAGGACCGTCCGGAGCACAGGACGTCGTCGACGAGGATCACCGTGCGGCCGTCGATGCCCCCTTCAGGCTCCTCGGTCTGGCCCAGCGGCCGGACGCCGCGCAGGCGCAGGTCGTCGCGATAGAGCGTGATGTCGAGCGAACCGACCGGCAGGGCGACCCCGGCAAACACCTCGATCCGGGCCGACAACCGGTGCGCCAGAGGCACTCCACGCGTGGGGATGCCGAGCAGGACGGCGTCGAATCCGCCCTTGGCGATGCTCTCGATGATCTGGTGCGCTATCCGGTCGGTGATGCGCGCGACGTCGGCGGCAGTCAGGACGACGGTGGATCCGGAGGCGGGAGAATCGTCAGGTCGGCCGTCGGCGGGAACCGATTCGGCGGGCGTGCGGGCACGACCGGACATTGCGCCTCCTTGTCCGCCTCACGGGACGGTCCATTAAAGGAGTGGATCGTCGACAGCCTAGCAGCGGGCCGGTAAGAGTCCGGGAGCCGCCGCGACACGGAGTTACCGGCTTTGACAGGGTGTGATCGACAAAGTTACGGTTCCCGGGCCGGGGGATGAAGCTGTGTTTTCCGACACCTCATCCTCAGCATTGGACGACGGGACAGTATGAGCGACAGATCGGCGGACGACGACGTACTCGCCAACGAGGGCTACGCAAAGGCCCTCGGTACGCGGCTACGTGCCATCCGCATGCAGCAGCACCTGTCGCTGCACGGCGTCGAGCGCAAGTCCGGTGGCAAGTGGAAGGCCGTCGTCGTCGGGTCCTACGAGCGGGGCGATCGCGCCGTATCGGTCCAGCGACTGGCCGACCTTGCGGACTTCTACGGGGTTCCGGTCAGCGACCTGCTCCCGCCCGAGGACAGCTCCTACGCGAGCGGCAGCGGCGGATCCCCGTTGTCCCGGATCGTGCTCAACCTCGACAAGGTGCAGGCCCTGACCGACGGGCACGCCGACATCCTGCGGCGCTTCACCAGTTCGATCCAGCGCCAGCGCGGCAACGCCGCCAACCGGACGATGCCCGTCCGCCACGAGGACCTGCGCACGCTCGCACTGATGTACGACACCACGATCGACGCGCTCACCGAGCGCCTGGTCCGCTGGCAGGTCCTGGCGCCGGAATCGGTCATCATCGACGGCGAGCCCTAAGACCCAACCACGCTGGGACCGCCGCCCGACCACGCGACGCGCGTACCGAGAAGTCGACCACGAGCGCGATGAGCGCTCGCGCGAAGAGCCCGCCGGGCGCGCGAACGAAGTGAGCTTGCGCCAGCGAGCGTTAGCGAGCGGTGCGGATCGACGATGGACCCGAGCGAAGCGAGTGGTCCGCGAGGAGATCCGCCCTCGGCGGATCAGATCGGATCAGATCGCCGGCGCGTCTCTCAGTACGCGGGCCAGCACCCCGTTGACGAAGCGCGGCGACTCGTCGGTCGACAACGACTTGGCCAGCTCGACGGCTTCGTCGATGGCCACCGCGTCCGGCACCTCGTCGCGCCACAGCAACTCGTAGACGCCCAGCCGCAGCACCGCCCGGTCGACGTCAGGCATCCGCTCGACGGTCCACCCTTCGGCGAACTGGCCGAGGATCGCGTCGATGCGCTGCCGATGGGCATGCACGCCCTCGACGAGCTCGATCGTGTAGTCGTTGACGGGCGGTTCCGCCAGCGCAATCCGGTCGGCGAGAATGCCGAGCGGGTCGGCGTCGCGCAGGTCGGACTCGTACAACACGTCCAAGGCGCGCTTGCGGGCCTTGCTTCTTGCGGCCACGGGTCGGACGTACGCCGTCAGCTGTTGACGCGGCCGAGGTAGCGGCCGTCGCGAGTGTCGACCTTCACCTTCTCGCCGGTCGTGACGAAGAGCGGGACCTGGATCTCGGCGCCGGTCTCGAGCGTGGCCGGCTTGGTGCCTCCGGTGGAGCGGTCGCCCTGCACGCCCGGGTCGGTGTGGCTGATGATGAGCTCGACGCTGGTGGGCAACTCGATGTAGAGCGGCGTGCCGTCGTGCACGGCGACGACCGCCTCGGCACTGTCGAGCAGGAAGTTGGCGTGCTCGCCGACCGTGTCGGCCGGGACGTGCACCTGGTCGTACGTGTCGCTGTCCATGAAGACGAAGTCGGCGCCTTCCTTGTACAGGTAGGTCATCGCGCGCTTGTCGACGTTGGCGGTCTCGACCTTGGTCCCGGCGTTGAAGGTGCGGTCGACCACCTTGCCCGAGAGCACGTTCTTGAGTGTTGTGCGCACGAATGCGCCGCCCTTGCCGGGCTTGACGTGCTGGAATTCGACGACGGACCACAGCTGTCCGTCGATGTTGAGGACCAGGCCGTTCTTCAGGTCGTTGGTAGATGCCACGACGGTGCAGTCTAGTCGCCGCCTAGGGTCGACCTCGCGAAGGATGTCCCGGCGTGGGTCAGCCGGCGACTGCGCTGGCGCGACAGAGGGAGCAGGGACTAATCGGTGGCAGCGACCCGTATCGTCGGCCTCGTCGCATCCCCAGCAGCAGGAGGACGATCCGTGGAGATCTGAGGTCTGACACCGCCGTGAGTGGTGTCGCGATGCCCATCATCGACACCCGTCCCGGGAGACCTCATGCCTGCTCCACTCTCCGTCGTCTGCGCCGACCTCGCCTTCGCCTGGCCCGATGGCACCCCGGTGCTCGACCACCTCGACCTCGCCTTCCGCCTGGGCCGCACCGGGCTCATCGGCCGGAACGGGGACGGGAAGTCCACACTGCTGCGCCTGATCGCTGGCGAGCTCACGCCCTCGCGCGGGTCGGTCGCCGGGTCCGGCGACGTGGCCTATCTTCCGCAGCGCCTGCCGCTCGAAACCGCTCGAACCGTCGCCGATTTGCTCGGCGTTGCCCGGCAGCGAGCAGCGCTCCAGGCGATCACCGCGGGTGACCCACACCCTGCTCATCTGGTCGAGCTGGGTGACGATTGGGACGTCGAGGCACGAGCGACCGAGGCGCTGGCCCGCCTGGGCGTGCTCGCCGGAGAGCCGGACGTCCTCGACCGCCCGGTGGGCTCGCTGTCCGGCGGCGAGGCCGTGCTCACGGGGGTTGCGGGCGTGCTGCTGAGCCGGGCCGCGGTGAGCCTGCTGGACGAGCCGACGAACAACCTGGACCGCCGGGCTCGCGAGTTGCTCTACGGCGCGATCGAGACCTGGCCGGGCGTGCTGATCGTCGTGAGTCACGACCGGGAACTGCTCGAGCGGGTCGACCAGATCGTGGAGCTGCGCGACGGGACGGCCCGGACGTTCGGCGGGACGTATTCGGCGTTCGTCGACGCCCTCGCCACGGAGCAGGAGGCAGCGGCCCGGCAGGTACGGGCGGCCGAAGGCGAGGTGACACGCGAGAGGCGGCAGTTCATCGAGACCCAGGTCAAGCTCGCCCGCCGGCTACGGACCGGCAGGAAGGCCCAGTTGGAGAAGCGGGTGCCAAAGATCGTCGCCAACAACCTGATGCGGACGGCCCAGGTGTCGGCCGGCAAGTACCGGGGTATCCAGGCCGGGCGGCTGGACAACGCCCGCGACACCCTCGCCGCTGCGGAGAAGGCGGTGCGCGACGACGATCGGATCCGCGTCGACCTGCCGACCACCGCGGTGCCGGCCGGACGCATGGTGTTGCAGGTCGGCGACCTCATCGTCCGGGGGCCCGAGCGGATAGCGCTCGTCGGTGGCAACGGATCCGGGAAGACGACCCTGCTCGAGGCGATCACGGGACGTCGCCGTCACCCGCGCGACGGCGTCGGCCGGCCGGCGGTCCCGGTGGCCTATCTGCCGCAGCGCCTCGACGTCCTGGACGACGATCTGTCGGTGCTGGACAACGTCCGCGCCGCGGCCCGGAGCGCCACGACGCACGACGTGCGGGCCGGGCTCGCCCGCTTCCTCGTGCGTGGTGATCGGGTGCTGCAACCCGCCGGGACGCTGTCCGGTGGCGAACGCTTCCGGGTCAGCCTGGCCCGCCTCCTTCTCGCTGAGCCGCCTCCGCAACTGCTGCTGCTCGACGAACCCACCAACAACCTCGACCTGGCCAGCGTCGAGCAGTTGACCGACGCCCTACGCGGCTTTCGCGGGGCCGTGATCGCAGCCAGCCACGACGAGCGCTTCCTGGCCGACATCGGGGTCGGGCGCCGCTGGGAGGTCGAGGGTCTCGGCCTACCGCGCGCCGTCGCGCTGTGACTGGCGTATACAGGCGCGATGCAGCTGCCGAGAGCGATGGCTCGCTTCAACAAGCGCGTGACGAACCGCGTCCAGCTCCGCTGGGCTCACGTTCTGCCGGGGTACGGGATTCTCGAGCACACCGGCCGCAAGTCCGGGCGAGCGTTCCGCACGCCGGTCAATGTCTTCGCCACCCCGGGCGGGTTCGTGATCCCGATCGCGTACGGGACGCAGAGCGACTGGGTGCGCAACGTCCTCGCCGCCGGCGGAGGGCACCTGGTCCATCGCCGGGTGCGCTACGCCCTGCGCGACCCACAGGTCCTCACCGGCGGGGCAGGACGGCCGCTGTTACCGCGACCATTGCGGGCGCTCACCAAGCTCGTCCGGGCCGAGGACGTCCTCCGCGTCGCCGCCGAGCGAGTCTGAGGATCCCGGCCCCTCGGCCGCCGGTTCGCGGCTGGGCCGGGCCGGGAACCCGTGCGCGCGGCGCAAGACCATCCAGGCCGGGCCGGCGAGCACGAGCAAAACACCCAGCACGACGGCAGTGACGAAGGTGCTGGCACCCAACAGCTTGAGCGCTGAAGCCAGCAGGACGAAGGCGAGAGCCCGCCGGATCAGCGCGCCCGGCAGGCGCGACGACAACTGGGCACCGATGAACGCGCCCGGGATCGAACCCACGAGCAGCGCGCCGGTGACGCCCAGTTTCAGATCGCCGAACAAGATGTGCCCGAGCGCTGCTGACGCGACCAAAGGCACGGCCTGCACGAGGTCGGTGCCGACCAGCGAACTTGCCCGCAGGGCCGGGTACAGGAACATCAGCGCGATGATGATCAGCGATCCGCTACCGACTGAGGTCATGCCCACGACGACGCCGCCGACGGCGCCGATGACGACCGTGGGCAACGGGCGGACGACGACGTCCGGCGGCCCGGCCGGATCCGCGGCCCGGTGCCCGTCCCGGTGGCGGGCGCGCTCGGCCAGGCGCAGATAGGCCCGCAGGAACAGGCCGGCCGCCGCGATGATGAGCGCGACGCCCAGTGCTTTCTGGATCAGGTCGTCGACGTTCGTGCCGTGACCGAGGGCACGGGCCAGCAACACACCGGCGAACGCGGCCGGGATCGAGCCCACGCACAACCAACGCACCAGGTCGAGCCGGACGGTGCCGTTGCGCAGGTGCACAACCGACCCGACCGGCTTCATCACCGCGCTGGCCACCAGGTCGCTCGACACCGCCGCCAGCGGCGTGACGTGGAAGAACAGCACGAGCACCGGTGTCATCAGCGCCCCGCCGCCCATGCCGGTCAGCCCGACGACGATGCCGATCCCCAGTGCGGCGGCGGCGAGCGTCCAATCCACGTCGCGGCCTCGCAATCGTTGGTGACGTCCCAGGTTTGGTCCGTCGCAAAGCCTACAGAGAAGCGATGAAGGCCCGGACCATCGGCAACCCGAGGCGGGTGCAGTAGACGACCTCTTCGCCTTCCGGTTGCAGGCCCGCCGCAACGAGCAGAGCGCGGACCTTCTTGGGCGTTCGGGCCCGGTCTCCGCGGCGGAACCGCGCGGCGCAGCGGTCCGCCAGCACGACCTTGTCGGTGGTTCGGACGACTCGGGCGAGTTCGGCGAGGCCGGCCCGCTGGTCGGGCCAGTCGTCGAACGAGGTGTTCGTCACGACGAGGTCGAACGAACCGTCCGGAAACGGCATCGCGGCCAGCGCGACGTCGGCCGAGCGTTCGACGACCTTCGCGTGCCACCTCGGGAGGCGGGCCTCATGTGCCACCGGGAGCTCCGTCGTCCGCGGCGAGACGCGCGGAGAGCCACGACAGTGCGAGCACGTACCCCTCTACGCCGAGCCCGACGATGACGCCGGCCGCGTGCGCCGACACATAGCTGTGCTGGCGGAACACCTCACGCTTGTGGACGTTGGTGATGTGCACCTCGACCAGGGGTGCGATGAGCATCGCGCAGGCGTCTCCCAGTGCGACCGAGGTGTGCGTGAGCGCGGCCGCATTGAGCACGACCGGCGTCTGCGCGTCAGCGGCCTCGTGCAGCCAGCCCAGCAGTTCGCCCTCGTGATCGGTCTGCCGGACCTCGACGTCGAGCCCCAGCTCGGCTCCCCCGCGCACGCACAGCGCGACGAGATCGTCGTAGGTGGTCGTTCCATAGATGACCGGCTCGCGGGTGCCCAGCCGTCCCAGGTTGGGGCCGTTGAGCACGAGCACGGCGGCAGTGCTGCTGTCCTCGCTGCGATGCTCACTCACTGGATACCTCCGAGTATGCGGCGATCAGAACGGCTGGATCAGGATCATCCACCGCCACCGGCCGGGCCAGGCCGTTTAAGACCACGAAACGCAGGCGATTGCCGCGCGCCTTCTTGTCGACGCGCATGGTGTCGAGCAGCGTTGGGAACGCGTCCGCGGCGTACGAAGTCGGCAGCCCCAGGGCCGCGAGCACGGCCCGGTGCCGGTCGGCGGTGGCGTTGTCGAGGCGGCCGAGCAACCGGCCGAGGGCGGCGGCGTAGACGAGTCCGACGGACACCGCCGCGCCGTGGCGCCAGCGGTACTGCTCTGCGCGCTCAATGGCGTGCGCCAGCGTGTGACCGTAGTTCAGGATCTCGCGCCGGCCCCGCTCGGTGAGATCCGCACCCACGACGTCGGCTTTGACCCGCACCGAACGCTCCACGAGTTCGCGTTCGACCGGGTTGCCGGCCGCGAGGACCACGGCCGGGTCAGCCTCGATCAGGTCGAGGATGACCGGGTCGGCGATGAATCCGCACTTGACCACTTCGGCGAGCCCGGCACGGTAATCGTCGGACGGCAGTGTGGCCAGCATCGCGAGGTCGCACAGCACGCCGGCCGGCGGGTGGAACGCGCCGACGAGGTTCTTGCCGCGGTCGGTATTGATCCCCGTCTTGCCGCCGACCGCGGCGTCGACCATTCCGGCGAGCGTCGTGGCCACGTGCACCACCCGGACGCCCCGAAGCCACGCAGCCGCGACCCAGCCGGCCAGGTCGGTCGTCGCGCCCCCGCCCATCCCGACGATCGCGTCCGAGCGGGTGAACCCCTTCAGGCCGAGAATGTCCCAACACGACCCCGCCACCTCGAGCCGCTTCGCGTCCTCGCCGTCCGGCACCTCGATCAGATGCGCCTCGTAGCCGGCGGCCTGCAGGTCGGCACGTACTGCCGCGGCCGCGTCGAGCAGCGTCGGGGGGTGCACGACGGCGACGCGAGTTGCCCCCGCGAGCAACCCGGCCAGCTGACCCAGCAAGCCGGAGCCGATCAGGACCGGGTAGGGCGACGGGCCGCCGACCTCGATCCGGGTGGGCTCGCTCACCGGCGCGCCCGGAGCTCGTGCAGGCGCGCCGCGATCGTGGCCGCGACCTGCCCCGGTGTGCGGTCGTCGGTGTCGACGGTGAAGGTTGCCAGCGCGTCGTAGAGGGGCGCCCGTTCTGCGGCCAGGACGGTCAGGCGGGCGGGCGGGTCGTCGGCGAGCAGCGGGCGGGTGCGGCCGTCGCCGACCCGCGCGCGGAGGGTGTCGATGCTGGCCCGCAGCACCGCAACCGGCACGCCGGACGCGGCGATTGCCTCGCGGGTGACCGGAGCGCCCAGTGCACCACCACCCAGGGCCAGGACGCCGTCGAAACCGACGAGCGCGGCGACGATGGCGGCTGATTCGGCCGCCCGGAACTCGGCTTCGCCCGACTCGGCGAAGATCTGCGCGACGGTGCGCCCGGCCGCAGCCTCAACCAGGTCGTCGGAATCGGCGAACGGCACCGCGAGGATCTTGGCCAGCCGGCGCCCGGTGGTGCTCTTACCCGCGCCCGGAAGGCCGACGAGCACGGCCTTCGGGGTCATGGCGTCCCGGCCGCGTTCATGCGTCCGCGCCGTTCGCCGGGGTGAGCCCGCGCTCGACGAGCCGCTTCAGGTAGGCGTCGGCGTTGCGGCGGGTCTCGGCGACCGAGTCTCCGCCGAACTTCTCGAGGACGGCTTCGGCCAGCACCAGGGCGACCATCGCCTCGGCCACGACACCGGCCGCGGGCACGGCGACGACGTCGGAGCGCTGGTTGATCGCCACGGCGGCTTCCCCGGTCGCGGTGTCGACGGTCTGCAGCGCGCGGGGCACGGTCGAGATCGGCTTCATCGCGGCGCGCACCCGCAGCACCTCGCCCGTCGTCATGCCACCCTCAGTGCCGCCCGAGCGTCCCGAGATACGGCGGATGACGCCGTCGGCGTTGACGATCTCGTCGTGGGCCTGCGAACCGCGGATCCGGGCCAGCTCGAAGCCGTCGCCCATCTCGACCCCCTTGATCGCCTGGATGCCCATCAGCGCGGCGGCGAGCTTGGCGTCGAGCCGGCGGTCGCCGTGGGTGTGGCTGCCCAGGCCCGGCGGCAGTCCGTACGCGAGGACCTCGACGACGCCGCCCAGGGTGTCGCCGGCGCGGCGCGTCTCGTCGATCTCGGCGATCATCGCCGCGCTGGTGTCGGGGTCGAAACACCGCACCTCGGACTCGTCGACGACGTCGGCGTCCTGGGGGCGCGGCACGACGCCGGGCGGCGTGGTGACCGAGCCGATGCCCACCACGTGGCTGACGACCTCGACGGCCACTGCCTGCCGCAGGAAGGCCTTGGCCACCGCGCCGAGCGCGACCCGGGCCGCTGTCTCGCGCGCGCTGGCCCGCTCCAGGATCGGCCGCGCGTCGTCGAGGTCGTACTTCTGCATGCCGGCGAGGTCGGCGTGACCCGGGCGTGGCCGGGTGAGCGGCGCGTTGCGGGCCTGCTCGGCCAGCACGTCCGGATCGACCGGGTCGGCCGACATCACCGTCTGCCACTTCGGCCATTCGGTGTTGCCCACGCGCACCGCCACGGGCCCGCCCATCGTCAACCCGAGGCGCACGCCGCCGGTCAGCTCCACCTCGTCCTGCTCGAACTTCATCCGAGCGCCGCGGCCGTAGCCCAGTCGCCGCCGGGCGAGGTCACGGCCGACGTCGGCCGACGTGACGGCGACGCCCGAGGGCAGGCCGTCGAGCACGGCCACCAGAGCGGGGCCGTGGGATTCGCCGGCGGTGATCCAACGCAGCACGGCGCAAGTCTTTCAGAACCGGGCGCGCGTTACTGGCCGAGCAGCCACCCATCAGGCGCGGCGAGCTCGCTGGCTGCGTCCGGCCCCCAGGAACCGGGGGCGTACGGCCGTGGTTTCGGCGGGTTGTCGAGGAGCGGTCCGGCCGCCGTCCAGACTGCCTGGAGTCCGTCCGGACGCGTGAACAGCGACCGGTCGCCGATGAGGACGTCGTGGATGAGACGCACGTAGGGCGGGAGCGGGTCACCGTCCGGCAGGGCCTGCAGCTGCAGGCCGATGTCGGCGACGTCGAGATCCAGCGCCGGGCCGGGCCGCTTGGCCACCAGCCGCAGGTCGATCGCCCCGCTGCCCGCTAGATCGAGGCTCAGCACGTTGCCGTGCTTCGGCAGCGCATCGAGCGGACCGGCGGGTTCGCGCAGGATCAGGCTGACCTGCTGCCGGCTGAACGCCATCCGCTTGCCGGTGCGAAGCAGAAACGGGACGTCGCGCCATCTGTCGTTGTCGATCCACATCCGGGCCGCGACGTAGGTGTCGGTCGTGGAACCCGTCCGCACGCCCTTGATGTCGCGGTAACCCGCGAACTGGCCGAGCACGACCTCGTCGGGGTCGATCGGCCGGAAACAGCCGATGACCTCTTCGCGGGCCGCCTGCAGGTGATCCGCGGACAGGCTCGGCGGCGGCTCCATCGCGATCTCGGCGGCGACCTGGAACAGATGGGTCACGAGCATGTCCAGGACCGCGCCCGTCGCGTCGTAGAACCCGGCCCGGTCGGTGACGCCGATCTTCTCGGGGACGTCGATCTGCACCGCCCGGATCCGCTCCCGACTCCAGACCGCGTCGAACAGGCCGTTGGCGAAGCGGATGACGTGCAGGTTCTGGGTGGCCTCCTTGCCGAGGAAGTGGTCGATCCGGAAGACCTGGTTCTCGTCCAGCACCCGGTGCACGACCTCGTCCAACGCGCGGAACCCGGCGGGGGACGTGCCGAACGGCTTCTCGTAGACCACCCGGCTGTTCTCGGCCAGGCCGTGCTCGCCCAGGCCCTCGGTGATCGTCTCGAACGCGGTCGGGGGAATGGCCAGGTAGTGCACGAGCTGGGCATCCGCTCCGACTTGGTCGCGGACCTGCGCCAGCACGTCCAGCAAGCTGCCGGGATCGGCCTTCTCGAATCCGCCGCCGGCGAAGCGCAGCCGCTCGCTGAACGCCGCCCAGGGCCCGTCGCTCGGCTTCGGGCCGAATTCGGTGAGGACCTCGTGGACGTGCGCGCGGAAGTCCTCGTGGGCGACGTCGCCGCGGCCGTTGCCGACGAGGATCCAGTCCGCCGGAAGCAGACCCTCGATCGCGAGCCGGTAGAACGCGGGCAGGACCATGCGCCTGGCCAGGTCGCCGGTCGCGCCGAACAGGACGAAGACGGTGGGGCCGGGACGGGCGCTGTCAGCCATACCTCGACAGTAAGAGGCGGCCAGCGTGCCTCGGTGTCCAGGGCTAACTACCGTCACAGCTGTGTATGACGCAATCGTCCTCGCCGGCGGAGCCGCGCGCCGGCTCGGCGGCGTCGACAAGCCGCAGCTCGAGGTGGACGGCGCTACCCTGCTCGATCGCGCGGTGGCCGCCGCCGCCGACGCCGACGCCGTGGTCGTCGTCGGACCACGGCAACCGGTCGCCGCGGACGTGACCTGGTGCCGCGAGGAACCGCCGGGCGGGGGTCCGGTCGCCGCCGCCGCGGCCGGGCTGCACGGCACCGCAGCCGATGTGGTGCTCGTCCTCGCTGCGGACCTGCCGTGGGTCGCGCCCGCGGTGCCGCTTCTGCTGGCCGCCGTCGCCGACGCTGAGGTCGCACTGCTCGTGGATCCGTCCGGTCGGGTCAATTACCTCGCGGCGGCTTGGCGACGCCCAGCGTTCGTCGCTGCACTCGCCGCGGTGGGTCAGGTGCAGGGCGCGTCGATGCGCTCAGTCGTTGCTATGGCGCGACGGCCGGAGCTCGTGCCCGACACCGGCGGTTGGGGACGCGATTGCGATACCTGGGACGATCTCGCCGAAGCCCGCAACCGCGACACGTCCGAGGGAGCGCTATGACGAACCCGCTCGACAGCTGGATCACCGAGCTCGCGACCGCTCTTGACGTGGATCCGGCGACGGTGCCACGTGACCTGCTGCTCGACGTCGCCCGCGATGCCGCGCACGGAGTGGCCCGACCGGCCGCTCCGCTGACGACGTTCCTGGTCGGACTCGCGGCCGGGATGCGGGGCGGCGACCAGGACGCCGTCGAGCAGGCCGCCGCCACGGCCCAGCGGTTGGCCCTCGCTCACGGCTCAACCTGACCGCGAGCTGAACCGGATTAGAACTCGGCGCGATGGCTGCCAAGCTGCTGAGGTGGACACTCTCATCGCCTGGCTGGCGAATTACCTGCTCTGGGTGATGGCGGTAGTCGCGGTCGTCTTCTGGCTGCGCAACGAGAACCGGGCGGGGAAGGTCGAGCTCGCCGTCTCGGCGGTGGTCGGTCTCGTCCTCACCCTGGCGCTGATCACGCTGCTCGCGCATCTGCACTCCGATCCCCGGCCTTTCGTGCAGAACCCACATCTGCACCCGCTCATCAGCCACAGCGCCGACAACGGGTTCCCCTCCGATCACTCCGCCATCGCCGGACTCATCGCGACCCTGGTCGCGCTGCGGAACCGCGTCTGGGGACTGGGTCTGGCGGTACTCGCGATCGTCGTCGCCGTCGCCCGGGTGGCCGCGCACGTGCACCACGTCCAGGACGTTGTCGCCGGCCTGGCCATCGGCGCGGCCGGAGCCGTGATCGCAACCCTGCTGATGCGCTTCGTCGTCGATCGTCGGCGACCCGCGCTGCTCCGCTGAGTGCTTAGCTGGTTCGGTGCCCGCGCGGGAATCGACCATTACCTGTCCCCTGTGCGCGACGCAGGTACGCGAGACGATGCCCGAGCACGCCTGTCAGCACTTCTATCGGTGTACCGGGTGTGGGGCGACACTGAGACCGCGCGATGGTGATTGCTGCGTGTTCTGCTCATACGGCGACACTGCGTGTCCGCCGATGCAGATCAGCGCAAGCTAGAGCGCCGCAGCCACCTCATTCGCCGCTCGCTCGCCGGAGCGCACCGCGCCGTCCATATAGCCCTGCCAGTAGTCCGACGTCTCGGTGCCGGCCCAGTGGATGCGACCGACCGCGGCCCGCAGGGCCGGTCCGTACTGGGTGAGCGTGCCGGGCCCGGCGATGGCGGTCGGACCGCCGCGGCTCCACTCCTCGAGCGTCCAATCCATCTCGAAGTACTCCGACGGCGACAGGAAGCGATCGTCCTTGAATATCCGCGCGAACTGGGCCAGCACCGCGGCCTTGCGGGCCGCGGCCGTGCGCGGACCCCACGTCAGGTTCTGGACGCCGCCGACGAAGCCGGCCAACACACCCGGCGCGCCGTCAGGCGGGGAGTTGTCGAACGAGTAGCCGACCGGTCCGCCGACGGTGAGGAACTGGCCGGTGAGACCGTCGGCCCGCCAGAACGGCGTCGGGTACACCGCCTCCACCTTCATCAGGGCGCCCATCGGCAACCGCTGGCTGAGCAGATCCCGGGCCGCCGGAAGCAGCGGTGAGTAGTCGATGCGGGCGGCGAGCGCAGGCGGCACGGCGACCACGACGTGCTTCGCGGTGACGACGAGCGCGTCGGAGGTGACGGTCACGTCGGTGGCGGTCTGCTCGATGCGCCGGACCGGGGTGTTCAGGTGCACCTGGGAGCCCAGTGCCGCAGCCACGTTCTCCGACACCACCTGCGAGCCGCCGATCAGCCGGCTCTGCTGCGCTCCACCGCGCACGTTGAACAACCGCTCGAACGTGCCGGGATGGGTTTCGTCGCCTGCGGAGGCCACGTAGGCGAGCACGAACAGGAAGGACACGTCGCCGGGCTCAGCACCGACGAGCGCCTGGGTGAACGGCGCGAGCAGCGCCAGGATGCCGTCGGCGTTCAGCGAATTCCCGCGCACCCAGGTGGCCAGCGTCTGGCTGTCGTACTTCGCGGCGTTCGGCGCGGTCCATGGGGTGGCGACCGGGAACTTGGCCGCCATCTGATCGATCTGCTGGCTCAGCTTGATGATGTCGACGAGCAGCAGCGGATCGGGCGGCGCGGTGCCGAGCAGTCCCGTGTCGGAGTACTTGATCCGCTGCCCGCCATTGACGTAGATGTTCTGGCCCGTGTCGTAGGCGTCGAAGGTGCCCACGCCCACTTCGGCGGCGAGCGCGACGATGTGGTCCTGGGTCGGCCCGACGAATTCGCCGCCCGCCTCGGCGACCTTGCCGGCGCCGATCGAGTGGTTGAGCGTGCGCCCTCCGACGCGATCGCGCGCCTCGAGCACCACTACGGAGTGCCCGGCGGCGACCAGCCTGCGGGCCGCGGTCAACCCGGCGAGCCCGGCGCCCACGACCGCGACATCGGCGGTGGCAGTCGGGGTCGCGGTGGTGGGCGAGGACGCACCGGCCTTGGCTGCGGTCGTCGGCAGGGCCAGGACCGCGGCGGTGCCGGCCGACCCGGCGAGGAAGGTACGGCGGGAGGTACGAGCGCGAGGGGTCACGGGCGAAGTGTGCCAACTAGAACACGTTCTCGCACCTTGGGATCAGCGACAGGCTCGTTCCGCGAGCGTCGGTTCAGCTGACGAACTCGTCGCCCGCATAGACGTTGAGGCGACCTTCGCGCACCATCCCGGCCAACAGCAGGCCGTGCTCCCGGGCGAGATCGACGGCCAGACTGGACGGCGCGGACACCGCGACGATCCCGGCGGCGCGGGCGGCGACGGCCTTCTGCACGATCTCGAACGACACCCGGCCGCTGACCACGAGGAGCCGGTCCTGGGCCGGCAGCGTGCCGTCGAGCAGGGCCTGGCCGACCACCTTGTCCACCGCGTTGTGCCGCCCCACGTCCTCACGGACGACTCCGAGGTTTCCCGATTCGTCGGCCAGCGCAGCGGCGTGGACCGAACCGGTGCGGTCGAAGGCCCGCTGTCGTTTGCGCATCGCCGAGGGCAGCCCGGCCAGCACGTCACGCGCGACCGTCCAGCCCGGTCGGTGCGCCTCGCCGACGGCCAGCAGGCTCAGGTCGAGGACGTCGGCGCTGCACACGCCGCACGCCGCGGACGTGACGAAGGCGCGCGGGCGGGGCGGTCGCACATCCGCGCGCAGCGTGATGTGCACACGGTCGGTGTCGTCCTCGCGGCACGCGCGCAGGGTGACGATGTCGTCGGGCGCGCGCACGCCGGACTCGACGACGAGCCAGCCCGCAGCGAGTTCGAGGTCATGCCCAGGGGTGCGCATCAGGGTGGCGATCGCCTCGCCGTCGAGCCCCAGAACGAGGGGAGATTCCA
>JAVHVH010000079.1:0-6081 GCA_032160665.1 Pseudonocardiales bacterium
GACAACCGGGCGGGGCGCGCCCGCTCCTCCGTGATCAACGCCGACTTCTGGCCGTCGGGACGGCCGGTAGGGTCTGTTGATCAACGAGAGTGGCGGCGAGTGGTGGACGCCGGGTGGGTGGTGGACGACGGTCGCGTCGGTTGCGTCGGTCGCGGCAGCAAACAGGTTGGCGATCGACGACCGTGCCATTCCCTTGATCAATGTCGACTTCCGGCCGTCGGGACGGCCGGCAGGGTCTGTTGATCAGCGAGAGTGGCGGCGCGTGGCGTCGTCGGCCGGTGGTGGACGTCGGTTGCGTCAGTCGCGGCGGCAAACAGGTTTGCGATCGCCGACCGCGCCATCCGGCTTGATCAACGTCGACTTCCGGCCGTCGGGACGGCCGGAAAGGTCTGTTGATCAACGGAGGGACGGAACGGAGGGACGGAGGCGGTGGGGACGGAGGAGGTCCCACCGAGCCCACGTACCCTGGACGCATGCCGCTGACGGATGCCCGCAAGGCCGAGTTGACCGAGAAGATCGGGGCCCGCGAGCGGCTCACCCGGCGGGACGGCGAGGACCTCTACGAGTCCGACGACCTCGCCTGGCTCGGCGGCCTGGCCCACGACGTCCGGACCGAAAAGAATCAAGACACCGTCTACTTCAACGTCAACCGGCACCTGAACCTGACCAACGTCTGCACCGCGTCGTGCGCCTACTGCAGCTTCCAACGCAAGCCCGGCCAGAAGGACGCGTACACGATGCGCGTCGAGGAGGCCGTCGAGAAGGCGCTGGCCATGAAGGACGACGGCCTGACCGAACTGCACATCGTCAACGGCCTGCACCCCACCTTGCCGTGGAAGTACTACCCCCGCGTCCTCAAAGAGCTCAAGGCCGTCCTGCCCGACGTCGCGCTCAAGTGCTTCACGGCCACCGAGGTGCACTTCTTCGAGTCGATCTCCGGCCTCAGCGCCGACGCCATCCTCGACGAGCTGATGGACGCCGGCCTCGAGTCCCTCACCGGCGGCGGCGCCGAGATCTTCGACTGGGACGTGCGCAAGCAGATCGTCGACCACAACACGCATTGGGAGGACTGGTCGCGCATCCACCGGCTGGCCCACTCCAAGGGAATGCGCACTCCGGCCACGATGCTGTACGGCCACATCGAAGAGCCGCGGCACCGCGTCGACCACGTCCTGCGGCTGCGAGAACTCCAGGACGAGACCGGCGGCTTCCAGGTCTTCATCCCGCTGCGCTTCCACAACGACAACAACCGGCTCAGCCACCTGCCGATGGCCCAGCCCGCCGACGTCCTCAAGACCTTCGCCGTCAGCCGGCTGATGCTCGACAACTTCCCGCACGTCAAAGTCTTCTGGGTGATGCACGGCCTGTCGACGAGCCAACTCGCCCTCAACTACGGCGCGGACGACATGGACGGTTCGGTCGTCGAGTACAAGATCACGCATGACGCGGACGGCTACGGCACGCCGGACAAGCTGACCCGCGACGACCTGCTGAACCTCATCCGCGACGCCGGTTTCCAGCCCAAGGAACGCAACACTCGCTACGAGATTATCCGCGAGTACGACGCCCCGATTCCGCTCGCGCAGCGGCGCGCGGAACCCCAAGCTGTCTGGGCGTAATCAGAGCTAACTCTGGGTAGTTGGAGTCGGGCCTAACAGCTACTTGACCCGGGTCGATCCGTCCGTACAGTTCGCCACGGGGGCCTCTTGTGGAACGTGCGCGAGAGATCACGCTGACACATTCAGCAGAAGCAATCTCTCTTCACGCACGTCCTGGGTAGGGAACGCGCATGACCGACATCATCGACTCCGCTGACCCGCGGACGTTCGCTGTGCGACGCCAGCCGTCGCGGGCAGCGATCAAATCCGTCGCGGCGAATGTCGCCACTGTCGGGACGCCTCGGGCCTGGATGCTGCGCTATCGCCTGGTGCTCCTCGCCGGCGACGTGGTGGCGATGGTCCTGGCCATCACTCTCGGCTACACGGTGCGTTTCTGGTCGGCCCAGCCGTTTCTGAACTACAACATCTATGCCGTCGGGATCGTGCTCGGTTGGCTGCTCGCCCTGCAGAACGCCGGCGGCTACGACATCCGCCATCTGGCCACCGGGCCGACCGAGGCGCGGGTCGTCCTGCGGGCCGGCGCGGTCACCGTCAGCGTGCTGGCCACTTTCTGTTACGCCACCAAGACCGAGGTGGCCCGCGGTTTCGTCATCGTGGTGATTCCGATGGGCGTCCTGTTTCTCTTCGCGGCCCGGGCCATCACCCGGCGCGTCGTCTACCGCTTGCGCCGCAACGGCAAGTGGGTGCACCGCATCCTCGCGGTGGGCACGACCGAATCGGTGCAGAACCTGATCGAGGTCACGGAGCGCGCGACGGGAGCGGGTCTGCGCGTCGTCGGTGTTTGCGTCGAGGACACCGAACAGGGGGCAGACGTCGGATCCGGCATCCCGGTGGTTGGCGGCGTCCTGAACGCTGCGGCCACCGCCGATCTGGTCGACGCCGATGTCGTTGCCGTCACCGGGCACGGGCTCGGCCCGACCAGCGTCCGCGAACTCGGCTGGCAGCTCGAGGGCACGGGACGCGGTCTGGTCCTCGCGCCGGCCCTCACCGAAATCGCCGGACCGCGGGTGCACGTCAGCCTCGTCGAGGGACTTCCTCTGATGTGGCTGGAGCAGCCCCAGCTGGGCCGGCTCCCGCGCATCATCAAGCGATCCCTCGACCTCGTCGGCGGCGCGCTCCTGTTCGCCTTCGCGCTGCCGTTGCTGATCCTGGCGGCGTGCGCGATCAAGCTGGAATCGCGCGGGCCAGTGTTCTACCGGCAGCGCCGGCTCGGCGTGCACGGCACGGAATTCACCATGCTCAAGCTGCGGACGATGCACGTCGACGCGGAGAGCCGGCAGGGTCACTTCGTCGACTTCAACGAGCAGGACGGCGGCGGCGTCCTGTTCAAGATGCGCAGCGACCCGCGGGTCACCCGGGTCGGCCGCCTGCTGCGGCAGTTCTCGATCGACGAGCTTCCGCAACTGGTGCACGTGATCAGCGGACGGATGTCCCTGGTCGGCCCGCGGCCGTTGGCGGCGGCGGACTCGACCTACACCGGCTCGGCCCGCCGCCGGTTGCTCATGCGGCCCGGTTTGACCGGCTTGTGGCAGGTCAGTGGACGGTCCGACCTGAGCTGGGACGACGCGGTGCGCCTCGACCTGTACTACGTCGAAAACTGGAGCCTCGGTGTGGACGTGGGCATCCTCGCCCGCACAATCCGCGCCGTCCTGCGCCGGAGCGGTGCATATTGACCCGATCTCGTACGGATACGCCGCGTGTGTCGACTCGTCTTGGCTTTCTCGCCGGGTCAGCCTCGGTTACAGTCCTCATGATCGCTGCTCATGGGGGACGACCTTGTTCGGTGCAGCAGCGCCAGGAATGTGAGTGAGGAACCACATGTCAGCCATCAAGCGTGTCACCGCGGTGCTCGTGGCCCTGCTCGGAATGCTCCTGGCGTCCACGACGCTGGCCTCCAGCTCTGGGGCCGCGCCGTACACCCCGGCACCGACCTTGGCCGTCTCCTCCGCCAACGGGTGTAGCCCGATCGCGGTTGCGGGCGCCGGGTTCGCCGCCAATGAACTTGTGGACCTGACGCTGGACGCCGGGGGCACCGCCCTGAAGACCGTCCGGGCCGACGCCGACGGCTCGTTCAGCACCTCAGTCTCTCTCGCGGCGGGCACCACCGGCGCCCACACGATCGTCGCGACCGGCGCGACCGGTGACACCGCCAGCGCCCGCATCACCGTGGCGACGAACTGTTCCGGTGTCGGTGGCCAAGGCACCGGCGGCAACGGCGGCACCGGCGGTACCGGCAGCGGCACCGGCGGCGTCGCGGTCACCGGCGTTCAGGTCGCGGCCATCAGCGGCGCGGGCCTCGTGCTTCTCGTCGCCGGCGCAATGCTGCTGATCAGCGGACGTCGTCGCCGGGCTGTCGCCTGAAGTTCCATCGCGCAACGAGCCCGGACAGCACGAGCGATACCGACGAGTCGACTGATCCCGACGAGTCGACTGATGAGTCGACGCGGCTGCGCCGTCGCCGCCGCATCGGTCTGGCCATGGTGGTCACCGGTGGGCTGATCATGGTCACCGCGCTCTGGATGGTCATCACCGGCCTGCTCGCCCGCAGCCAGCTGCAGGCCGTGCGGGACGAAGTGCCGCTCCTGCGCGCGCAGATCACCAGCGGTGATCTCGTCGCGGCTCGCAAGACGCTCGACGAGCTGCGCACCCACGCGCGGCGCGCGCACCAGCTCACCACCGGACCGGCGTGGGCGCTCGCCGCGCAACTGCCGGGCGGCGACAACCCGATCCGCACGGTCCGCGGGATCGCCGCGACCGCCGATGACCTGGCGTCCTCGGCCCTGCCGGCCCTGCTCGACGCCCGCGACAAGATCGACCCGGGCAGTCTGCGCAAAGCGGACGGCAGCATCGACCTCGCGCCGATCGTCGCCGTCGCCCCGTCGATCGAGCGAGCCGACCGCACGATGACGGCGGCTGTCGCCCGCGTGAGCGCACTGCCGCCGCACACGTGGCTCGCGGCCGCCGACCACGCCCGCTCCGACCTCCTGGGGCAACTGACGGATCTGGCCGGGACGGTCCGCTCGGCCGATCTCGCGGTGCACATCGCGCCGCAGCTGCTCGGCGTCGACGGCGTGAAGCGGTACTTCGTCGGATTCCAGAACGAAGCCGAAGCGCGGGGGACCGGTGGCCTGCCCGGCGCCTTCGCGATCCTGAAGATCGATCACGGCAAGCCGACGTTCACGCGGTTCGAGAGCGACACCACCTTGCGCAAGGTGGCCACCGGGCTCAACCTCGGGGCCGACTACCAGCAGCTCTACGAAGGCGCCGCCACCACCAGCCTGTACGTCAACAGCAACATCTCCCCGAACTTCCCGTACGCCGCGCAGATCTGGGCGGCCATGTGGCGCAAGTACAGCGGGCAACGCCTGGACGGGGCGATCGCCGTCGACCCGACCGCGCTGAGCTACCTGCTCGACGTGACGGGCGGGGCCACCCTGCCGGACGGCACGAAGGTGGACGCCGGCAACGTCGTCTCACTCACGCAGAGCACGGTGTACACCAAGTTCGCGACGGACGTCGCCGGCCGCAAGAAGTACCTGCTCGACATCGCGAAGGCGGCGAGCACGCGCATCGTCGACTCGCATGGCAGCACCTCCCGCCTCGTCGACGCGGCCGCCAAGGCGATCGGCGAGCGACGCATCCTCGTGTGGAGTGCCGACCCGTCGGTCGAGGCGCAGCTGAAGCAGACGGCGCTCTCCGGCGCGATACCACCGAACGCGGCGCCGTTCGCCGGCCTGTCGATCGTGAACGACGGCGGCAACAAGCTCGACTACTACCTGGACCGGACGCTGCGGTGGCAGCGCACCGGCTGCGGCGCGACGCGCCCGGTCACGGTGACGATCACCCTGACGAACGGCGCCCCGACCGGCCTGCCGGCCTACGTGACCGCCCGCAGCGACGAGCACGGGTATTCGGTGAAGCCCGGCGACAACCGGCTCGAGGTCAGCTACTTCGCCAGCCACGAGGCGGTCATGCAGTCAGTGACGGTCGGCGGCAAGCGGGGTTTCGTGGGATCGGGGGACGAGCTCGGGCATCCGGTCTATGTGGTCGACCTGGAACTGCCGCGCGGCGCCACCCGGACAATCGTCTTCCACCTGGTCGAACCGGCCGGGTCCGCGAAGCCAGTCGTGCTGCGCCAGCCGCTCGTCCGCCCGCTGAACGTGACGGTCGAGGACCAGCCCTGCGGGTGAACTTCGATCGAATTCAGGCGCAAGCGATCGTCAGCACTGCCGTCGCCGAGCCCACTGGCGTTCCCGTGCCATTTTTATTGGTGTACAGGAACAGCGTCACCGATTGCGAGGTGAGGTTCTTGATGAATCCGTTCGTCAACGACGACCCCGGGCCGGTAGTCGCAAAGCCTGACGCATTGGTGTCGAGCCGCTTTGTGGCTTCGACGGCCGGGTGCTGGACGCCCCCCGAGTCCACCGACGTGTAGTCGAAGAATCCCCAGTACGACGTGTTG
>JAVHVH010000113.1:0-34774 GCA_032160665.1 Pseudonocardiales bacterium
CCGATGTGCTGGGTGATGCCGCCGGCCTCGTCGCCCATGACGTTGGTCTTGCGGATCGCATCCAACAGTCGGGTCTTGCCGTGGTCGACGTGACCCATGACGGTGACGACCGGAGGCCGAGCGACGATGTACTCGTCCTCGCCCTCGTCCTCGCCGAAGGTGAGATCGAAGGACTCCAGCAGCTCGCGGTCCTCGTCCTCGGGACTGACGACCTGAACCTGGTAGTTCAGCTCGGCGCCGAGGAGCTGCAGCGTTTCCTCGTTCACCGACTGTGTCGCGGTGACCATCTCGCCGAGATGGAACATCACCTGGACGAGCGAGGCCGGGTTCGCGTCGATCTTGTCGGCGAAGTCGGACAACGAGGCCCCGCGCGGCAGGCGCAGAACATCACCGTTGCCACGGGGAACCTGCACGCCGCCGATCGACGGCGCGGACATGTTGTCGAACTCGGCGCGCCGCTGCTTCTTGCTCTTGCGACCGCGGGCCGGCCCGCCGCCGCGACGACCGAACGCACCGGCCGTGCTGGCACCGCGACCACCGCGACCACCGCCACCGGGACGGCCGCCGGGGCCACCTCGGTACGGGCTACCGGGCGCGCCGGCCCCTGGGCCGCCAGGACCACCCGGACCGCCGCCGCCGGGACCGCTGCGGAAGCCGCCGCCACCACCACCGGGACGGCCACCGGGACCACCGGGACCCCCGGGACCGCCCGGACGAGTACTGGGACCGCCCGGACGGCCGCCGGGACCGCCCGGACCGGCACCGGGGCCGCCACTGCGCATACCGCCGCCGGGACGTCCCGGCACCATGCCGGGGTTGGGTCGGGGCGGCATCATGCCGGGGTTGGGACGAGGACCGCCGGGCCGTGGCGGCATGTTGCCCGGGCCGGTGGGCTGGCGCGGGGTGGCCGGGCGCGGCGCCCCACCACCGCCGACGCCGAACGGGTTGTTGCCCACCCGCGGCCCGGGACGCGGACCGACCGGCGTTACCGGACGCGGCCCAGCCGGCGCCTCGGGCGGCGCGGCCGACGCGGCGGCAGGCTCGGGGGTACTGGGGACCTCGGGCACGACGGTCGGGGCCGGGGCCGGGGCCGGGGTCGGCTGAGTGGGTTGTGCGGGCGGCGCGACCGGCTCGGGCTCGGCCGGTGCCGGCGGGGCCGCGGCAGCGACCTTCTTCGCCGGTGCCTTCTTGGCCGGCGCCGGCGCGGCGTCCGGGAAGGCCTCGCGCAACTTGCGGGCCACCGGGGCCTCGACGGTCGACGAGGCGGTCTTGACGTACTCACCCATCTCGTTGAGCTTGGCGAGGACGTCCTTACTGGTCAGGCCCAGCTCTTTCGCGAGCGCTGATACGCGGGTCTTGCCTGGCACGTGTCTCCTTCGAGAGGACCGTGCGGCAACCCGCTCGGTCCGTTAGACGGGGGACTTACTCATCGCTGGCGCTTCATCGAGTGCCCTTTGTTGGTTCGCTCTTCGCGCAAGCGCTCATCGCACGTTCGCTCTGCTCCTCGGACCCTTGACGGGCCCTGCGATGCTCACTCACGCTCTTCTCATCTCCTGCGGGGCTCCGCTGGTGGTGTCGTACTGGAACTACCGACCGAGTTCGCCTGCGCAACGTACTCGCGGACCGGCGTCGGGTCGACGGGACCGGGCACGCGCAGTGCCCGGGCGAAGGCCCGGCGCCGCTCGGCGAGATCGACGCACCGTGAGTCGGGGTGCAACCACGCACCGCGTCCTGCGGTGCGCCGACGCGGGTCGGGCACGACGGGCAAGGTAACGGGCCCGCGGCCGAGCTGTGCGCTCGGGCTCCGGGCCTCTTCAGCGTGGTTCGCTGCCCTGCCGATCACGTCCGGCGCCACGACGACGCGGAGCAACTCGGCGGCCGCTGCCCGCTGTCGGCACCCGATACACGTCCGGACCGGGCTCTGCGGCGTTTCAGCGTCCACAGTGGCCATGGTCCGATCGGAGTCAGCTGCCGTCGACGAAGCGACGACCATCCTCGACTCTACTCCCCAGGGGCGGGCGCAGCCGATTCGCCCGGTGTGGACGGCTCGACCTCGGCGTCGCTGTGGATGTCGATGCGGTGGCCGGTGAGCCGCGCCGCCAACCGGGCGTTCTGGCCCTCGCGGCCGATGGCGAGCGAGAGCTGGAAGTCCGGCACCACCACCCGAACCTGCAGCGCGACCGGGTCGACGATCTCGCTGGAGACCACATGCGCCGGGGACAGGGCGTTGCCGACATAGGTCGCCGGGTCCTCGGCCCAGTCGATGATGTCGATCTTCTCGCCGTGCAGTTCGGCCACGACGTTGCGCACCCGCTGGCCCATCGGACCGATGCAGGCGCCCTTCGCGTTGAGTCCGGCGACGTCGGTGCGGACGGCGATCTTGGTCCGGTGCCCGGCCTCGCGGGCGACGGCCACGATCTCGACACTGCCGTCAGCGATCTCGGGAACCTCGAGCGCGAAGAGCTTCTTGACGAGGTTGGGGTGCGTCCGGCTGATCGTCACTTGCGGGCCGCGCGTACCGCGGGCCACGCCGACGACGTATCCCTTCACCCGGGTTCCGTGCGTGTACTGCTCGCCTGGCACTTGCTCGGACTGCGGCAGGATCGCCTCAACCTTGCCGATGTCGACGAGGACGAGCCCACGCTGGGACGCCTGGGCATCGGCCTGGATCACCCCCGTAACGATGTCTCCCTCGCGCCCGGAGTACTCGCCGAATGTCTGGTCGTGCTCGGCGTCGCGCAGCCGCTGGAGGATCACCTGCCGCGCCGTCATGGCGGCGACGCGGCCGAAGTCGGTGGGCGTGTCGTCGTACTCCTCAATGATCTCGCCCTCGGGGCCGAGGTCCTGCGCCCAGACGACGACCTCGCCGGTCTTCGGGTCGATCACGACGCGGGCGTGCGGCATCGAGTGCGGAGTGTGCTTGTACGCCGTCAGCAGCGCGGTCTCGAGCGCGCTGAGCAGGGTCTCGAACGAGATCTCCTTCTCCCGCTCGATACTGCGCAGCGCGGCGAGGTCGACCTGGACCATGACTACTCCTCCTCCAGGCGATTGAACTCCACCTGGACCTTGCCGCGGCCGAGATCGGCCCATGTGACCGTGCGCCGGCGTCCGGTGACGTCGAGGGTGACAGCGTCGTCGTCGGCCGCGGCGACCCGTCCGGTCACGGACTGGCCATGGATCTCGACCTTCACCAATCGACCGACGGCCCGGCGCCAGTGCCGGGGTTCGGTGAGGGGGCGGTCGACGCCGGGCGAGCTGACCTCGAGGACGTACGCACCGGCGAGCGCCCGCGGACTCGCCGGATTCTCGGAGTCGGCGTCGAGGGCGTCGGAGACGAGCCGACTGACCATCGCGACCGCGTCGAGATCGATGCCTCCGTCGGCATCCACGGTGACCCGGATGAGGCTGCGACGTCCGGCCGAGGTGACGATGACATCGTCGAGGTCGTATCCCGCCTCCGCGACCAGCGGTCCGAGCAGGTCGAGCAGACGCTCTCGGGCCTGCGCCGCGGACGCACCGGCAGTGGCGGGCGGCATGATCGGCTCCTCGGGTCTCGCGTGCAGTTGTGTGACGAGGAAGCCTATCGGCTCTGCCAAACTTGCATCGCCATGAGTGACGTGACCCCGCCTTCCTCGCCGCCGGCGACCGAGCCGCCCGAACCGGCGAAGTCTGGGATTACGCGGCGGTGGTTCCTGGCCGGCAGCGGCGCGGTGGTGCTCGGCGGCGGCGCCGGCGTGGTGGCCGGCATCGTGCATGACGACGTGGCGCCGAAGCCCACTCCCCCGCCCGCCGCCCTGGTTGCTGCGGTCGAGGCCGAACGCAGGTTGATCGCCGACCTGGACGCGACGACCGGCGGAACTCCGGCGGTGCGGCGGGTGATCGTCGCGTCCCGGGCCGACCATGCGGCCCACCTCGCCGCGCTGCAGGCGCTCGTCGCCGGCTACGACACGCCGCAACCGACATCGACCCCGTCGACTCCGCGAGGTACGCCCCGCACGGCTTCCGAACTGCGCGCCGCCGAACGGGCGGCTTCGAGCGCCGCCGCCCGGCGGGCCGCCGTCCTCGATGGCGCCCATGCGGTCGTGCTGGCCAGCATCGCGGCCTGCGAGGCCACCCACGCGGAGCTGCTGCAATGAGCGCGCTCACCGCCGCGTGGCAGGCCGCGTTGGCCGCGGAGCACCAAGCGGTGTTCGGCTACGCACTGCTGGGACCGCACCTGACGGGGGCGGATCAGCAGCTCGCGGTCGCCAGCTCGGACGCTCACGAATCGCTGCGCGACCGCACCGAGGCGAGCCTGGACGCCGCCGGGCTAACCCCGGTCGCGCCCCGCGTCGACTACCCGTCCCTGTACCCCGTGACTAGCGCCCGCTCGGCTCGGGCCCTCGCACTGCGCCTAGAGGACGAGTGCGCCTCGGCCTGGCGCTTCCTGTACGCGCAAGCCGCTTCCGGCCCGGGCGCTCGCGCCGCCGCGCTGCGAACCTCGACCCAATCGGCGCTGACCGCGAGCGCCGTGCGAGCCAGCCGCTGGCGCGTGATCGTCGATCCCGCCCGGCCGACCACGCCGTTCCCCGGCATCTGAGCCCGTCTCGGCCGAGGACGGATCAGAACGGGGTGCCGTGGGCCGGGTGCCGGTCTGCGGCGAACGCTGCGTCCACCCGGGCCAGCAGCACCGGGTTCGCTGCGTCGACCCGGCCGGCCCGGGCCAGTTGCGCGAGCCGCCTCCCACCCAGGCACGCAGCGCCCAGGTCGGCAATGTCCACGCTGAGGTCCGGGCCGCGGTCGGTCCGCACACACGCCGCACCGTCCGGGCCGCCCCGCAGCAGGTAGCGCCCGTCGCCGAGCAGCGCGTCACGAACGTCCAACACGCAGTCGACGTCGACCGCGTACCGACGCGAGGCGAGCAGGGCCGTGACGTCCAAGGGGCGCACCCACAACGAATCTCCGAGGTGGGTCGTGAGCACGCCCCGCGGGTCAGCGAGCAGTAGCTGGATCGGGTCGTCGAGCGGGACGCGATAGCTCTCGATCGTGCTGACCAGATCCATCGACAGCAGCGTCTGCCACAGCGCCGCATGCGCCTCGTCGGTGGCCGGCGCGTAGTCCACCAACCAGCACTGATGCTGGGGATCGCCCGCGCCCCATTCGGACTTGATCCGGTAGGACGCGTAGCCGTCCGGGTGCACCAGGTGGAACAGACCGGACTTGCCCTGTCGCTGGTACTCGCGGTCGAGCAGCGTGAAGGTCCAGCGCCGCTGGTCGCGGGTCAGCCCGCCCGGCGTCTGCCGCCGCCATCGCTCGTACAGCCCGGGCAGCACCTCCCGGGCGTGGTCGGTCGTCAGTCGGCGCACCGCCGACGTGTCGACGGGACTCGTCATCCGGGCTCGCCGTCGCTGGACGACCGTGTGGCGCACCTCGGTGGCGACCCCGAAGCCGTAGCGCCCGTAGATCCCACCCTCGCTGGCGCTGAGGATCACCGCGGCGGTCCCTGCGGCCGCCTGCTCGCGCAGCTGCTGTTCGACCATTGCGCGCAGCACGCCCTGTCTGCGGTGGGTGAGCTCGACCGAGACCCACGTCAGCCCGACCACCGGGACGTCGGCCCCGCCCGGCAGCAGCATCGCGAACGGCAGCTCGGCGCTGATCCCGATGATCGCGCCGTCGACCGCGGCGACGACGATCCGTTGAGGGTCGATGTCCAGCGCCGCGTCGGCCAGTTCCTGGTCGCTGTAGTGGAATCCAAAGCTCGCCCCGTCGAGTTCGGCGACGGCCGCCCACTCGTTCTCGCTCGCATAGCGGATCTCGTAGTCCATCGGGCCACTGTCACCGCTGTGCGCCCCGGCGCCAACCCGATTACCGGCCGGCGCCTTCCAGTTCGTCGTCCGCGGCCGTCCCCGCCTGCCGGAACTGTGCGCGATAGAGCCGCTCGTAGGCACCGTGCTGGGCCAGCAACTGCGCGTGGTCACCCTGCTCCACGATCCGTCCCTCTTCCATGACCAGGATCAGATCCGCGTCGCGAATCGTGGACAGCCGGTGCGCGATCACGAAGCTGGTCCGGTTCGCGCGCAGGGCGGCCATCGCGTGCTGCACCAGCAACTCGGTTCGGGTGTCCACCGCGCTCGTCGCCTCGTCGAGGATCAGCAGGGACGGCTGGGCGATGAAGGCTCGAGCGATCGTGATCAGCTGCTTCTGACCGGCTGACAGGTTGCTCGACTCCTCGTCGATCACGGTGTCGTAGCCGTCCGGTAGCGACTGCACGAAGCGGTCGACGTAACTCGCCCGGGCGGCTTCGAGGATTTCAGCTTCGGACGCGCCCGGTCGGCCGTACGCGATGTTGTCGCGGATGGTGCCGCCGAACAGCCAACTGTCCTGCAGCACCATTCCAATCTCGCCGCGCAACGCGTCGCGCCGCATGGCGGCGATGTCGACCCCGTCGAGGGTGATCCGGCCACCGTCGAGTTCGTAGAAGCGCATGACGAGATTGACCAGGGTCGTCTTGCCCGCTCCGGTGGGCCCGACGATCGCCACCGTGTGACCCGGGTCGGCGACGAGCGACAGGTCGTTGATCAGCGGAGTTTCCGGCTGGTAAGCGAACGAGATGTGCTCGAACTCGACGCGTCCGCGGTTGCGGGTCGGCCGCTGCGGGCTGACCGGATCCGGGCTCTGCTCCTCGGCGTCGAGAAGATCGAAGACGCGTTCGGCGGAAGCCACTCCGGACTGCAGCAGATTTGCCATCGACGCGACCTGGGTGAGTGGTTGAGTGAACTGGCGCGAGTACTGGATGAACGCCTGTACGTCGCCGAGGCTCATGGACCCCGACGCCACCCGCAGCCCGCCGACCACCGCGACGGCGACGTAGTTCAGGTTCCCGATGAACATCATCGCCGGCATGATCAGGCCGGAGACGAACTGGGCCCCGAAGCTGGCCCGGAACAGCGCGTCGTTGTGTTCGGCGAACGCGGCCTCCACCTCGCCCTGCCGGCCGAAGACCTTGACCAGTTCGTGGCCGGTGAAGGACTCCTCGATGTGGCCGTTGAGCGCGCCGGTGTGTCGCCATTGCGCGACGAACTGACCCTGCGAGCGTTTGGCGATCGCCTTGGTGACCAGCATCGACACCGGGATGGTGACGAGAGCGATCAGCGCCAGCAGCGGTGAGATGAGGATCATCATCGTCACGACGCCGACCACGGTCAGCAGGGACGACAGCAGCTGGCTCATCGTCTGCTGCATGGTCAGCGAGATGTTGTCGATGTCGTTGGTGACCCGGCTGAGCACCTCGCCACGGGGCTGGCCGTCGAAATAGGGCAACGGCAGCCGGTTGAGTTTGTCCTCGACGTCCGCGCGCAGCCGCAGGACGGTGCGCTGGACGACGCCGTTGAGGACGTAGCCCTGCAGCCACGAGAGCACGCCGCCGACGACGTACACGGTGAGCGCGAGCAACAGCACGTTGCCCAGCGCAGCCATGTCGATCCCGCGGCCGGGCACGATGTGCGCATTGCGCAGCAGGTTCGCGAAGTCGCCGTCGCCGCGCGCCTTCGCAGCGGCCACCGCCTGATCCAGTGAGATGTCCGACGGCAGCTTCCGGCCGAGGTATCCGTTGAAGATCAGGTTGGTGGCCCGACCGAGGATCCGTGGGCCGAGGACCATCAGCGTGACGCTGCCGACCGCGAGGAGCAGCACGCCGACCGCGAGCCACCGCTCCGGCTGGAGTCGGCGCATCAGCCGCTTCGCGGACGGCCCGAAGGTCATCGACTTCTCGGCCGGCATGCCGGCGGTCATCCACGGCGGGCCACCGCCCCGGCGGGCCGCGGCTCCCGCCGGCGGGAGCCGCTGCGGGAGCGCGGCCTTGCCGCCGCTCGCGCCGTTCGGTTTGCTCATGCTGCGTCCTCGGCGCTGAGCTGACTCTGCACGATTTCGGCGTACGGGGGGCAGGTCTCGACGAGCTGGTCGTGGGTGCCCTCGCCGACGACCCGACCCGCGTCCAGGACGACGATCTGGTCCGCGTCGAGGATCGTGGACACTCGCTGGGCGACCACCAGCACCGCCGCATCGCGGGTGATTGGACGCAGCGCCGCGCGCAGGCGGGCGTCGGTGCCCGGGTCGAGTGCTGAGAACGAGTCGTCGAACAAGTAGATCTCCGGGCGCCGGACGATGGCCCGCGCAATCGCGATGCGTTGCCGTTGGCCACCGGACAGGTTCGTGCCGCCCTGGGACACGGCGGCCGCCAGGCCCTCGGGCATCGCCTCGACGAAGTCGCGGGCCTGCGCCACGTCGAGCGCGGCCCACAGCTCGTCATCCGTGGCGTCCGGATTGCCGTGCCGCAGGGTGCTGGCGATCGTGCCCGAGAACAGGTATGAGCGCTGCGGTACGTAACCGATGCGACTCCACAGCAGGTCCGGTTCGAGCCGCCGCACGTCCACCCCGTCGACGAGGACCTCGCCCCCGGTGACGTCGATCAGACGCGGGACCAGCGAGAGCAAGGTGGTCTTGCCCGCCCCTGTGCTGCCGATGATCGCCGTCGTCTGTCCGCGCCGGGCCCGCAGCGTGACATCGGCCAGCACCGGCGCCGCGGCACCCGGGTAGTGGAACGTCGCGTTGCGCAGTTCGACCTCGCCGCGCACCGTCAGCTGGGTGACCGGATCCTTGGGCGGCACGACCGAGGATCGGGTGTCGAGGACCTCGTTGATCCGCTCGGCGCAGACCGCGGCCCGCGGGATCATCATCAACATGAACGTGGCCATCATGACCGACATGAGGATCTGCATCAGGTAGCTCAGGAACGCCGTCAGCGAGCCCACCTGCATCTGGCCCGAGCCCACTCGTTCCGCCCCGAACCACAGCACAGCGACGCTCGAGACGTTCAGCACGAGCATCACGGTCGGGAACATCAGCGCCATCAACCGCCCAGCACGCACCGACGTGTCGGTCAGCGACCGATTGGCCTCGTCGAAACGCTGCACCTCGACCGGCTCGCGGACGAACGCGCGAACCACGCGCACGCCGGTGATCTGCTCGCGCAGCACCCGACCGACCTGGTCGATGCGCTCCTGCATGAGCCGGAACTGCGGCACCATCCGGCGCACGATCAGCGAGATCAGCACGGCCAGCAGGGGGACGCTGATCGCGAGCAGCCAGGACAGTGCGATGTCCTCGCGCAGCGCCATGATGACGCCGCCGACGCACATGATTGGCGCCGCGACCATCATCGTGCAGGTCATGACCACCAACATCTGCACCTGCTGGACGTCGTTGGTGTTGCGCGTGATCAGCGAGGGTGCGCCAAACTGGGCGATCTCGCGGGCGGAGAAGCTGCTCACCCGGTGGAACAACGCGCCACGGACGTCGCGCCCGAAGGCCATCGCGGTCCGGGCGCCGTAATACACGGCGACGATCGAGCAGACGATCTGCACCAGGCTCACGGACAACATCCAGCCGCCGGTACGAACGATGTAGCCGGTGTTCCCCGTCGACACGCCGTTGTCGATGATGTCGGCGTTCAGGCTGGGCAGATAGAGCGACGCCATCGTCCCCACGAGCTGCAGCGCCACCACGGCGGTGAGCCAACGCCGGTACGGCCGTAGATGATCACGCAGCAAGCGGACGAGCATGCCTCTCCTTCAGTCGACACCCCCGGGTTCACCAGAAGCATGCACATCGTTGCTGACAGTGCCGCACCCGCCACTGGCACGACGCACTAGCGCCAGGCGTCGATCACAGCCAGCAGATCACCAAGGCGTTGGATCACGGCGTCCGGCTCTCCCTCGACCGGACCCTTCTGCACCTCGGGAATGTCGCTGTGCGGCAACAGGACCGCGCGCATTCCGGCGGACTTGGCGCCGTGGACGTCGTCGAACGGCCGGTCACCCACGAACACCGCCTCGGCCGGATCGGCCACCGACACCGCCTCCAACGCCGCCCGGAAGGCCTCCCGATGTGGCTTCGTCCACGGGATCTCCGAGCTGTAGACCGCCCCGTCGATCGAGTCGAGCACGCCGTCGCGGGCGAAGATCCGCTCGTGCTCGGCGCGCGACCACAGGGTGTTCGACAGTACGCCGATCTTGATGCTCCGATCGCGCAGAGCGTCGAACAGGGGCGGCACGTCCGGGTCCAGGAGCGTGTGCGGCTCCCACCACTCGCTGATCGCGGCGAGCATCTGTTCGGTCGGCTCGACCCCGGCCGCCGCGAAGACGTCATCCATGGATCCGCTGCGGTGCTCGTCGCGCGAACGCAGCCACAGCTCATGCTCGGCGGCCATCAGACGATCCGCCAGTTCATGATCGTCCACGGCCGTGATCCAGGCCTCGCGCGGCTCGATCGTGTGCCATGGGGTCAACGTCCCGCCCCAGTCGAAGATCACTGCCTGCACGCTCACGGCGGACAGCTTCTCAGAACAGGATGGTCGAGAGCACGGCAGTTTCGCGCATGCCCAACCGGTCGTACATCCGCCGGGCGGCGACGTTGAAGTCGTTGACGTACAGACTCACCGACGGAGCGAGGGTCAGCGCGTGACGAAGGACGGGCACCAGCGCCGCGGTCCCGATGCCTCGCCCGCGCAGGTCCGGGCGCACCCAAACCCCCTGCACCTGGCAGGTGTCCGGCGATACCGCGCCGACGTCGGCCTTGAAGATCACGGTTCCGTCGCGGTCGAGGATGCCGAAGGCGCGCCCTTCCTGGATCAGGCCGGCGACGCGTCGGCGGTAGTCGCCGACGTGCGCGGCCCGTTGCGGAGCGACGCCGAGCTCCTCGGTGAACATCGCCACAGCGGCCGGAAGGTACGCGTCCAGTTCCTCGGGACGCATGGGACGAACTCGATCGTCCCCGCCGTCCGGGCCCGCCGCCCGGTCCAGTACCAGCAACCGTTGCGTCCGCCTGATCGTCCGCGCCGGCCCCCATGCACCGGACAGGATCTCCCACATGCCGGCCACCGCGTCGGCCCGCCCGACGATCGAGCTGCAGATCCGGTCGCGCGCCAGGACGTTGGTCGCGAGGGCCTGCCATTCATGGATCCCGCCTCCGATGGGCAGCAGATTGCCACCGCTGAAGGCAGCACCGCGCAGGGTGCCGTCGAGGGTCCGGGCTCCGATCAGCAGACCGCCGAACGTCCGGGGCTCGACCGTGCCCAGGCCGCGCAACCGCGAGCTGATCACGGCGTTCACGATCGGATCTTCGTCGATGAGCCGGGCGAGTTGGCCACGGTCGGCATCGCGCAGGATCACGACGCGCAGCGCCGGGCGCTCGACGGGCCGGTGAAGCAGCGAACTCACGTCCGTGACGGTAACCGACGCACACGCCATACTGGTGGGCAATGCCGCCCGTCCCGCCTGCGCGCCATCTGCTGCGCGCCAAGGATCTCGCCGATTCCCGTTTCAGCGAACCCCTCGAGGTGGCCGATCTCGCCCGCGCCGCCGGGCTGTCGCCGGCTCATTTCAGCCGGGAGTTCCGGCGCGCGTTCGGTGAGTCACCACACGCCTACCTGCTCACCCGCCGCCTGGAGCGGGCCGCGTCGATGCTGCGCACGACCGACCGCTCGGTTGCCGACATCTGCGTCACGGTGGGGCTCACCAGCGTCGGGTCATTCACGACGTCGTTCTCGCGGCTCTACGGTCAGTCGCCGACCGCGTACCGCACGTCCTTCCCGCCGGCCACGACGTGGGCCCTGATCCCCGCCTGTGTCGTGCACGCGTACGGGCGCCCGCAACACCGCACGTTTCGAGAAGACGGGGCGCCCGCGCCGTCAATATCGTCGTCGCTACCGACAATCCAACCGAAGGACGAACAATGATCAAGATCGGCAACGCGCAGGTATGGGTGCACGATCAGGACGCGGCGCTCGAGTTCTACACGAAAAAGCTCGGCATGGAGGTGCGCTCGGACGTCACCGTGCCGGAGATGGGCAACTTCCGCTGGCTGACCGTCGGACCGCCCGGACAGGACGACATCGCCATCGTGCTGATGTCGATCCCTGGGCCGCCGATCATGGACGCCGCGACGTCGGAACAGGTCCGCGACCTGATGGGCAAGGGCTTCGCCGGGACCGTCTTCCTGGTGACCGACGATTGCCAGAAGTCCTACGAGGAGCTCAAGAGCCGCGGCGTCGAGTTCCTCGAGACGCCGGAGGAGCGCCCGTACGGCATCGACTCCGGCTTCCGGGATCCGTCGGGGAACAGCTTCCGGCTCACCGAGGTCCGCGAAATGGCCTAGAGACACCGACGAGGCAGAGACACCGACGAGGCAGGCCCAGGTGGGCCTGCCTCGTCGGTGTTCGGCGCGGTTACTCCTCGAGAGCGTCCTGCTCCTGCTCCAGGGCGTCGGCCTTCTTCTCGTGCGCCTGGGCCTCCGCGCGGTCCTTGCTCTCGCGGGTCTCTTCGTCGCCCTTGGTCTGCTGGGCGTCGCCTTCGGCCTTGAGGTTGTCATCGTCGATGACGTCGCCGGCCTTCTGCTTGACGGTCCCCTTGATGCTCTCTCCGATGCCCATCAGCTGTTCACCGCTTCCTTCGTGTTCTGCGCGCTCTTCTGGGCGCGACCAGCCGCCGCCGCCTTGGTCTTGTGGCCCTGGGCCTCGACCTCGGACTGAACGGCCTTCATCCGCTCGGTGCCCTTTTCCTGCTGAACCTGGCCCGCCTTCTTCAGCCGGTCCTGGTTCGTTACGGTGCCGAGGATCTCCTTGCCCAATCCGATCACCTTGTCGAAAAGGCCAACTGCGTTCTTGGGGTCGATGCGAGGAATCTGCACTGCTACTCCTTGCGATGGGACTTGCCGGATGCCGGTACGGCCCCGGTCACGAGCCCGGCGGTCACAACCGCCGATGTGCAAGCCGTACCCACCTGGTGCCCGATCTTCGCTGGATCTTGGCTACATGTGAGCCGCTGCACGGCAATCGGGCGTGTCGCCGCGAAGATCAATTCTTGCCATGACCCCGGTGCTTGCCCTTCGCGGCATGGCCGCCCGGCGCTTTGGTCGACAGCTTCACGGTGACCGGGCTGGTTCCCGCGGTGGACCTGGTCGCTGGACGCGGTGCGGTCGTCGAATGCGACCTGGACCGCCGCGTGGCGTCCGGCGGCGCGGCGGGGTGGGCGGTACGCACTGCCGCGGTGACCGGAACACCGGCGCCGGCGTCCACCGGCCCGCCGGGGCGGTTCGGGCCGGCCGGCGGGTGCGGAAGCGGGTCGGCCGAGGGTGAGGCGGCCAGTCCGGCGCTGGCGACCACGAGCGCCACCACGGCGAGGGCCGCGCCGACACCCACTCGGGCCAGCACGCCGCGGCGGGGGGACCGCAGGCCCCGCATCCGCACGCTCGGGGCCGACGAACGCAACGCCGGTGCCGCCAGCCAGTGGAAGCCGGGCAGCGGCCCGATGGTCTCGGTCACCTCATCGGCGCCGTCGAGAACCACTCGCGCCTGAGCGGGTGCCAAATCGCGAAGGGTGCCCGCGACGTCTGCGGCGCTGGGTCGATGACTCGGGTCACGCGCCGTCATGGCGACCAGCAGCGCGCTCCACGCCGGCCCGAGGGTCGGCGGAATGGTCGGATCACGGTGCAGCCGGGCAATGGCGGCTTCGACGCCGTGCCCGGGATAGGCCCTCGTCCCGGTCAGACATTCCAGCAGGACGAGGCCCAATGAGTAGACGTCGCACGCAGCCGTGACTTCCTGGCCGAGCGCCTGCTCGGGGCTGAGGTAGTTCGCGGTCCCGACGGTCGTGCCGAATGTCGTCACCCGCGTGCCGTCGAGGTACCGGGCGACGCCGAAGTCGGTGAGCTTGGCGACGACGGGTTCGTCGTCCGCACCACTACGGTCCAGCAAGATGTTCGCCGGCTTGACGTCGCGGTGCACGATCCCCTGGCTGTGGACGTACGCGAGCGCCGACGCGAGTTGCCGACCGATGGCGGCCACCTCGGCGCCCGGGACGGGTCCGTCGGCGACATGCTGGCCGAGCGTCTGACCGTCGACCAGTTCGAGCACGAGGTAGGACCGCGGGTCGGCGGCGCAGGAGGCCTCGGTTCCGGTGTCGTAGACGGTGACGAGTCCGGAGTGCCGCAAGCCGGCCAGCATCTGCACCTCGGCGCGCTGGCGCGTCTCGTCGTCAGGCCCGATGGAATCCCGACGGAAGAGCTTGATCGCGACGGGTCGTTGCAGCGCCTCGTCGCACGCCCGGTAGACCTCCGCCATTCCGCCGCGACCGAGCAGCGCGCCCAGCCGATACCGACCACCGAGCACGCCTCCGGGCTGGAAGGGAATCGTGCTCACGACCAGAGCGGACGTCTCTGCGCTCATCGACGTGCAGTCCGCGCCGGTACGGCGGGACGGATCGCAGTACTCACGACGCTCTCCTGATCCGGTACGCCCGGCGTGCTCTCGGCTGAACCGCGTGCGTGACTGGACCTTTCCCGCGTCTCACGCGCCGCTAACCCAGCCGGCGCGGCGCACGATCAGGTGATCGAGACGGTGGGCTCGCCGGACGTGATGCCGGCCGCACCCATTTCCTCGGCCATCCGCAAGGCCTCTTCGATCAGGGTCTCGACGATCTGCGATTCCGGGACGGTCTTGACGACCTCGCCCCGGACGAAGATCTGCCCCTTGCCGTTGCCCGACGCCACCCCGAGGTCGGCCTCGCGGGCCTCGCCCGGTCCGTTCACGACGCAGCCCATGACGGCCACGCGCAGCGGCACCTCGATGCCTTCAAGCCCGGCCGTCACCTTGTCGGCAAGGGTATAGACGTCAACTTGAGCTCGGCCGCAGGACGGGCAGGAGACGATCTCGAGACGCCGCTGCCGCAGGTTCAGGGACTCGAGGATGGCCAGACCGACCTTGACCTCCTCGACCGGGGGCGCTGACAGCGAGACCCGGATGGTGTCGCCGATGCCACGCGAGAGCAGCGCGCCGAACGCGACCGAGGACTTGATGGTGCCCTGGAATGCCGGCCCGGCCTCGGTGACGCCGAGATGCAGCGGGTAGTCACAGCGCTCGGCCAGCAATTCGTAAGCGCGGACCATCACCACGGGGTCGTTGTGCTTGACCGAGATCTTGAAGTCGCGGAAGTCGTGCTCTTCGAACAGTGCTGCCTCGTTGAGCGCCGACTCGACCAGGGCCTCGGGCGTCGCCTTGCCGTACTTCGCCAGCAGCCGCTTGTCGAGCGAGCCGGCGTTCACGCCGATGCGCAGCGACACGCCGGCGTCCGCGGCGGCCCGCGCGATCTCACCGACCCGGTCGTCGAAGGCCTTGATGTTGCCGGGATTCACTCGGACCGCGGCACAGCCGGCATCGATCGCCGCGAAGACGTACTTCGGCTGGAAGTGGATGTCGGCGATGACCGGGATCTGCGAATGCCGCGCGATCTCGGGCAGGGCATCCGCGTCGTCCTGCGACGGCACCGCGACCCGGACGATGTCGCAGCCGGTGGCGGTGAGCTCGGCGATCTGCTGCAACGTCGCATTGACGTCGGAGGTGAGGGTGGTGGTCATGGACTGCACCGAGACCGGCGCGTCCCCGCCGACGTCCACCGTGCCGACCTTGATCTTGCGCGATCGGCGCCGCGGCGTCAGAACGACCGGTGGCGGTGCTGGCATGCCCAGATTGATTGTCACGGTCTCGATTATCCGCCCAACGGATTGATCGGTTTGACGATGTCCGCATAGAGGGTGAGCAGCGTCAACACGATGAGCACCGACGCGACCGCATACATGACCGGCAGCATCTGTGCGGTATCGACGAAGATCTGCTGCCTGGTCTGAACGGCGCCGTCGCCGACCGGCTGCGAGCGCGCCTTGAGCCGGGCCCGGCCCCGCTTGCCCGCCTCGACGAGCGCGCCGGCCACGTGCCCGCCGTCCAGTGGCAGCAACGGCAGCAGGTTGAACAGGAACAGCAGCAGGTTGACGCTCGCGAGCAGCTGGATCAGGGTGAACAGCTTGTCCTTGGCCGAGAGCAGGTCGCTGCGCGCATAGTCACCGGAGATCCGACCAATCCCGATCACGCCGACCGCGCCGTTCGGATCGCGCTTCTGGCCGTCGAACACCGTCCCGAACAGACTCTTGATCTTCTCGGGGTACTGGCCCAGGGCTTGGATGCCGAGATTGATCTGGCTGCCGATCTGGCCGGGGATCGCGGTGATTGACAGGGTTTCGTAGTAGCGGGTCTGTACCGGTGCGATGCCGAGATAGCCCGCGATAATTGTCTTCGTCTGAGCGGCGTTCGTGTACTTGACGTTCTGCACCGGTGTGATCGCGATCGTCTTGTCGACGCCCTTGCGATCGACGACGATCGACAGCTGCTTGCCCGCGGACGGCTCGATGATCTTGACGAGCTGGTCCCAACTCGTGATCTTGGTGCCGTTCACGGAGAGGATCTTGTCGCCCGGCTGCAGCCGTCCGAAGGCCGGCGCGGTGACGGGGGTGGTCGGGCAGGCGTCCTTGTCGGCGCGCGTCGGATCGGCGCAGACGACCTTCTTCTCGACGCTGCTGATCTGGGTCGTCAGGCCGGTGCGCGGAGTGCCGAGCAACATGAACACCATGACCGTGAGGACCACGTAGATCAGCAGGTTCATGCTCGGACCGCCGAGCATGACGATCATCTTCTTTCCGGGGGTGAGCCGGTAGAACTCGCGGTCCTGGTCACCGGGCTGGACCTCGGCCCGGCTGACCTGGCGGAAGTCTTCGATCGCCGTCGCCATCCGTCGTGGCCACCGCGAGACCTTCCCGTCCGGCCGCGGCGGGACCATGCCGATCATCCGGATGTAGCCGCCGACCGGGATCGCCTTGAGCCCGTACTCGGTGTCGCCGCGCTTGCGTGACCACAGGGTCGGGCCGAAGCCCACCATGTACTGGGTGACCTTCACGCCGAACTTCTTTGCGGGCACCATGTGCCCGATCTCGTGCAGCGCGATCGAGGCCAGCAGGCCGAACGCGAAGATGAGCACTCCGAGGGTGTAGAGCATCCAGGGAGGCACAGCCGTCACGCTCCTCTCTGCCCCGCTAGTCCGATATGGGCGATCCTTGCGGCATTGCGGTCGTCGCCAGCGCGCGAGCGCGCCCCCGGGCCCAGTCCTCAGCCTGTTCGACGTCCTCGACGGTACCTGGGTTCCCGGCCTGCTGATGCCGATCGCTCAGCCATTCGCCGAGGACGATTCCGACAGTGTCGACGATCTGCAGGAATCCGATCGCGCCCGCGTGGAAGGCGTCGACCAGTTCCTCGTTCGCGGCGTTATACACGGCCGGCGCACAGCCGCCCGCGCCGCCGGCCTTCCTGGCGAGGTCGACAGCCGGAAACGCGTCGCTGTCGAGCGGTTCGAACGTCCAGGACTGCGCGGTGCTCCAGTCGACCCCAGCGGCGGCCCCTGGCACTCGGTCGGGCCACCCGAGAGCGAGAGCGATGGGCAGCCGCATGTCCGGAGGGGATGCCTGCGCGATCGTCGAGCCGTCGCTGAACTCGACCATCGAATGGATTACCGACTGCGGATGGACGACGACGCCGATGCGCTCGTAGGGGACGTCGAACAGCAGGTGGGCCTCGATGATCTCGAGCCCCTTGTTGACCAGGGTCGCCGAGTTTGTCGTGACGAGCTGTCCCATGTCCCACGTCGGGTGCGCCAGCGCCTGCTGCGGGGTGACGGACGTGAGCTCGGCGCGGGCGCGGCCGCGGAACGGGCCGCCACTCGCGGTGAGCAGCAGCTGGGCAACCTCGCCCGCCGTGCCCGAACGGAGGCACTGGGCGAGCGCGGAATGCTCGGAGTCGACCGGGACAAGCTGCCCGGGCGCGGCCCGTTCGGTGACCAGCGGACCGCCGGCGATGAGGGACTCCTTGTTGGCCAGCGCGACGACCCGGCCGGCGTCCAGCGCGGCGAGCGTGGCGCGCAACCCCTGTGAGCCGGCCACCGCGTTCAGGACGGTGTCGCACGCCATGGCGGCAAGTTCGGCCGTCGCGTCCGGCCCGGCATGGATCGCCGGGCTGGGTACGTCGGCGGGCCACACGGCAGCGAGGCGTTCGCGCAGTTCGTCGGCGCCGTCCGCCCGGCCGATGCCCACGGCGCGCACTCGGAGCTGAGCGGCCTGGTCGGCGAGCCGGGCGATGTCGGCGCCGCCCGCGGCGACGGCCGTGACGCGGAACCGGTCCGGAGCCTGCCCGACGACCTCGATCGCCTGCGTGCCGATCGAGCCGGTCGAGCCGAGCAGCACTACCTCACGCGGTCTCGTCACTCAGCAATCCTCGCAGTCGGGCGGCCACCTGCTCGTTCGGTGCGGCGACGGGCCGGCGCCGGAGCGCGACCACGACGAGCAGCGGCCAAGCTTCCTGCTGGAAGGACGCCATCCGTTCGGCGAGACCGAGGGTGCCTTGGCTGCTCGTCGCGAGAATCCAGAACAGCATCAGGAACGACGCCGCGGTAGCAGCGACCGCCACCTGAGGTCGCAGTGGGAGCGGCGCGGCCGGGTCGGGAAACATCGTGGTCAACGGCCAGGCCGCGAGGGCGAGATACCCGACCATCGCGAAGAACAGGTGCGTCTGGGACATCCCGGTCGGTGGCTGCGCGAAGATCGTCAGGCCGATGGCGCCGCAACCGCCCAGCGCCAGGACGACCCGACTCGAGCGCGGTAGCGACGTGAGGAGGCTCGCGGTCAGCAGGTGTCCGATGCCGATCGCGGCCAGCGCGACGCTCATGATCCAGCGATCTTGCGCGCCGTGCCGAGCCAGCGCACTGATGGTGTGGCGGACCGGGTCGTAGCCGGGCGGCTGCACGGACTCGGCGATCACCCACCCGCCGACCAGCGACACCAGCGCGCTCGCCGATGAGACGACCGCCCAGATCGAGGGCCTCACCGCTGACCCACCCCCTTCTCACCGGTGCTGGAGCGACTCGCGACTCAGCTGTGCGAGCGAGTGGTTCCCGGACAGGGCGAGCGCGAGATCCACGTCAGCGAGGAGCGCGCGCAGTACATGCCGGACACCGTCATAACCGCCGAGCGCCAGCCCGTAGACCCACGGACGCCCGACGAGCACGGCCTTCGCGCCGAGGGCGACGGCCTTGAGGACGTCGGCCCCGGTACGGATGCCGGAGTCGAACAGCACCTCGACCCGGTCGCCGACCGCGTCGACGATCCCGGGGAGCGCGTCAAGAGAGCCGATCGCGCCGTCGACCTGACGGCCGCCGTGATTGGACACGACGATCCCCTCCATGCCCGCGTCCGCGGCCTTGCGAGCGTCGTCGACGTGTTGGATCCCCTTCAGCACGATCGGGCCGTCCCAGTGCTCGCGGATGAACGCGAGGTTCTCCCAGGTGTGGTCCGAACCGGTGAACATCGGCAGCCACCGGAGCACGGCGGCCTGCAGATCGTCCTCGGGCGCCTTCTCGAGACCGGCCTGGAAGACCGGATCGCTGAAGTACGTCGCCAGACCGTTGCCGGTGAGGAACGGCAGGTAGGCGTTGTCGAGGTCGTGCGGACGCCAGCCGAGCAGCCAGGTGTCGAGCGTGACGACCAGCGCCGAGAAGCCGGCATCCTTCGCGCGGTCGAGGAAGCTCGCGCAGACCTCCTCGTCGTTGGGCCAGTACAGCTGGAACCAGCGGACGCCGTCGCCGTTGGCCTTGGCGACGTCTTCCATCGGATGGGACGAGACGGTGGACAGGATCATCGGCAGACCGAGCTCCTGCGCCGCTCGTGCCACCGCGAGCTCGCCGTCCGGATGCATGATCCCCTGCACACCGATCGGCGCGGTGATCACCGGCGCAGGAATCGTCGTGCCCAGCACCGTGGCTTCGGGGTTGCGACCGCTCGCGCCGGTGAGCATGCGCGGGATGATCCGGAAGTGGTCGAACGCGTCGCGGTTGGCGCGGTACGTGGCGCCGGAACCGGCCGCACCGGCGGCGTACCAGTACGGCTCGGGATCCATCACGGTCTTGGCGTAGGCCTCGAGCGCGGTGAGGTCGGTCGTCAGTGCCGGCCGGGTGCCGGACATGCCGTGCAGGTAGATCTCGCTCGAGTAGATGGACAGCGGGGGGGTCATGAGTTGCATCTTGCCCTGCTCGCTTGTCGGTCGCTCGCGGACCTTGTGGATTGGGTTTCACGCGGCGCCGACGGAGGTTGTCGGCTGGGGCCCAGCGCCCTGGGGTCTGTCCAATGGGTGGGATCAGCCGGACCCGCCGGACCCCTCGGGTCTGACGTAGAACCATCGACCGTCTTGGCGGATGAAGGTGCTCCGCTCGTGCAGCTGGTTGCGGACGTCGGCAAGCCGGTAGTGCGCGCGGAACTCGACGACACCCGTCGTGTCGAACGGACCGCCGCGGACAGCCTCGACGATCTCGAGGCGGGTCCAGCGGATCCGATCGTCGACCTCGAGATGGTCCGGACGGGTGGAGGGATGCCAGGTGTCGAGCAGATAGCCGGCCCGACCCAGCGCGAACGCGGAGTACCGCGATCGCATGAGCGCTGTCGCGGTAGGAGCGGGCGCCTCGCCGTCGTGCAGCGGCCGGCAGCAGTCCGGGTAGGTGTCGCCGGATCCGCATGGGCAGCGGCTCGACGACGTCATCCCTGCATTGTGCCGAGACGGCTTGGTGCCGCCGATCCAGAGGTTGCTAGGCACGAAAACGCGACGGCGCGGATACGGTGAACCGGTGCTCATCGACCTCAACGCCGACCTCGGCGAGGGCTTCGGGGTGTGGCGCCTCGGCGACGACGACGGGCTGCTCGACGTCGTCACGAGCGCCAACGTCGCGTGCGGGTTCCACGCCGGCGATCCGCGCACGATGCGCCGCGTGTGTGCCACCGCCCTACAGCGCGGCGTGGCCATCGGCGCCCAGGTCGGCTACCGCGATCTCGCCGGTTTCGGCCGCCGCCGCATGGACATCGGTGCCGAAGACCTGAGCGCCGATGTGCTCTACCAACTCGGCGCCCTCGACGCGTGTGCGCGCGCGGCCGGCACTCACGTCGGCTACGTCAAGCCCCACGGCGCCTTGTACAACACGGCCGTCGACGACTTGGCTCAGGCCGAGGCCGTCGCCAGCGCCGTCGCCGCGTTCGACCGCACGCTCCCGCTCCTGGCGCTGCCGGGCTCCGCGCTCGCCGAGGCCGCCCACGGCGCCGGACTGCCGTTCGTCGCCGAAGTCTTCGCCGATCGTGCTTACCTGCCGAGCGGACGTCTCGTCCCGCGCGGCCAGAAGGGCGCCGTCATCGAGGACCCGTACGAGGTCGTGGCCCGGGCCGCAACGTTCGCCCTACACCAGCGCGTCACCGCCAACGACGGCTCCACGCTCTCGATCGACGCGCGCTCCATCTGCGTGCACGGTGACACCCCCGGCGCCGTGTATCTCGCGACCGAGATCCGGCGCACGCTCGTCGACGCCGGTGTCACCCTGGCCCCGTTCGCCCCGTGAGGCTCCTGCCCTACGGCGACGAGGCGCTGCTCGCCGAACCCGAGGATCCGGCCACCGTGCTGGCGCTCGCGGTCGCGCTGCGCGACGAGCCCGGGGTCCGCGAGGTCGTCCCCGCCGCCCGCACCCTCCTCGTCCGAGCTGCGGCCGAAGACCTGGCCCGGATCGGTGCCCGGCTGCGCGAGCTGACGGCCACCGCCCGCGCCGGAGCTGCCGCGCCCGACGGGCCGCAGGTGACCCTCGACGTCCACTACGACGGCGCCGATCTCACCGAGACCGCGGCGCAGGTCGGTCTCGAGCCCGACGAGTTGGTGCGCGCCCACACGGGCGGCGCCTACGTCGTTGCATTCTGCGGGTTCGCGCCCGGTTTCGCGTACCTCACGGGTCTGGACGCGGCGCTGCACGTGCCTCGGCTCGCCCAACCGCGCACCCGTGTGCCGACCGGATCGGTGGGCATCGCCGGCGAATTCACCGGCGTCTACCCTCGACCATCGCCGGGCGGCTGGCGGCTGCTCGGCCGCACGGACGCCGACCTGTGGGACCTCGCCCGCACTCCCCCGGCGCTCCTGACGCCGGGCACGCGCGTCCGGTTCCGCTCCGCGTGATCGAGATCCTGGATCCAGGACCCCTGGCGACCGTGCAGGACCTCGGCCGCCCCGGCTACGCCGCGCTGGGCGTTCCCCACTCCGGTGCATTCGACCGCGCCGCCCTGCGCCTGGCGAACCGGCTTGTGGGCAACCCCGACGACGCCGCCGCGATCGAGCTCACCCTGGGTGGCCTCGAGATCCGGCTGACAGCTGCGGCGACGATTGCCCTGACCGGTGCCCCGTGTCCGGGCGCACCGGACTGGGGCCATGCGGTGAGCATCCCGGCCGGCGCTTCGGTCCGGCTGGCGATGCCGCCGAGCGGCCTGCGCAGCTATCTCGCCGTGCGCGGTGGAATCGGCGGCGAACGCGTCCTCGGATCACGCAGCACCGACACGCTCAGCGGCCTAGGCCCCGACCCACTACGCCGGGGAGATGTCCTCGCCATCGGCCCCGTCGACGGTGAGGTCAGCGGGGCGGCCTCGCTGGGTTCGCCGGCCGGGGACGCGGTCTTGCCCATCCGGTTCGGGCCGCGCGACGACTGGTTCACGGCCGCGGCTCGCGCCCGCCTCGTGGATGTCGCGTGGACCGTCCGGCCCGAGTCAGACCGCGTCGGCATCCGGCTCGACGGTCCGCCGCTGTCGCGATCGCAGGACGGTGAGCTGCCGAGCGAGCCCGTGTTGCCCGGCGCGGTGCAGGTGCCGAGCGACGGACGTCCCATCCTGTTCGGCCCGGACGCGCCGGTCACCGGCGGCTATCCGGTGATAGCGGTCGTCACCGATCTCGACCGAGCCGCCCAGCTGCGGCCCGGCGACCACGTCCGGTTCAGTCCAGGAAAGGGTTGAAGATCGCCCACACGATCGCGGCCACCGCGGCCGCGGCCGGGATGGTGAGGACCCACGCGAAGATGATGTTGCCGGCCACGCCCCACCGGACCGCGGAGACGCGGCGGGTGGCCCCGACCCCCATCACGGATGAGGTGATGACGTGCGTCGTCGAGACCGGCAGCCCGTACTGGGCATTGCCGAGCAGGACGAAGCTCGCCACGGTCTGCGCGGCAAAACCGCTGGGCGGCGTCAGCGAGAAGATGCGCCGACCGAGCGTGCGCATGATCCGCCAGCCGCCGGAATACGTGCCGGCGGCGATCGCTCCTGCGGCCGCGACGATCACCCAGAGCGGGATGTCGTCGCTCGCCCCCAGATGCCCGGAGATGACGAGCGTCAGGGCGATGACACCCATCGTCTTCTGCGCGTCCTGGGTGCCGTGCCCGAAGGACATCGCGGCCGCCGAGGCGATCTGCGCCCACCGGAACCCGCGGTTGGCCCGCACCGCGTTGACGTTCCGGAACGTCCATAGCACGGCGACCATGAACAAGTAGGCGAGTCCAAAGCCGATCAGCGGCGAGACCACCATTGGGATCACGACCTTGTCGACGACGCCCTGCCAGTGCACCGTCTCGGTCGAGGCCAAGGCCGCCCCGATCAGGCCGCCGATCAACGCGTGCGACGAGGACGACGGCAGGCCGAAGTACCACGTGCCGAGATTCCAGACGATGGCGCCGACGAGAGCCGCCAGCACCACGATCAGCCCGGCCGTGGCGTTGGTCTTGCCCGGCTGATCGATGATGCCGCTGCCCACGGTCTTGGCAACCTTCGTCGAGATCAGCGCCCCGAAGATGTTGAAGATCGCCGCCATGGCCAGCGCGACCCGCGGCGTCAGGGCTTTCGTCGAGATCGACGTCGCGATCGCGTTCGCCGAGTCGTGGAAGCCGTTCGTGAAATCGAAGCCCAGCGCGACGATGACAATGACCACCACAAGGGCAGTGGAACCCACCGGTTCAGGACTCCTTGACCGCGATGGACTCGACTGCGTGGGCGACGTGCTCCAGCGCGTCCGCGGCGTCCTCGAGGCCGTCCGCGACCTCGCGCAACTTCACCATCGTCAGCGCGTCGTAATCTCCGCTGAACAGCTTGGACAGCAGCTTGCGGTAAACCCGGTCCGCCTCGTTCTCGAGCCGGTTCACCTCGATCCAGTACGGCTCGAGATCGCGCAAGGTCTTGAGGCGCGACATCGCCTCGGCCGTCTCGTTCGCCGAGCGCTGGAGCAGCTGGATCTGCTCGGTCATCAACGGCGGCAGCTTGCCGACGTCGGCGAGCACGATGAAGTCCGCCGCAGCCTCGATGGCGTCGACGACGTCGTCCAGCGCCGATGCGAGACGGTAGATGTCCTCGCGGTCGAACGGCGTGACGAAGCTGGTGTTGAGCTGGCGCATGATGCGATGGGTGACAGCGTCCCCAGCATGCTCGCGTTCGCGCAGCCCTTTGGCGATGGCCTCGCGGTTGGCATTGGGGTCGATGAGTCCGCTGAGGACGTCGACGGAGTCAGCCACGTTGCGCCCGGCCTCGGTGAACATCGTGTAGAACGCGTTGTCACGCGGAGTGATACGAAAAGCCACGATGCTCCTCGGCGGTGATATTGGCGGGTCGAGTGAGCCTAACGGTCGCAGCTTTCCTGCTGTTCACCTCGTCGCCACCCCGCGTTTCCGTCACCCGAAAACGATCGTCTTGTTGCCGAAAACCAGCGTCCGGTGCTCGACGTGCGCACGCACCGCCCGAGCCAGGACGACGGTTTCCAGGTCCCGCCCCTTGCGCACCAGGTCCGCCACCGAGTCCCGATGGCTCACCGGCGCGACGTCCTGGGCGATGATCGGTCCCTCGTCGAGATCGGCCGTGGCGTAATGCGCGGTCGCGCCGACCAGCTTCACCCCGCGCTGCTGCGCCTGGTGGTACGGGCGGGCGCCGACGAACGCGGGCAGGAACGAGTGGTGGATGTTGATGATCTGGGTCGGGTAGGCGTCGAGGACGCGGCGGCCGAGCACCTGCATGTAGCGGGCGAGCACCACGAGTTCGACATCGTGGCCACGCAGGACCTCGATGAGCGCCGCCTCCTGTGCCGCGCGTGTCTCGGGCGTGATGGGCAGGTGTCGGAACGGGACGTCGTGGAAGGCAGCAAGGCGTGCGTGGTCCTCATGGTTGCTGATCACGACCACGATCTCGGCGGGCAGCTCGCCTGACCGCCAGCGCGCGAGCAGGTCGGCCAGGCAGTGCGGTTGGGTGGACGCGAGCACCGCCACGCGCGGACGCTCGTCGGTGGTCCGCGCTCGCACCGACATGCCGAAGCGCCGCGCGACCGGCGCGAACGCCGCCGTCAGCGCCGCCGCGTCGAGCCCGGGCGCCTCGAACTCGACCCGTTGGAAGAAGACGCCGGACTCGACGTCGATGTGCTGCTCGGCGTGCACGATGTTGCCCGACACCGACAGCACGAAGTCGGCGACGGCGTGGACGAGCCCCGGCCGGTCCGGGCAGGACAGCAGCAGGACGGCGGTGGGCACGGCGGGCGAAGGTCAGTGCTTGCGGATCCGGCGGATGACGAGAACCACGACCAAGCCGCTGACCACGGCGATGACGGCCTGCCCCTGCGGCGTCCGCGCGCGCTCGCGCAGCGACTGCTTGGCGTTCGCGACCGCTCGCTTCGGATTGGTGCGATAGGCCAGCTGGTCGACGGTGTCGGCCAGAGCCGCCCGGGACTTCTCGATGTCGCGCTGGATGTCGTCAGCACTGCGCTCGGCCACGCCACACCCCTCTCGGTTGCCTGCGTGCCGAGCCTAGTGCGTGGGCCTCGGCGCACCCGCGATCGGTAGCGTGGCGCCATGACCCGACTCTCCCCCGGCGACGCCGCCCCGGACTTCACGCTGCCCGATGCCGATGGGAAGGACGTCGCGCTGCGGGACTTCCGCGGGCACAAGATCGTCGTCTACTTCTACCCGGCCGCCATGACGCCCGGTTGCACCAAGCAGGCCTGCGACTTCCGCGACAGCCTGGACTCGCTGGCCGCGGCCGGCTACGCGGTGCTGGGCATCTCGCCGGACAAGCCGGAGAAGCTCGCGAAGTTCCGCGATCGCGACGCGGTGACTTTCCCACTGCTGTCGGACACATCGAAAGAGACGCTGCAGGCGTACGGCGCGTTCGGCGAGAAGACGATGTACGGCAAGAAGGTCACCGGGGTCATCCGCTCGACATTCGTCGTCGACGAGGACGGCAAGGTCGAGATCGCGCAGTACAACGTCAAGGCGACCGGGCACGTCGCGAAGCTGCGCCGCGACCTCGGGCTGGATGGCTGACCCGGTCGAGCGGCTCGAATCGCTCCGGTCCGCCGCTCGCGAACGAATCGCCGCGCTACGACGTGAACTCGACGACGTGATCGACTCGGCCTCGTCGACGACCGGCGACGACGAGCACGATCCCGAAGGCGCGACGATCGGGTTCGAGCGGGCGCAGGCCCAGGCGTTGCTGGACCAGGCCACCGCGCAACTTGCCGACGTCGAGGCGGCGCTGGACCGGGCGGGCGCCGGCACGTACGGGAGCTGCGTGACCTGCGGCGGTCCCATCGGAAAGGAGCGCCTCGCGGCCCGCCCGGCGGCCGACCGGTGCATCGCCTGTGCCCGGTTAGGCTGAGCGACCGAGGGGCCGTAGCCCAACGGCAGAGGCAGGCGATTTAGGGTCGTCCCAGTGGGGGTTCGAATCCCCCCGGCCCTACATGAGCACCCACGAATTCGCTCCGCAAAAAGACGCCCCGCGAATTCGCAGGGGCCTCGCTTGATCGACCTTGCCGCGGCGGCGGACTACGTCGTGCTCGCGGACTGCGCCGCTGTCCTGCCCACGCTGCCGGACGCAACCTTCCAGCTCGTCTACATCGATCCACCGTTCAACACCGGCCGGGCCCAGCAACGCCGCACGCTCCGTACCGTTCGCGACGACGCCGGCGACCGGACCGGCTTCCAGGGTCGCCGCTACACCACCAGCGAACTCGCGAAGCACAACTACCTCGACATCCACGATGACTACCTCGGCATGCTCGAGCCGCTGCTTTACGAGGCCCGGAGGCTGCTGACGAGCACCGGCACGCTCTACCTGCACATCGACTACCGCGAGGCGCACTACGTCAAGTTGCTGCTCGACGACGTCTTCGGCCGCGATGCGTTCCTCAACGAGCTGATCTGGGCGTACGACTTCGGGGGCCGGGCCCGCGACCGGTGGCCGGCCAAACACGACACGATCTTCGTCTACGTCCGCACGCCGGGCGGCCATTTCTTCGACCAGGACGCCGTCGAACGGATCCCCTACCTGGCCCCCGGCCTGGTGGGCCCCGAGAAGGCCGCGCGCGGCAAGCTGCCCACCGACGTCTGGTGGCACACGATCGTCCCCACCAACGGCGCGGAGAAGACCGGCTATCCGAACCAGAAGCCCGAAGGCATCCTGCGTCGGATCGTCTCGGCGTCCACGCGGGAGGGCGACCGGGTGCTCGACTTCTTCGCCGGCAGCGGTACGACCGGCGCCGTCGCCGCCGCGCTCGGCCGCCGCTTCGTCCTCGTCGATCGAAACCCGGCCGCCGTCGAGATCATGCGCGGACGGCTGCCAGCCGGGACGGTGTACTCAACCGACGGCTGACTCGTCGTCGTGCTGGTCGCGGTGGTCGTGATGTTCGACGGGCGGGATGGGCTCGCCCGGCACCGGCTGGCCGGCCGGGGCACAGCGCAGATCGTGGCCCACCGACGTCAAGCACTTGCCGTCGGCCAGTCGCCATTTCCACCCATGCATCTGGCAGGTGAGCACGCCGTCCTCGATCTGCCCGAATCGGGTGAGGTCGGCCTTGAGGTGCGGGCAGCGGCGCTGCATGTCCCAGCCGTCGAGGGTGATGGTCTCGGCGGCCTCGGTGGCATTCTGCTCGGCGAACCAGCCCTCGGCGTAGTTGAGCCGCTCCTCGGACAGGCACTTGAAGAAGACGTAGACGAACTCGTTGTACGGGCCGATGCGCTGCGCCGAGAAGCGGCAGGACAGGAACAGCGAGTTCACCCAGTCGATCTCGTGCTCGGCGATGAGCTGTTCGAGGTAGGCGCGTCTGGTGCGGAAGCGGTAGCGGACCTTCTCACCGTCGTACGCGCGCACGTCCCGAGCGATGAAGTCGATCAGGATGTCGACGTCACCGCGCTCTTCGTCCTCGCAGGTGAACCGCACGCCGCCGTCGATGCCACCGGCGATGTGGTCGGCCTCCGCCAGCAACGGCGTGAACCACTCCTGCACGGACGCGAGGATGTCGACCTCCGGATGCGCCCAGGTTGCCTTGGCCGCCTCTACCTCCGGCATGCGCCGAACCTGCATCTCACGCAGGTAGGCGGTCTTGGTCTCGTTCGAGGCGTAGATCGTGGCCGGATCGTAGGGATGCACGACCGGGCAGTCCGGCTCGTCAACCGAGGCAACGGTGCCGGGCAGCAGCAGCCGGCCCTCGTCGTGACCCTTGGTGCGCAACCAGTCCAGATAGACCAGCTGGTCGGGGAAGATGTTGGACTCGTCGCCGAAGATGTCGTTGAAGCCCCACAGCTCCTCGTCGAGAAAGCAGGGCGGCCCGGCCATCGGGAACACGTAGCGCGCCCCGAGTTCCTCGATGTAGCGGCGTGTGCGATCGAACTGGCGCTCCCGTTTGGACAGCCCCATCGCCTGTTTGGCGCGCGCGGGCAACTCGTACACCATCGGGAACCAGATCGCGCCGGAGAACTGGATCAGGTACGCATCGACGGGCCCGAGTTCACGGAAATCGTCGACGTTGGACGGGCGGGCGTCGTTTTGGTTCAGCACCCGGTACCGGCCGTCGGACAGCCACAGGGACGAGTCGCCGATCGGCCCATCAGTGGGCGATGTCAGCGACTGGATCATCACCTGCAGGCCGTCCACGTCGACGAGATCGCCCGACGGCGGCTTGATGAACGAGGTGAACCCGCACTCGCGCAACGCGTCCTCGAGCTCGGACGTCGGAAACTCCGGCAGCAGCACGGTCGTCTTCTTCGAGACGTGTTTGCGAAGGTTCTCCGGGTCGAAGTGATCACGGTGCAGGTGGGAGACGAAGAGGTAGTCGGCCCGTCCGATGGCGTCCCAGTCGAGCAGCGAATTGTCGGGGAACGGGAACCAGGAACCGAAGTATGCGGGGTTCACCCACGGGTCGGTCAGCACGGAGCCGTGTGCGGTTTCGATCAGCACACTCGCGTGGCCGAGGCCGGTAATACGCATCCGCTCACGGTATCGGCCGGTCCAGGTGCCAGAATGAGGTAGTCCCGCGATTCGGATCGTTCGACAGGAGCGCGTACGTGGCCCTCAACGCTCACAGCGAGCAGCCCGATCTGAGCCTGCCCGATGACTATCGGGCAGATCACCCGGACGAGCACCCGACCGACTGGGGCTGGCACGGCGAGTGGGGCCGCGCCGCCCGCGTCGGCGGCTGGGTCGTCGCGATCATCCTGCTGCTGATGGCCACCGCCACCCACTACAACGGCCAGGGCACATTGTTTCTCTCGCTGTTCGCCGCGGCGCTCGTCGCCATGCTGCTGTGGGACCGGCAGCGACGCAAGAACTCCTGGCGGCAGTAGCCGCGCTCAGCCGGCGGCGCGTGCGCGTTGCTCCTCGCGCCGCTCGACGAAGCGGGTCGCCTGCTCGTCCAGACCAGTGAGGAACGCCGCAAGTTCATCCCGAGCCTGCTCGCCGGCCGGCCCGAAGTCCTCGCGCGTGAAGATCTTCCAGAACCGCAGCACCGGCACGATGACGTCGTCGTGGTGCAGCCGCAGGTCGTAGATGCCGGCCTTGGCGATCGTCACCGAGTTGCGCACGAAGCCGGGCATCCCCTGCCCGGGCATCTGGAACCCGACGACCTCGTCGCGGATCGCGCTCATCGTGGCGTCGGGGGCGCGGTCCAGGGCCGCCGCGACGAGGTTGCGATAGAAGACCATGTGCAGGTTCTCGTCCGCGGCGATGCGGGTGAGCAACTGCTCGGCCAGCGGGCAGCCGGTGGCCGCACCGGTGTTGCGGTGCGACACCCGGGTGGCGAGTTCCTGGAACGACACGTAGGCCACGGCCTGCAGCGCGGTCTTGTCGCCGGAGTCGTAACCCGCCTGCATGTGCACCATCCGCAGGTTCTCCAACTCGACCGGGTCGACGCCGCGAGTGACGACCAGGTAATCGCGCAAGGCGATGCCGTGCCGGCCCTCCTCCGCCGTCCACCGACCCACCCACTCGCCCCACGCGCCGTCGCGCCCGAAGCGGGTGGCGATCTCGCGGTGATACGACGGCAGGTTGTCCTCGGTGAGCAGGTTGACCGTCATCGCGGTCTGCGCCACCGGGTCGAGGGGCGAGTCCTCCGGGCGCCAGTCCTCGCCGCCGAGGAACGCGAAGTCGCGCCCGCGGCTCCACGGGACGTAGTCGTGCGGATGCCAAGCCTTCGCCACGCTCAGATGCCGCTCGAGGTTCTCGGCCACTACGGGCTCGAGATCGTGCAGCAGGCGCGCCTCGACGCCCTCGTACGTGTCCACTGATCCCAACATGCCCTCCAACCTACGCCACCGTAGGTTACGCCCGCGTTGCCGGCGAGCTGGCCGGCGGGCAGAAGTCCTGGGTTCGTAAGACGCAGCGGCCGTCGGACGCCCTAGATTCCACCTATGCGGCGACGGCGCGGACTGTGGATCAGTATCGGCGTGCTCGGCGCGGGGGCCCTGACCGCGGGCCTCGCCTGGTTCCAGCCGTGGAAGCTGTGGGTCGACGAGCGCGTGGACGAGAAGCTGCCCGCCGTGGCGCTGGCGTCGGTGGACCCGACGGCGAACCCGGCCGTTCCCGCGAGCCCCGGCGCACCGAAATCCGCACCCTCGACTGACCTGCTCCTCTCGCGCGGCACGCTGATCAGCCAGGAGCACCCCACGAGCGGCCAGGTGAGTGTGGTGCAGCGGCCCGACGGCAGCCGGGTGCTCGCGATCGCCCACCTGAACACGAGCAACGGTCCGGATCTGCACATCTGGCTCACCGACGCTCCCGTGCGCAAGACCAACGACGGGTGGTCGATCTTCGACGACGGGAAGTACCTCAGCCTCGGCACGCTGAAAGGCAACATCGGCAACCAGGTCTACAACATCCCGCGCAGTGCCGACCTGGCGACGCTGACCAGCGTGACGGTGTGGTGCGCGCGCTTCGACGTGTCCTTCGGGGCCGCCGAGCTCGTCCCCCTGGGCTAAGCCGGATCGAGCTCGTGCCGGCCCCACGGGGCGCCGTACTCGCCGGCGAGCAGATCCAGGAACGGAATGGCGTCGAACGCCTCTGGACCCAGCACGCCCGACCCGGTCCAGGTACCGCTCGCGATCAGTTCGAGCGCGATCACCGGGTTGACCGCCGTCTGCCACACGACGGCTTGCGAGCCGTACTCGCGCATGGACCACTCGTTGTCGATGACGTGGTACAGGTACGTCGACCGCGGCGCGCCGTCCTTTCCCGTGCCGCGCACCCAGAGGCCGGCGCACGTCTTGCCGGTCATGCGGTCCCCCAGGGTCGCCGGGTCCGGCAGGCAGGCGGCCACGACGTCGCGCGGGCTGACCAGCACGCCACCCGCGCGCACTTTGTCGGTGCGGTCCAGCCCCAGCTTGTGCAACGTCTTGAGGACGTCGATGAACTCGTCGCCCAGCCCGTACTTGAACGTGACCCGCTTCGCGTCCACCCACCGAGGCATCAACACGACTTCCTCGTGCTCGACGTTGACGCACTCGACCGGACCGATGCCTTCGGGAAAGACGAAGATCTCCGGCTCACTGAACGGTTCAGTGGTGAACCAGCCGCGGTCCTTCTCGTAGATCACCGGCGGATTGAGGCATTCCTCGATCGTCGTCCAGATCGAGAAGGACGGCGCGAAGTCGTATCCGGCGACCTCGAGGTTCGCGCCGTCGCGGACTCCGAGTTCGTCGATCTCGCCGAACAGGTGATCGGCGGCGTAGCGCGCGAAGACGTCCGAGAGACCGGGCTCGACCCCGATGCCGACGAGCGCGATCCGGCCCGCCGCCTCCCACTCGGCGGCCAGGGCGAACTGCTCGTCGCCGAGCTTGACCCCGGTCGACGAGTAGGGCTCGGTCGGGTGCGGCGTGGACAGCGACATGGCCAGGTCGAGGTAGTGGATCTTCGCCTCGAGCGCGGCCCGGAAGATCGGCATCGTGAATCGCGGATCCGTGGCGCCGAGCACCGCCTCGGTGCGAGCCTCCGCGATCAGGGCCGCGACCGAGTTCTGGTCCGACGCGTCGACCTGCGCGGCGACGAATCGCGGGTCGGCCACACCCGCGACGGCGGCCTCCGCGCGAGTGAGGTCGTAGTCGGCGATCACCACATGCGTGGCGAAGGAGCGCCGGGCGGCAATGCGGGCGGCGGCCGTGCCGACGCCACCCGCGCCGAGGATCATGAGTCTCACGAGTCGAACCCCATACCGAGTCGATCGAGGGTGCGAAGCCACGGGCCGCGCCGGCCCTGGCGCCGATCGGCGCGGGCCAGTGCCCGGCGGGTCAGCTGGATACCGGCCCACCGCGCCGGCTCGGGCGGGAACGGCACCGGCCGGGTGCGCACCGCGCGCAGTCGGAGGGCCTCGGTGTCCCGCTCGTCCAGCAGGTCGAGCATCACCTGCGCGCCGAAGCGCGACGCTCCCACGCCGAGTCCGGTGTATCCGATGCTGTACGCCAGCCGGCCGCCGAGGGCGGTGCGCTGGAAGGCGAAGAAGCGGGTGGACGTGTCGATGGCTCCGCCCCAGCGATGCGTGAACCGCAGCCCGTGCAGCTGGGGGAACGTCTCGAAGAACTGGCGGGCCAAGGTCTCGAACGTCTTCGGACGCTGATCGAGTTCATCGCGCAGGCCGCTACGCCAGTAGTAGACCGCGTCGTAGCCGCCCCACAGGATGCGGTTGTCGGCGGTGAGCCGGTAGTAGTGGAACTGGTTCGCGACGTCGGCGATGCCCTGCCGGCCGGCCCAGCCCAACGACGCCAGCTGCGCGGCGCTCAGCGGCTCGGTGACCAGCACGTAGTCGTAGACCGGAACGACGTAGGACCGCATCCGACGCAGTGGCGAACGGAACGCGTTGGTCGCCATTGCGACCCGTCGGGCCCGGACGCTGCCGCCCGCCGTCCGCAGCCGCACGCCCGCCCTGTGGCGCCGGACGTCGTCGACGACGGTGTCCTCCACGATCTCGACGCCGAGGCGCAGACAAGCGGCGCGCAGCCCCCAAGCCAGCCGGGCCGGGTCGACCAGGGCAACGCGGTCGCGGTGCCACCCCGCGGCGTAGTAGGTCGGGGAGTCCACCTGCGCCCGCACCGCCTGCCGATCGAGGAAGGTCGCGTCGTGCCCGAACCGACGGGCGACCGCGACGCCGTCCCGAACCCACGCCACCTGATGCGCGGAAGTGGCCACCTCGAGCTCGCCGGTCCGCTCGAACCCGCAGCCGATGCCGTGGTCGGCGATGGCCTTCTCGATCGCGTCCAGGTTCTGGGCGCCGAGCCGCTCGAGCGCCGGCACCTCGTCGGGAAACCGAGCGATGCCGTTGTCGAGCCCGTGGGTCAGGCTCGCGGCGCAGAACCCGCCATTGCGGCCGGACGCCGCCCAACCGGCGGTGCGGGCCTCGAGCAGCACCACGTCGCGTCCGGGATCCGCCTCCTTGGCGAGCAACGCGGTCCACAGCCCGGTGAACCCGCCGCCGACGACGGCGAGGTCGACCGAACGGTCACCCTCGAGCGGCGGGACGGGCGCCGGTGCCGCCGGTGAATCGAGCCAGAACGGGGTGGTCGAGGCGTCCGCGAGCGAGGCACTGATCACGCGGAGTCAGATCTTTCGGCGCCGGTTGATCAGGGCTCCGGACACGGCAAGGAGCACGCCGAACATGAAGATCAGCGTGCCCATGACATTGACCTGCGGGGGCACGCCCGTCCGGGACGCGCCATAAACCCACAGCGGGAAGGTCACGGTGTTGCCGGAGTTGAAGCTGGTGATGATGTAGTCGTCGATCGACAGCGCAAACGCGAGCAGCGCCCCGGCCATGATGCCGGGCGTGATCACCGGCAACACGACTCGGAAGAACGCCGAGAACGGTCCGGCGCCGAGGTCACGCGCCGCCTCTTCGAGCGCGGGATCGACGCTGGCCATCCGCGCCCGGACTGTTACGGCAACGTAGGCGATGCTGAACATGACCTGGGCGATGACGATCGTCAAATACCCCCGGGGCACGCCGATGGTGAGGAACAGGCTGAGCAGGGCGGCGCCCAGTACGACCTCGGGAGCGGCGATGTTGGCAAACATCAGCAGGTTGACCGAGCCGGAGCCGCGGAAGCGGTAGCGACCCAGCGCGACGCCGAGCATCGTGCCCATGATGGTGGCGAGGATCGTCACGATGACGGCGATGGTCAGCGAGTTCTTCAGCGCGTCCGTGAGATCCGGGATCGTGAACAGTTGGCGGTACCAGCGCAGCGTGAGGCCCTGCCACCGGATGTTGGTCTTGCCCTTCGCGTTGTTGAACCCGAAGACGATCATGACGATGATCGGGGAGGACAACCACACGATCACCAGCCACGACCACGCGGGCAGCAGCCATCGGCGCCGCTTCCGGCGCCGCCGGGTCGACGGGATGGCGCGCTCGGCCGGTTCGGGCGGTGTGCTCTCGGGCGCGAGGGTGCTCATCAGCGCGCGGCCACGTCGAGGACGTCGTCGGTGCCCAGAACCCGGGCGTACGCGAACACGCCCAGCAGCAGCGCGGCCATCAGGATGAAGGACAGCGCCGAGGCCTTCGGGTAGTCGAGGTTGGTGAAGTACTCGGTCTGGATGATGTTGCCGATCATGGTCGTGCCGGCGCCGCCCAGGATGGCGGCGTTGACGTAGTCGGAGGCGGCGGGGACGAACGTCAACAGGACGCCGGCGAAGACGCCCGGCATCGACAGCGGTAGCACCACCTTGCGGAAGGTGGCCG
>JAVHVH010000123.1:0-5024 GCA_032160665.1 Pseudonocardiales bacterium
GGGGGCGATGATCTTCCTGCGCGGAGGGCGTGGGAGCGCCTGTGGTGCAGGAAGATCAGCCGGGTGTCCGTGGAGGTCGGCTACCGCGCGCCCACGCCGCTCGGGGTGCGGCTCGCGGTGTCTGCGCGACTGGATCGGGTCGACGGTCGGAAACTGTTCGTCAGCGGCCAGGTGGCTGTGGCGGGCGTGGTCACCGCCCAGGCGAATGCTGTGTTCGTGAAGCTCACCCGGGCCAGCGTGGCGTCGATCTTTCCACGTCACGGGTGCCCAGGGCCTGAAAGCGCGAAGACCCGCGACCGGTTCCAAACCCGTCGGGGTCTTCGACGCAATTACATGATGTGGAAGTGCTGACGCGACGCGGCCGCGTACAACTCCTGACGCATCGACGGTGATGCGGAGCGCAGCGCGCGCTCGAAGGCGCGCTCGTCGCGGCGCAGGCGGAGCTTGTGAGCGATCGTGTTCATCGTGCTGCGGTGCCCGTTCATGGTGTTCCTCCGGTGTGGTTCCTGTAAACCAAGGTATCTGGTTCAACAGAACGAACACTGGTTCGATGCCCGCACGTGTCTAACATCACGGGGTAGCTATCGCACTTACACCAATGATCTGTGAAGTTGGTTCCTACAGCAAGGCCAGACCCGGGTCCGCCAGCACGGTGGCGACGTCGGAGAGGAACTGCGAGCCCTGCTGGCCGTCCACCAGCCGGTGGTCGAAGGAGACGGCGAGCTGGGTGACCCAGCGCGGCTCGATCCGCTCGTCCGCTCCCACGCCGACCACCCAGGGCATCCGGCGTACGGCGCCGAAGGCCAGGATCCCGGATTCCCCGGGATTGAGAATGGGCGTGCCGGTGTCGACCCCGAAGACGCCGACGTTCGTGATGGTGAAGCTGCCCCCGGACATGTCGGCCGGGGTGGTCCGGCCGGCGCGGGCCGTGTCGGTCAAGGCGCCCATCGCCTCGGCCAGCTCGCGCAGGCTCAGCGTGTGGGCGTCCTTGATGTTGGGCACGATCAGGCCGCGCTCGGTGGCCGCCGCGATACCGAGGTTGACGTAGTGCTTGAGCACGATCTCGCCTGCGGCCTCGTCCCAGGTTGCGTTGATCTCGGGTGTGCGTCGGGTGGCGAGGATGACGGCCTTGGCCACGAACAGCAGCGGTGACACCTTGAGGTCGCGGAACTCCCGCCGGGCGGCGACGCGGTCGCGCAACTCCATCGTCGCGGTCACGTCGACGGTGACGAATTCAGTGACGTGCGGCGCGGTGAACGCGGACGCCACCATGGCCGCCGCGGTGTGCTTGCGGACCCCCTTGATAGGGATACGGGTCTCGCGGGCGCCGATGCCGGCCCGCGCCGGCGCTGCTGGCGCTGCGTCCGGCTCGGCCGCTGATTGCACGTCGTCACGCGAGATCGTGCCGTTGGGCCCGGTGGGCGTGACCGCGGTGAGGTCGACGCCCAGCGTCTTGGCCAGCTTGCGCACGGGCGGCTTGGCGAGGACCCGATGCGCGCCCGCCCGGGCCGGCACCGCGTCGGCTGGTGCCTCTTCAGCGGCTGGTTCGGGAGCTGGATGCGTGGCCGAGCTAGGAGGCAGGTTGAACGAGGCCTGCGCCCCGGCCGAGGTGGCCTCGGGCCGACGGCGACGACGCCGTCCCCCCACTTCCTCGCGCGGACCGTAGCCGACCAGCGTCATCTGCTTCTCGTCACCGGGGAGCGCGCCCTCGCCGGGGATGCCCGGCACGGCGGGGACGAGGTCTTCCACCGCCCCGGTGGGCGCGTCGCCCCCGACGTCGATGGAGATGATCGGCGTGCCGACCGGCACCGTCTCGCCCTCGGCGGCGTGCAGGGCGGTGACCACCCCGGCGAACGGCGACGGCAGCTCGACCGCCGCCTTCACGGTCTCGACCTCGGCGATGGTGTCGTTGATGTCGACGGTGTCACCGACCGCGACCACCCACTTCAGGATGTCGCCCTCGGTCAGCCCCTCGCCCAGGTCGGGCAGCTTGAACTGTTTGACCTCACCCATGCGAACTCAGTACTCCATGATCTTGTCGATCGCGTCGAGGACGCGATCGAGGTTGGGCAGCCATTCGTGCTCGAGGCGGCTGGGGGGGTACACGGTGTCGTAACCCGTCACCCGCAGTACCGGCGCCTCCAGCGAGTAGAACGCCTGCTCGGTCACCCGGGCGGCGATCTCGGCCCCGACGCCGAAGCTCTGCGGGGCCTCGTGGACCACGATCAGCCGGCCGGTGCGGCGGACCGACTCGAGCACGGTCGGGATGTCGAGCGGCGAGACGCTGCGCAGGTCGATGACCTCGGCCTCGATCCCGTCCTCGGCCGCGGCCTTCGCCGACTCGAGCAACGTGGACATCGTCGGTCCGTAGCCGGCCAGCGTGACGTGCTGACCGGGTCGCACCACCCGGGCCTGATAGATCGGGGTGGGTGCGTCCTCGATCTCGTCCTTCGCCGCGTGGTACAGCCGCTTGGGCTCGATGAAGATCACCGGGTCGTCGTCGGCGATCGCCTCCTGGATCATCCAGTAGGCGTCGGACGGGTTGGCGCAGGCCACGACCTTCAGCCCGGCGGTGTGCGCGAAATAGGTCTCGACCGACTCGCTGTGGTGCTCGACGGCGCCGATACCACCCCCGGAGGGAATGCGGATCGTGATCGGCATCCGGACCAGCCCGGCCGAGCGGTTGTGGAACTTGGCCACCTGGCTCACGATCTGGTCGAAGCCGGGGAAGACGAACCCGTCGAACTGGATCTCGCAGACCGGCCGGTATCCGCGGATGGCGAGGCCGACGGCCGTCCCGATGATGGCCGACTCCGCGAGCGGGGTGTCGATCACCCGGTCCTCGCCGAAGTCCTTCTGCAGGCCGTCGGTGATGCGGAAGACACCGCCCAGCTTGCCGACGTCCTCACCCATGATGACGACCTTGGGGTCGCTCTCCATGGACTTGCGCAGACCTTCGTTGAGCGCCTTGGCCATGGTCATCGACGTGCTCATGAGGCCACCTCGGAGACGAAGTCGACGAACTCGGCGCGTTGGCCCTCGAGCTCGTCGGGCATCGTCACGTGGACGTTGTCGAAGACCGATTCCGGCGTGGGGTCGGGCAACGCGCGACAGCCGGACCGCACGTGCTCGGCCAGCTTCTTGGCCTCCTGCTCCACGTCGTCGAAGAAATCCAGATCGAGCCGGGCCTCGCGGGTGAGGTACGCGCGCACCCGCGCGATCGGATCCTTGAGCTTCCAGGTCTCGACCTCGCTGCCGAGTCGGTAGCGGCGGGTGTCGTCGTTCGTGGTGTGCGGGTTCATGCGGTAGGTGAACGCCTCGATGAGCGTCGGTCCCTGCGCGTTGCGGGCGTCATCGAGGGCCTTGCGCGTGACGGCCAGACAGGCCAGCACGTCGTTGCCGTCGACCCGGACGCCGGGGAACCCGAACCCGCTGGCTCGCTGGTACAAAGGGACGCGGCTCTGCGTGCTGACCGCCGCGCTGATGGCGAACTGGTTGTTCTGGATGAAGAAGACGACCGGCAGGTTGCCGGCAGCCGCCCAGACGAACGCCTCGTTGACGTCGCCCTGGCTGGTGGCGCCGTCGCCGAAGAACGTCAGCACCGCCGTGTCCCGTTCGGGGTCACCGGTGCCCATCGCGCCGTCGCGTACGACGCCCATCGCGTAGCCGGTGGCGTGCAGGGCCTGCGCGCCGATGACGATCGTGTAGTTGGTGAAGTTGTGTTCGTAGGGGCTGAAGCCGCCCAGGTTCGTGCCTCGGAACAGCCCGAGCAGCTGCAGCGGGTCGACGCCGCGACACCAGGCGACGCCGTGCTCGCGGTAGCTGGGGAAGGCCATGTCCTGCGGGCGCAGCGCGTGCCCCGCGCCGATCTGCGCGGCCTCCTGGCCGAGCAGCGAGGCCCACAGTCCGAGCTCGCCCTGCCGCTGAAGTGCGATCGCCTCGGTGTCGAGGCGGCGGACGAGCACGAGGTCGCGATAGAGCTTGGCGATCTCGTCGTCAGTGATGTCGAGCGGGTAGTCCGGGCGCTCGACGCGCTGGCCCTCGGGCGTCAGCAGCTGCACCATGTCGGGTTCGGGGTGAACGGCATGGACACGTTCCGTCATGCGGACTCCTCGCGTCGACGCGCCGCTCGGGGTCGCCGGCCGGCCCGTACTGATTCAGTCCCGAACAGGTACAGGGGTGGCGCACCGATCCGGATATCCAGGGGTTCCTACCATATCCGTGACCGGGCTGACGTGTCGGTCAGCTCGGCGGGCAGCGGCTGGTCGGCCACGATCGACAGCCGCGACACAGCTCGGGTCAGGACGACGTACAGGCGGCGCAGGCCGCCCGGCCGGTCGGCCTCGGCCGCCACGATGGCCCCCGGCTCGACGAGGACGACCGAGTCGTACTCGAGGCCCTTCGCAGCGGCGGCCGCGACAACCGTGATCCGTTCGTCGGCCGCATCGTCTGCCTCCTCGCCGGAGACCCCGATTCGAGCCACCACCAGGCCGGCTGCCGAGAGCACCGACGCGATCTCGCCGACCCGGTCGTTCGGGACGATCACGCCGACCGACCCCGGCTGCGAGGCAGACCGGACCACCTCGTCGATGAGGGCCGCACCCGCAGTGACGCGCAGGGCACCCTCGCCCTGCCGGACCGATGTCGCCGGCGCGACGCCGGGAGCGATGTACGGCAGTAGCCGGTTGGCCACCTCGAGCACCTCGCCCGGCACGCGGTAGCCCGCGGTGAGGGGCCGGACGACGGCGTCGGGGTGGCCGAGATGATCGAGCGTGGCGGCCCACGATCCTGGTGCCCACGGCGTGGTGGCCTGTGCCAGGTCGCCCAGCACGGTCACCGAGCCCAGTGGGCAGCGGCGCGCGACGGCGCGGCACTGCATCGCCGACAGGTCCTGCGCCTCGTCGACGACCACGTGGACATAGGTCGGGACGCCGTCGATGAGCCCGGCGAGCTCGTCGAGCAGTACCGCGTCGGCCGCGGTCCATCGGGCGGCCCGGGCGGTCCTCGGTGCCGCCCGGGCGATC
>JAVHVH010000146.1:0-32379 GCA_032160665.1 Pseudonocardiales bacterium
TCTCGTCGAGGAGGAGGCTGGCGCGGCGAAGGCGGACGCTCCGGTCGAGGCTCCGGTCGACGCCGAGGTCTGATCCAAGAACGGCACCGAGGGCTGGGACGGCACACTGCGGTCCCAGCCCTCGCCCCTTCCGCGCTTTGGGGCTGGAACGGCACGTGCGGTCCCAGCCCTCGTCCCTTCCGCGTTTTGGGGCTGGGACGGCACGTGCGGTCCCAGCCCTCGTCCCTTCCGCGCTTTGGGGCTAGGACGGCACGTGCGGTCCCAGCCCTTGTCCCTTCCGCGGCCGAGGCCGGGCCGGGCCGGGGCGGGGCCGGTGAGGTGACCGATGAGTTCGGCGCGCCTGGCACGTTCTACCGGTATGACCAACTCATTCCTCTCCGGCAAGCAGGCCATTGTCTACGGCGCGGCGGGCGGCCTCGGGCGGCACGTCGCGCGCACGTTCGCCGCCGAGGGCGCCACCGTCCACCTCGTCGGGCGCACCCGCGCCCCGCTCGAAGCGCTGGCCGCCGAGATCGGCGCTGCCGCACGCGTCGCTGTCCTCGACGCCGCGTCGGATCGCGCCTCGGCGATCACCGGTACGGTCGTCAACGCCACGTGCGGCCTGCTCGCCGGATAGGAGACGCTGCGATGGAACCGCTCGGCACCGCCTTCCGCGACGGCGACGAGATCGCGCTCGGCACCCTCATGGATCGGCACCGTCGTGAGCTGCATGTGCACTGCTACCGGATGCTCGGCTCCTTCGACGACGCCGAGGACGCGGTGCAGGAGACCTTCGTCCGAGCCTGGCGGGCCCGGGCGTCCTTCGACGGCGGCCCCGACGTGCGCGCCTGGCTCTACCGCATTGCGACCAACACCTGCATCGACTCGATTCGGCGCAACAAGCGCCGGGTGAACCGGCTGGGTTCGTTCGCCGAGGTGTCGTGGCTCTCGCCATATCCAGACCGGTTGCTGGACGCCGTGGCCCCGGCGCACGACGAGCCGGACGCGGTCGCCGTCGCCCGCGAGACCGTCGAACTCGCCTACATCGCGGTGATCCAACTGCTGCCGCCCCGTCAACGCGCGGTGCTGCTGCTGCGCGAGGTCCTGGACTGGTCGGCCGCCGACACCGCCGCCGCCCTCGAGCTCACCGTCGCGGCGGCCAACAGCGCTCTGCAGCGCGCCCGCGCCACGTTGCGCGAGGAGCTTCCCGACCGGGACGCGTCGCGGCGCACCACCGACCTCACTCCCGAGGAGCGCGCGCTGCTGCTGCGGTTCATGGCGGCGCACGAGAGCGGGGACGTCGAGGACGCGGTGTCGTTCATGCGCGAGGACATCCGGGTCACCATGCCCCCGTATCCGTGGCGGTACGAAGGCATCGACGCGGTGTCCGAGCTGATGCGGACGGGCACGGGCGCGGACGGGCCGGGGGAGTGGATCCTGCGCCCGACCAGCGCCAACCGGATGCCGGCGGCGGCGTGCTACCTGCGCGCGCCCGGCGAGGAGCGCGCCCGGCTGTTCAAGTTCGACGTGCTGCGCGTCGTCGATGGTCTGATCGTTGCGATCACGACCTTCGGTCCGGAGCTCGGCGATCAGTTCGGCGTGCCGGAGTTCCTCTGACGTGATCGACAGCCCCGAACCGCTCGGATGGAGCGGTTCGGGCCTGTCGCCCGCGCACCTGCGTCAGCTCTTGAGCGGAGCGCCGGTCTCGAGCAGCGACTTGAGATCGCTGAGGATCCACGCCCAGCCGCCGCCGGCTCCGGCGTCCTCACCCGCGCCGTCGACCATGGCGGCGATGCCCGGCGCATCGGTGACGTCGTGAGTGACGGTGAGCCGGGTGACCCCGCCATCTTGTGCCCGGATGTCGTACGCGATCCGGGTGAACCCCTCCGCCTCGAGCCCCGGGTCCATGAGCATCCGCCAGGACACGACGAACCGGTTGGGTGGATCGACCTCGATGAGCTCGCCGTCGATGATGGGTCCGGCAAGGCCCATCGCCTGCATGCCGATGCCGGCATTCACCACGTACTTCGTCCCGGGAGCCATATCGCCGTACTCCGGGACGCCACCGTAGCCGTACCGGTCGGTCCATTCCGGCGACGTGATCGCCTCCCAAACGGCTTCCGGCGTGGTCTTGATCCAGACGCGATACACCTGCGTGGTCGCCGTGCCGGTGGTCATGACGTCGCCTCGAACAGCGGGTGGCCGGTTTCGAGCAGGGTCTTCAACCCGCTGAGGACCGTCGTCCAACCGATGCCACTCACGCTCGCCGCCGTCTTCGGCGATCCCTCGAGTTGGTCGTGCGTCGCCGTCAGCAGGCACACGCCGCCGTCCTGCTCCTCGATCTGCCAGGTGACCCTGCTGCGCGGCTCGGCCGCCAGCTCGTCGTCGTAGAGCGAGCGCCAGGGCACGACGAGGCGGTGCGGTGGGTCGGACTCGAGGATCACCTCGTCGCCCCACACGGCCTCGCCGTCCGGGGAGAGATAGCGCAGCGGGGTGCCGGGCGCTCCGGTTGTCTGCACACGGGCGCCGTGGAAATACTGGCTGGTGAACTCGGGCTTGGTGATCGCGTCCCAGATCTGCTGGGCCGTTGCCTTGATCAGCACCTGGTAGACCTGCGTGGTCTGCACCGGCGGTGCCTGGGTCTGTGTCATTGGTCCTTCTCCAGTCGGTGTTTGAGGTCGGCGAGCGCCGAGACTTGGCGTTCGGTGAACTTGTCGATCCATCGGTCGTGGACGAGCCGGATCGGGACGGGATTGAGAAAGTGCAACTTCTCCCGGCCGGCCTTGCGCGTCGTGACCAGTCCCGCCTCTTCGAGCACCTTGAGGTGCTTCATGACGCCGAAGCGGGTCATTTCCAGGTCCTGCTCCAACTCGGTGAGCGTGCGGCCGTCGTGCTCGAAGAGCCGGTCGAGGAGGTGACGTCGGGTCGGGTCGGCCAGTGCCCGAAACACTGCATCACCGTCGTCCTCCACTCCTCGACAATACGTGACCAATTAGTCACATGTCAACGACGGCCCCGGTCGGTCTGCGCACGCGTTGCGTACGCGCGGCATAGGCTGGCCGTCGGTATTCGGCGAGGGAGGTACGCGTGGCGCGGCTGCGCGACCTGCCGCCTGAGGTGCGCGCCCTGGTCGGCGTTGCGTTCATGGTCGCCCTCGGCTTTGGGCTGGTGGCGCCCGCGCTTCCGCTGTTCGCCCGTCAGTTCGGGGTCGGCAAGACGGCGGCCGGCGCGGTCGTCAGCGCCTTCGCGTTCATGCGGCTGGGTATGGCGCCGTTCGTGGGCCGGCTGGTAAACGCATTCGGCGAGCGGGTCATGCTCGCCACGGGCATCGGCGTCGTCGCGGTGTCCAGCGCGCTCGCCGGCCTGGCCCAGACCTACTGGCAACTGCTCGTCCTGCGCGGCATCGGCGGGGTCGGCTCGATCATGTTCAGCGTGAGCGCGGCGAGCCTGCTCGTCCGGGTGACGCCCGATCACCAGCGCGCGCAGGCCCAGGGCGTGTGGGCCGGATCGTTCCTGATCGGGATGATCGCCGGCCCGGCCGTCGGCACGGTGGCGACGTTCTCGCTGCGCGCCCCGTTCTTCCTCTACGCCGGGACGCTGGTGGTCGCCGGCACGCTCGGGCTGGCGTCCCTGCGGCACAGCGAGCTTGCCGCGGCGAAGTCCGTCCGCACCGCCCCACTCGAACTGCGGGTCGCCTTGCGCAACCGGGCCTACCTGGCTGCGCTGGCCGCGTCCTTCGCGGGCGACTTCGCGCTGGTCGGCGCACGGTCGGCGATCCTCCCGCAGTACGTCCAGGACAGCCTCGGCCTCGGCTCGGGATGGGTGTACGCCGCGTTCCTCGTGGTCACCCTCGTCAGTGGAGCGCTGCTCCTGCCGATCGGACGGATCGCGGACAGCCGGGGCCGGCGGCCGGTGATCGTCGTGGGACTGCTGGTCGGCGCCGCGGCGTTCGTGCTCCTGCCCACCGTCCCGGCCGTGGCGGGATTGATGGCGGCGACGGTCCTGTTGGGCATCGCCGGCGCCGCCGACTCGGTCGCCCCCGGAGCGATCATGGGCGATGTCGTGGCCGGCCGAGGGGGCACGGTCGTCGCGGTCTTCCAGATGTCCGGCGACCTCGGTGCCGTGCTGGGCCCAATCGTGGCCGGGTGGGTCGCCGACGGGGCCGGGTACGGGGCCAGCTTCGCCGTAAGTGCCGCGGTCTGCGCCGCACCGGTACTCGCGGTGCTGGCGGCGCCCGAGACGCTGCGCCGAACGGCGCCGACGCCCCTTTCCTCCGCGGCGTCCGACATCACCTGAGCAAGGTATATGTCCCGTTTTGGGGCGTGACCTAGCCAACTCGCGGCGCGGCACGACCCGGCGTCCGCCCGAGGCTCCTGCTAAAGTCTACTGAAACGATCGAAATACTCGCCACGATCGACTTACTAGAAAGTGAGTGCACGATGACACTGACCCTCACCCGCACGCGCCGAGTCGCCGTAGCCGTCGCCGCGACCACCGCCGCCGTGATCGGGGTCAGCGCCTGCTCGAGCTCGTCGAGCGCGAAGTCGATCCGTCTCGTCGCCTACTCGGTGCCGCAGCCTGCGTACGACGCACTCGGGAAGGCGTTCGCGAAGACGTCGGCCGGCAAGGGCGTCAGCCTGAAGGGCTCGTACGGCCCGAGCGGCTCGCAGAGCAAGGCGGTGCTCGCCGGACAGAAGGCCGACTACGTCGCGTTCTCCGTCGAGCCCGACCTGACCAAACTTGTGCCGAGCAAGGTCGACGCCAACTGGAACAGCGGACCCACCAAGGGCCTCGTGTCTGACTCGGTCGTCGTCATCGTTGTGCGCAAGGGCAACCCGCTCGGCATCAAGGGCTGGGACGACCTGACCAAGCCCGGTGTCGAGATCGTCACGCCGGTGCCGTCGTCCTCGGGTTCGGCGAAGTGGAACATCCTCGCGGCGTACGAGCACGTCATCGCCGAAGGCGGCACCCCCGCCCAGGCATCGGCCTATCTCAAGTCCTTCTTCGCCCACGTGAAGAGCCGCGCGTCCAGCGGGTCACAGGCCACCCAGCAGTTCCTGAGCGGCACCGGCAACGTGCTGATCTCCTATGAGGACGAGGCCATCGCTGCGCGGCAGGCCGGCAAGCCGGTCGACTACATCGTCCCGGACCAGAGCGTTCTCATCGAGAACCCGGCCGCAGTCACGAAGGGTGCTCCCCAGGCGGCCAAGGACTTCCTGTCCTTCGTCGAGAGCGCGCAAGGCCAGGAGATCTTCGCCAGCAAGGGCTTCCGGCCGGTCCTGCCCGGCACGAAGGTTGGCACCGTGGAGGGTGCGAACGACCCGAACAACCCCTTCCCCACTGTGAAGAAGCTGATCACCGTCGCATCGCTCGGCGGCTGGACCAAGGTCAACGAGGAGTTCTTCGGCGACAACGGGATCAGCACCAAGCTCGAGGGAGCGACCAGCTGATCGCCGCCCAGCTTCAGGAGACCACGCAGCGATGACAGTGCAACTCGACGAGGCACCGGCGGTTGACCCCGCCGGTGCCCCCGTCACGTCCGGCCGCCGCGCCCGGCGCTCGGCGCGCACGGGGCTGACCCTGGGCGCGGCTTCTGGCATCAGCCTCGGCGTCGTCGTTCTCTGGATGAGCCTGCTGGTTCTGTTGCCGCTTTCGGCGGTTGTCGGCAAAGCGTTCGGCTCAGGCTGGCATGGCTTCTGGTCGGCGGTGACCCAGCCCGAGACCCGCTCGGCCGTGTTACTCACGGTGGTGCTCGCCCTCCTCGTCGCGGTGGTGAACGCGGTCATGGGCACGCTGATCGCCTGGGTTCTCGTCCGGGAGCGGTTCCGCGGCTCGGCGGTTGTGGAATTCGTCATCGACATCCCGTTCGCGCTGCCGACCGTCGTTGCCGGCCTGGTGATGCTGGCTCTCTACGGCTCGGACGGCGCCGGGCCGGACCTCTTCGGGACCCGCGCCGGACTGGCCGTCGCGTTGCTGTTCGTCACGTTGCCGTTCACTGTGCGCACGGTCCAGCCGGTTCTGATCGATCTCGACCGCGACTCTGAGCAGGCCGCCGCCTCGCTCGGCGCGTCGTCGCCGGTGGTGTTCCGCCGGATCGTGCTGCCCCAATTGCTTCCGGCGATCGCGTCCGGAACAGCGCTCGCTTTCGCCCGCGCCCTCGGCGAGTACGGGTCGCTCGTATTCATCTCGAGTGCAATACCGTTCAAGACCGAGTTCGCCGCGCAGATCATCTACAGCAAGCTGCAGAACTCCGATAATCCCGCCCAGGCCACGCAGCAGGCCGCGGCCATCGCCACGGTCCTGCTGCTCGCGAGCGTGCTCGTGCTCGTCGTTCTGACCGTCATCGAGCGGCGGGTGGCGCGCCGTGGCTGACGTCCTCCTCGATCCGAGCGCTACAAAGGCCCGGCCGGTGCGCCCGCGGCGCGAGCGCGCGTCGGCGACGTCGCGCGGGCTACGCGCCATCGTCGTCGCCTACGTCGGTTTGCTGGTCCTCGTCCCGGTCGTAGTGCTGTGCTACAAGACCTTCCAGCCCGGACTCACGGTGTTCCTCGACGCCCTGCGCGACCCGGATGCCCAGCACGCCTTCCAGGTCACGGCCGTCGTCGCGGGAACGTCCGTCCTCATCAATATGGTCTTCGGGGTGGCGGTGGCGATTCTGCTGGCGCGCTACCGGTTCCCGGGCCGCCGGGTGCTCAGCGCGTTCGTCGATCTGCCGGTCGCCGTATCTCCGATTGTCGTTGGGCTCGCACTCATCCTGGTGTTCGGCCCGGACGGGTGGTTCGGACCGATCGCGAACTGGATGGGTCTCACCGTGATCACCGCCAAGCCCGGCATGGTGCTCGCCACGGTGTTCGTATCGCTGCCGCTGGTCGTCAGGGCGGTCGTCCCCGTCCTCGAACAGACCGGCATCGAGCAGGAGCAGGCCGCGGCGTCGCTCGGGGCGAACGCATTCGCCCGTTTCCGCCGGATCACATTACCGACGATCCGGGTCGCGCTCGCGTACGGCGTCGTGCTCAGTCTGGCCCGGTGCGTGGGCGAGTACGGCGCCGTGCTGGTCGTGTCCGGCAACATCCAGGGCGAGACCGAGACGGTCCCGCTGCGGATCGGCAACCTCGTCGAGAACACACTGGACACCAACTCCGCGTACGCGCTCACGTTCGTACTCATGGTCATTTCGATTTTCGCGATCCTCGTGGGCGCGTTGATCCGGCGTAGGAAGAGGATCTGATGGGTATCGAGGTCCGCGGGATCAGCAAGAGGTTCGGCGATTTCGTCGCCCTCGAAGACATCGACCTGTCGGTGCGATCGGGTGCGCTGACCGCACTGCTCGGCCCGAGCGGCGGTGGCAAGTCCACGCTCCTGCGGATCATCGCCGGGCTGGAGAAGGCCGACACCGGTTCCGTCGTGATCGACGGTGAGGACGCGACGAAGCTCCCGCCCCGGCACCGTGACGTCGGCTTCGTCTTCCAGCACTACGCCGCGTTCACTCATCTCAGCGTGTACCGCAACGTCGCGTTCGGCCTCGAGATCCGCAAGCGCCCCAAGGACGAGATCCGCGACCGCGTGCACCAGCTGCTCGAGCTCGTCCACCTCGAGCAGTTCGCCGACCGGCTTCCGTCGCAGCTCTCCGGCGGTCAGCGGCAGCGCATGGCCCTGGCGCGGGCGCTCGCAGTCGAACCCAAGGTGCTGCTGCTCGACGAGCCATTCGGGGCGCTCGACGCGAAGGTGCGTAAAGAGCTGCGCGATTGGCTGCGCCGCCTGCACGACGAGGTGCACGTGACCACCCTGTTCGTGACGCATGACCAGGAGGAGGCGCTGGAGGTCTCCGACGAGATCGTCGTCATCAACGACGGCCGGATCGAGCAGATCGGCAGCCCGGACGAGCTCTACGACAAGCCGGTGAATGACTTCGTCATGTCCTTCCTCGGGCCGGTCACGACGCTCGAGGGGCGCCTCGTCCGCCCGCACGACATCGAGATCTTCACCGCCGAGGTGCCGGACGCCGTGCCGGCCGAGGTGACCCGGCTGCAACGCGTCGGCTTCGAGGTCCGTGCGGAGATGAGCGCGCCCGGCACATGGGTCCAACTCACCCGCGGCCAGAGCGAGTCGCTGCGCCTCGAGCAGGGGTCGCAGGTATGGCTGCTTCCGGCTCCGAACAGCACCACCATCGCGGCGAAGGTCTGACGGCCGGCCCGACCCTGTCGGCGCGCCGGATACACCGTCGACCGGCCCGTTTGCGAGGATGCACTCGTGAGTGAGCGCAGCGAGCGAACAATTGGGCGCAGGCTTCGCCGCGCGATCGAGCGAAGCGAGGCTTGAGCATGCAGATCTCGGCTAAGACGGACTATGCGGTCCGCGCGCTGCTGAGCCTCGCGGCCCGCGAGCCCGAGCTGGTCAAGATCGACACCATCGTCAGCGAGCAGGGCATGCCCCGCAAGTTCGTCGAGGCGATCCTCGGCGAACTGCGCCGCGCGGGCCTGGTGCGCAGCCAGCGCGGCGCCGAAGGGGGCTATGCGCTGGCCCGCCCGGCCCGCGACATCACCCTGGGATCGGTGCTGCGCGCGGTCGACGGACCCCTCGCCGAGGTGCGTGGACTGCGTCCGCACGAGACGACCTATCCCGGCGTCGCCGCCCACCTGCCCGAGGTGTGGGTCGCGGTGCGCGCCAGCCTGCGCCGCGTCCTGGACGAGACGACACTCGCGCAGGTGCTGTCCGGCTCGTTGCCCGCGCACGTCAAGCGACTCAACGACGCCCCGGACGCGTGGCTGTCTCGCTAGGACACCGGACGATCTGCGAGGTACCGTGAGGCTGGTTGGCTGAGAACGAGCTGATCGATTGTGAGGATCGCTCATGGGCAACATCGGACCGTCACGTCAGCACTACGAGGTCATGCCAGTCCCGGCGGTCGGTATCGAGGACGCCGACACGTGGACGGTGCAGCCGCGGGGCCCGCTCCCGACCACTGCGGAACCGACACCGACGCCCGACCCCGGACCGGTCCCCGATCCGGACCCTGTCCCGACGCCGCCGTCCGACCAGCTCTGAGCCGGCGGTGCGGCAGTTCTCGGGTGCGGAGCCGCTGATCGGCGAGATCGTCGGACTGCGCACGTTCCGGATCGACGAGAGCGGAATGTTGCTCCCGCTCTACTCCAACGGTGCCTGGTACGACGGCGCGAACACCGCCGTCTGCTCACCGCCGACCGGCCATCACGAGCGCGGACCGCACCCCGTCCCGTCCGACGACTGCGAGTGCGGCTTCTACGCGTACGGCACCGCCGCGGCCGCGGCCCAGAACCGGCACCTGCGTTACGTCGAAGCCGTGGTGTCGTGTTGGGGCGGCGTCGTGGCCGGGACGCAGGGTGTGCGCGCCGAGCACGCCCGAATCGACGCATTGTGGATCAGCCCGGAGGCGCCGGCCTGGCTGCGCAAGCGGGTCGCCACCCGCTACCCCTCGGCGCGGATCTACAACGACGCCGCCGCGATGCGGGCCGAGCATCCGCTGTCCGAACTGCGCTGCTACGAACCGCCGGCCACGCATCGGCTGTCGTCCTACCTGGGCGTGGGAGTGGTGGGTCTTGCCCTGATCGTGCTCGGCGTACTGCCGTTGGGCGTGCTGCGCGAAGTCGACGTGCTGTGGGGCGCGTGGATCGTGGCGACGGCCGCCGCGGCCGCGCTGACCGGGTGGCTGTTGGTCGGTGCGCACGGGGCCGGCCATGTCGCCGCGGCGCTGGTCATGGCTGGAGTCCTCGGCTGGCTGGTCGCGCCGCTGTTCGGCGTCTCCGGCTGGTTGCTGCGCGTCCCGCTGTTGCGCGGGCTGGCCGTTGCCGCGGGCGGTTATCTGCTCACGCTGCGACCGCATTACTTCCCAGTGGTTCACACGCCTCGCGAGCGCGCATTCTGCGGGGTTCGTGCCTGACTCGGCCCGGACGCCATCGCCACGGTCGCATCCGTAGGATCGCGGGATGACGTCGTCGCCTGCCGCCCGACCCCTGCGCCGGGCCAGCACGCGCCGTCTCGACGCGGCCACCGGCGGTGGGGTCATCACTCGCACCGTCCTGCCCGGCGGGCTGCGCATCGTCACCGAGGCGATGCCCGGCGTGCGCAGTGCCAGCGTCGGTGTGTGGGTGCCGGTCGGCTCGCGCGATGAGACCCCGTCCCTGGCCGGCACGAGTCACTTCCTCGAACACCTGCTGTTCAAGGGAACCGCGACCCGATCGGCGCTGGACATCGCGAGCGCGATGGACGCCGTGGGCGGCGAGTTCAACGCGTTCACCGAGAAGGAGCACACCTGCTTCTACGCCACGGTGCTCGACCGCGACCTCGACCTCGCGATCGACATCGTCGGGGACGTCGTGCTGAACGCGACGCTCACCGCTCAGGACGTCGACGTCGAGCGCGGCGTCGTGCTGGAAGAGATCGCGATGCGCGACGACGACCCGGGCGATCTCGTCCACGACGAGTTCGCGTCCGCGTTGTTCGGATCGGTGCCCTTGGGGCGGCCCATTCTGGGCACCGAGGCCTCCATCCACTCGCTGACGCGGCGCCAGATCGCCGGCTACTACAAACGCCGGTACACCCCCGACGCCATGGTGGTGTCGGTCGCGGGGAACGTCGATCACGCCGAGGTCGTCCGCCTCGTGCGCAGCGCGTTCCGCGATCGGCTCGATCCGGAGTTGGGGCCCCAGTCACCGCGTGCGGCGACGGCCGGCCCGGCCGCCGTTCCGGACCGCGGCGTCTCGATCGTTCCCGACGACACCGAGCAGGCCAACCTCGTGCTGGGCTGCTTCGGGATGTCCCGGCACGACCCGCGCCGCTACGCGCTCGGCGTGCTGTCCTCCGCCCTCGGCGGCGGAATGAGCTCGCGGTTGTTCCAGCGGGTGCGCGAGGAGCGCGGATTGGCGTACTCGGTCTACTCGTTCAGCAACGGCTATTCCGATGCCGGGCAGTTCGGCGTGTACGCCGGTTGCCAGCCGGGTAAGGCCGATGAGGTGCTCTCACTGATGGTTTCCGAACTCGACGCGGTCGCGAACGGCACGCTGACCGAGGCCGAGATCGAGCGCGGCAAGGGCCAGATGCGCGGGGGCATGGTGCTGGGTCTCGAGGACGCCGGCTCGCGGATGACGCGGATCGGCAAGAGCGAGATTGCGTTCGGCGACGTGCTCGGAGTGGACGGGGTGCTGGCCCGCGTCGATGCCGTGACCGCGGCCGACGTCGCTGAGGCCGCGGCCGACGTCCTGAGTCGTCCCCGGTGTCTGACGGTCGTCGGCCCGTTCGGCGAACACGATTTCGACGGCGCTGTCTGAGACCGGGAGCAGAGAAGCGATGACTGAACCGATCCGCGTCGGAGTACTCGGTGCTCGGGGACGCATGGGACAGCAGGTCTGCAGCGCGGTCGACGGTGCCGACGATCTCGACCTGGTCGCCATGGTCGACGCGGGGGACTGGCTGTTCAGCGTGGCCGATGCCGACTCGCAGGTCCTCGTCGATTTCACCCACCCCGACGTAGTCATGGACAACATCCGGTTCGCGATCGATCAGGGCATCCACGCCGTCGTCGGCACGACCGGATTCACCCCGGAGCGGCTGGACACGATCCGGACCTGGTTGGCCGACTCACCCGCGACGGGTGTCCTGGTCGCCCCGAACTTCGGCATCGGTGCGGTCTTGTCGATGAAGTTCGCGCAAATCGCGGCCCGCTATTACGACTCGGCCGAGGTCATCGAATGGCACCACCCTGGCAAGGCGGATGCCCCCAGCGGAACCTCGATCCGTACCGCCGAGCTGATCGCGGAATCACGATCGGAGGCCGGGCTCGACGCGAGTCCCGACGCCACCACGCAGGCCCGCGACGGCGCCCGTGGTGCCGACGTCGACGGGGTCCGGGTGCATGCGCTGCGCATCGCCGGCATGGTTGCGCATCAAGAGGTCCTCTTCGGCGGCGCCGGCGAGACGCTCATGATCCGGCACGACGCGCTGGACCGGATCTCGTTCATGCCCGGTGTGCTGCTCGCGATCCGCGGCATCGCGGCGCGTCCGGGCCTGACTGTCGGATTGGAAGGCCTGCTCGACCTGTGACCCGGTGACGACGCAATGGCGCTTCCCGACCACCTCGGGCCCGGCCTGCGGGTCGTGCTCGCCGGTGTGGTCAACGCGGCCGGCCCGGTCCAGCACGAGCACTACTACGCTGGGCCCGGCAGCCGCTTCTGGCTGTTGCTGCGCGAGAGCGGCCTCGTCGACGAGCCACTGGGGCCGGCCGACGACGTGCGCGTGACCGAGTTCGGGGTCGGTCTCACCGACCTCGTCCGGTGGCTGGACGACGCGCCGGGACGCGAGCCGATCGTGCGGTACGAGGTCGACGCCTTCCGCGCGAAGATCGCCGCGGTCCAGCCGGGCGTCGTCGCGTTCGTGAGCAAGACGGCAGCGGCCGCCTACGCCCGCGCGGCGCACGAGCGGACGCCGCACGGCTACGGGCCGGTCTCGTGGACGGTCGCCGGCCGGCCGGCGTTCGTGCTGCCCGGGCCGTCCGGCGCGAACAACGGCATGCCACTGCCGCTGCGGATTGCGCTGTGGGGCGACCTCGCGGACTACCTCGAGCAGCTGAACTGATCCGGATCAATCGCGTCCGACGTGGGTGTCCAGCCAGGTGATCAAGGGGACGATGCCGCGCCACTTCTTCACGATTTCCGCTTTCGCGCGCGGCGTGCTGATCCACTCGGGGCAGCCGAGGTCGGCCGCCGCCGTCATCGTCTTGTGGCGCAGCAGGTTGGCCCGCGGGTGGTCCTTGGGATACCCGGACGGCACCCGGGTGAGCTGGTCGCCGCCGACGGTCAACCCCAAGCGGTGCGCACCCGCGATCGCCCGCTCGAGTTGCGGCCCCGCGACGTCGTCGGCCACGGCCCGCCGCAACCGCTCGACCTGCGGGGTCGCCGCCTCCCAATAGCCGCCCGCGATGCGCAGACCGGCCGCGGACACCTGCAGGTACAGCGACGACTCGCTGAACCACACGCCCTGATGCGTCTTGTACGGCGTCTTGTCCTTGGCGAACCGGACGTCGCGGTAGGGGCGGAACAGCTTGGCCGGACCGTACTGTCTCTCCAGCTCGGACGCCAGCGCCTCGAGCGGAGCCTTCACCGATTCGTCGTAGACCCGTTTGTGGGCCGTCCAGAACGCCTTCGAGTTGTCGTTCTCGAGGTCTTCGTAGAAGTCCAGCGCGGCCAGCGGGATCCCGGTGAAACTCACGGCTCAAACGTAACCGTCGGGCCGCCGCCGGTGGCTTCGAGGAGCGAGGCGTGCAGCCGGATCTCGCGCAGCTCGCCGGCACCGGTGTCGAGGCCGCGGGCGAGTCCGTCCGGGGCCCACCCGGCCGAGATCAGGAATTCCCGCGAGGCGGCATCGCCCTCGGGCACCCACGCAATCGCACGGGTCATGCCGTCACTGCGGGCATGGTCCACAGCGGCCGCGAGCAGCCGCGAACCATGCCCCCGGCGTCCCCACCGTGGCTCGACGAGGATCGGGGCCAGGGCGACCGTGGTTGCCGGCTCCGGGTCGTCGGTCTCGAGATCGTCAGCGGGGCCGAGGGCCACGAACCCGACACGCCAGTCCTGTTCGAGTGCGATCAGGACGTGATGACGCGGCGACGGTGGCTCGGTGATCGCGGCCCGCCAGGCACCGGCCGCGTCCTCGGGGGACAGCTCGTCGAGGACGCCGGCCGGCAGCAGCTGCCGGTAGGCCGCGCGCCAGGTGTCGACCTGGATCCGGCCGATCTCCGCGGCGTCGTCCGGGCGCGCCGGTCGTACGCTCACATCGGCCATGGCACGACCCTAACGGCGCCTCAGCTGGTCGCCGCGGGGGCCTGCGCCGGCGTCGCCTCGAACTCCGGCGCCTCGGTGCTGAGGCTCGAGATCACCTGGGCGAGGACCACGACGACCGCACCCACGGCGATCAGCAGGATCCCGGCGCCCGTGTAGTCGCTCGGGATGATCTTCTGGACGATGAGGCCGACCCCGATCACCAGTGCGGCCGTCCACACCCAGGTCGTGAACCGGCGGCCGAAGTAGCCGCCGTACCAGCCCAGCAGTGCGCCGAGCACGATGAGCAGCACCCCGGTGCCGATCTGGTGGAAGGTAGGCACGGCGGCGATCACTCCGCCGAGGGTGACACCGAACCCCGCGACCACAAGCGCCACGGCGGCGCCGCTGCGCCCGCTCCGGTCGAGGAAGACCGCGACGGCGTAGTAGGCGAGACCGAAGATCAACCCGACTGCAGCGATCGAACCGGTACCGGCCCCGCTCGACAGACTCCCGTTGTTCACCGTCGATGCCGCCGTCCTGAGCAGGGCGTTCTCGCCGGTCTTGAAGCCGACGTAGCCCGCGAGCCCGATCGCCGCGGCGGCCAGGTAGAACGCCCGCCCCTGCGCGCCGGGAACCGCGAAGTAGCTGATCAGCCAGACGATGATCGACACCAGCCAGACCGCGTCGATCGAAATCGGGAATTGACCTGCGAACAGGTGCCCGACGTCAAGCGTCAGGAAGATCATCATCAACGGCACGCCGAAGGCCGAAGCCACGACCCCGGCGGTCGCGAGCGGACCGCGGCGACGCAGGACGACGAGCAGGTAACCGATCACGACCATGGCCAGGGCCAGGCCGGCACCCAGGAAGCGTCGCGACTCCCCGTTCGCCCTCGGCGGTCCACCGTCCAGGCCGAGGTCGATTTGCAGACCGGCCGCGAAATAGCCGAAGCCCCACACCAGGACGCCGACGAGCGCCAGCGCGACCCCACCGGCGGCGAGGGATATCCCGAAACGGGCCTCTGGGCGGCGGGACAGTCGCGTGCCCAACCGGGCGGCGAGTCCCGCACCCGGGCGGGCCAATGCCGGCTGCGGGTAGCCGCCCTGCGCGTACGGCTGCTGGGGGTACTGGCCGTAGGCGCCCGCCGAGTACTGCGGGTAGCCCGGTTGTGGTTGCGGGGGGTAGCCCTGCTGCGGGTAGCCCTGCTGCGGGTAGCCGCTCGGCGGCTGGTACCGCCCCGGCCCCGACGGCGGACCCTGCGTCGGCTGGCCGGGACCGTACGGCTGGTTGGGGTCAGACGGCGGCTGCGGTGGTTCGGTCATCCCGGCAGCCTAGAGACGCTGCGCCGGCAATGCAGGTCGAAACGCGGTGGTTGTGGATGGGTTGATCAGCCGGCGCTTTCGGCGTTTGCCTCGGCGAATGCCTCTGCCTCGGCGCGCTCGTGCCGGCGCTTACGCATGTGCAGAGTGACGTACACGATGATCACCAACCCGAGTACGGCGAGCGGCGCCCAGGTGAGCGTCTGGCCGACGACGTCGAGCGCCGACGCGAACGCGTAGCCGAGCAGGACGCAGCCCGGCGCCCAAATGACGCCGCCGGCCGCGTTCCACAGCAGGAAGGTGCGGTAGCGCATGCCGCTCATGCCGGCCATCGACGGCATCAGCGCGCGCAGCAGGGCGGTGAGCCGGCCGATCAGGACCGCTTTGCCGCCATGCCGGTGGATGAACCCGTCGACGGCCGCCCATCGGCGCTCGCCGACCCAGGCGCCCAGCCGCGAGCGGCGCAGCGAGGGACCGAACTTGCGACCGAACTCGTAACCGACGGAATCACCCGCTATCGCGCAGAAGACCGCGACCGCGATCATGATCCCGAGGTTGAGGTTGCCGTACTTGGCGTTGCAGAAGACGCCGGCCACGAGCAGCGCCGTCTCGCCGGGCAGAACCATCCCGACGAGGATCGCGGCCTCGGCGAAGGCCAGCCCGCCCGCGATGAGGTAAAGCCACTGACCGACCGCGTCGCCGATGGACCTCATCACATGCTCGAACATCGCCTCATGGTGCCATGCCGGGCGGCGCCCCTGTCGGTGTCGATCCGTACTGTCGCCGCATGGAGGCACGATGAGCGCTTTGACCCGGTTGAGCGCGGGCCAGGCGCGACGCGTCGCGTTGGCAGCTCAGGGCTTCGCCGACCCGCGGCCGACTGGTCGTGTCGATGCCCGGCACATCCGCCGCGTTTTGGACCGCATCGCAATCCTGCAGATCGATTCGGTCAACGTGTTCTCCCGCGCCCATTACCTTCCGGTGTTCGCCCGGCTGGGGCCCTATCCACGCGAGACCCTCGACCGCCTGACCGGCTACACCGCCGCCCCGGGCCGCCCCGAGATGTTCGAGTACTGGGCGCACGCGGCGTCCCTGATCCCGGTCGGCCTGCAGCCCCTGCTGCGCTGGCGTATGCGGCGAGCCCACGTCGAACCGTGGCCCGCGATCCGGCGCATCGCCAAGGACAACCCCGAGCTGCTCGACGATGTCCGGCAACTCGTCACCGACAACGGCCCGATCCGGGCCGGTGACACCGGCATCCCGCGACCGGCGCCGCGGCCCGGCCACATGTGGAACTGGCACGACGGCAAGGTCGCGCTCGAGTACCTCTTCTACGAGGGGTGGGTCACGACGGCGAAACGCATCAATTTCGAGCGGTATTACGACCTCACCGAACGCGTGCTGCCGCCCGAGGCGCTGTCGGCGCCGACCCCGTCCGACGAGGACGCGAAGCGCGAGCTCACCAGGATCGCCGCTCGCGCGCTCGGCGTCGCCACCGAGCCCGACCTGCGCGACTACTTCCGCATCTCGCACGCCTCATCGAAGGCCGCCGTCGCGGATCTCGTCGCGACCGGGGAACTGATTCCGGTCGAGGTCGACGGCTGGGGGGCGCCGGCCTACATGTGGCACGACGCCCGTCGGCCGCGCGGCATCCCGGCCCGCGCGCTCCTCTCGCCGTTCGACTCGCTCGTCTGGTACCGCGAACGCACCGAGCGGATCTTCGGCTTCCACTACCGGATCGAGATCTACACACCGGAGCCGAAACGCCAGTTCGGGTACTACGTGCTCCCGTTCCTCCTGGGCGACGCCCTCGCGGGTCGGGTCGATCTCAAGACCGACCGTCAGGCCGGTGTGTTGCGGGTGCAGAGCGCGTGGATCGAACTCGGCCACGACCCGCATTACGTCGCCGCCGAACTCGCCGAGGAGTTGGCCCTGACAGCGTCCTGGTTGGGCGTTGATCGCATCGAGGTCATGCCCCGCGGCGACCTGTCCAAGGAATTGGCTGCCGCGATCTGATCGGGCCGGACGGTTGTCAGGCGGCGCGGAACAACCGCACGTCTCCGCTGCCGGTGCGGGCCCGCACGGTGATCGCACCCTTGGTCGTCTTCGGCTCATCTTGGATCGGCAGGTCCGAGCGCACTCGTCCCGAACCGGTATGGACGTCGAGCCGGGCCGTCACGCCGGCCGGCAGACCGATGCTCATCGCGCCCGTTCCGCTCGCGAGATCGACATCGCCGTAGACGGCGCCGAGGCGGGCCTCGCCGGTACCGGTGCGGGAGCGGACCGAGCCGCGCACGGCGTCCACCTCGAGTCGTCCGCTGCCGAAGCCGGACTCGAGCGAGCCCTGAATTTCGCCGAAGCGCGCGCTGCCGGCACCGGAGCGGACCGTGACCGACCCGCTCACCTTGCCGACGCTCGAGGATGCGTTGCCGTAGCGCAGCCGCAGGTCGCCGTCGACGTCACCCAGCTCGGTGTTGCCAGTGGCGGTAGCGATGTCGGCACCCCCGCAACGTCCCCGCACGACGATGTCTGCGGTGAACGTGCTGATCTTCGTGGCGGTCCCACTCGGCACCTTGATCACCGCGTCGACGGCCGATTGATTGCGCGGGCGGTCGGCGAACAGCTCGAACACGCCGCCCTGTCGCGGGGCGTGCACAGTGAGGGTAGGCCCGGACATCTCGATCGAGATCCGCTCGAGGTAGTCCTCGGCACCCGGGCGCGCCGTCAGCTCCACGACGGCCTCGTCCAGGTCGTCGACGGCGTGCACGGTGAGGCTGCCGTGCCCGAGCCGGACCGACAGATTGATCGGACCGGACAGCGGGAAGCGGGCGTTCTTGGGGGTGGGCATGGCGTCTCCTAGCCGTCGATCCAACCGGTGATGTTGTGGGTATCGCCGTGGTCGCCCCGGCGACCCTCGCCGCTCGCGGAGCCGCCCCCGCCGCGACGACCTGGCCCGCCGAAGGGGCCAAAGCCGACTGGGCCGAAGCCGGAGCCGCCGAAGGCCCGAGCGGCAAAGCCGCCCAGGCCGAACGGACCCGGGTCAAGGGCAGCGGTGGCGGCGCGCACCAGCCAGGTGTTCACCGAGACCCCGTCGCGGTCGGCGGCCTCGTCGATGTCGGCCTTGAGCGTCTCGGACAGGCGCAGCGAGATACGCGCACTCGGCTCGCCGTCGTCGCGGCGGGCGTCGCCGGCCGCGGCCGCCGGATCCGGGCCGCGGACGTCGACGGTGATCTCGTCCCCGTCCAGGCGCACGCCGACGGCGGGGGAGCCGGGATAGTCGAGCAGAGCGGCAGTGATCTCGTCGGCCGCCTGCGAGACCGCGTTCATCAGGGCGAGCCGGACTGCTGCCGTGGCCGTCGTCGCAAGCGTCGCGGCGATCTCCCGGGTGCGGTCATCGCCCAGGGCGGCCGCGGCCGCGAGCTGATCGTGTACTTGGGCAAGATGGTGATCGAGTTGCATGCTGTCACTATGACATCACACTTGCCGTCACCGCAATGGCATCGGGCCTGACGGCGGCGCGGGCGGCGAATCCCGCTTCGCGTGGCGCGAGGGGGACGTCAGCCGCGGCAGTTAGGCTCGGGGCCTACACCCGACGGAGTCCCGCGGTGACCGCGGGCAGGACCAGGGAGCACGGCGTGCCAGACATCGTCCCGCTGAAGGTCCAGGCCATCGCCTGGACACATTTCGAACCTCCGGCGGACGTGCCCTGGGAGACCGATACCGATGGCGGCGAGGCCCTGGCCGAATTCGCCGGCCGCGCCTGCTACCAGTCCTGGAAGAAGCCGAATCCGTCCACCGCGACGAACGCCGGCTACCTGCGGCACATCCTCGAGGTCGGCCACCTGTCGGTACTCGAGCACGGCTCGGTCACGTTCTACCTGTCGGGCATCTCGCGTTCGCTCACCCACGAGCTCATCCGGCACCGGCACTTCAGCTATTCGCAGCTGTCCCAGCGCTACGTCCCGGAGAAGGACGCAGCGATGGTCGAACCCGACGTCATTGCCGATGACCCGGAGCTGCACGCGAAGTTCGTCGAGGCCTCGGAGGCCGCGGTCCGGGCGTATACGGAGCTGCTCGAGGGTCTGGAGAAGAAGTTCGCCGATGTCGAGCACGCAACGCTGCGCCGCAAGCAGGCCCGCCAGGCCGCCCGTGCGGTCCTGCCGAACGCCACCGAGACCCGGATCGTGGTGACTGGCAACTACCGGGCGTGGCGGCACTTCGTGGCCATGCGCGCGTCCGAACATGCCGACGTCGAGATCCGCGAACTCGGGATCGCGTGCCTGCGCGAACTCCAGCGCATCGCACCCAACGCCTTCGCCGACTTCGAGATCGCTGCGCTGCCCGATGGCACCGAGGTCGCTTCCAGCCCGATGGTGAGTGAGGGCTGACGGCTCGGCGCGCGGGAACCAGCTCGAGCGCCCGCGTATTCTGAGCCGGTGGTTGCCGAAACGCCCCAGCTCCCGTTCGGGCGGCTGCTGACCGCGATGGTGACGCCGTTCGACGTCTCCGGGGCGCTCGACCTCGACAAGGCGGCCGCACTGGCCCGCTATCTCGTCGACGTCCAGGGCAACGACGGGCTGGTGATCAACGGTACGGCCGGCGAGTCGCCGACGACCAGCGATGCGGAGAAGTCGGACCTGCTCGCGGTCGTGCTCGAGGCGGTCGGCGATCGCGCGCACGTCGTCGCCGGCGTGGGCACGTTCGACACCGTCCATACCATCCATCTCGCTGAGCAGGCCGCCAAGATCGGCGCGCACGGGTTGCTCGTCGTCACGCCGTACTACTCGCGGCCGCCGCAGACCGGACTGCTCGCGCACTTCCGGGCCGTCGCCGACGCGACCGAGCTACCCGCGTTGCTCTACGACATCCCGCATCGCAGCGGTGTCGCCATCGCACCTGAGACCTTGATCGAACTCGCGGCCCACGAGCGGATCGTCGGCGTCAAGGACGCGAAGGGCGACCTCGTGTCGTCCAGCCGGGTGATCGCCGAGACCGGTCTCGCGTTCTACAGCGGCGACGACGCCGTAACGCTGCCGCTACTCGCGGTCGGCGCGGTCGGCGTCGTCGGCACGTCGACGCACTTCGCCGGGACGGGCACGAAGGCCCTCATCGACGCCTACGTTCGCGGTGACGTCGACGAGGCCCTGCGGCTGCATCGTCAGCTGCTGCCGATTTACACCGGGATCTTCCGCACCCAGGGCACGATCCTGGTCAAGGCCGGGCTGCGCCTGCGCGGCCTGGACGTCGGTCCGGTGCGCCTCCCTCTCGTCGATGCCACCGAGCACGAGCTCAGCCACCTCCGCGAAGACCTCGCCGCGGCGGGCTTGTAGTACCAACAACTTGATGTTCCTGCGCTGGTGGCCCACCGCCGCGCCAGGCGCAGGAAGATCGGCGCCGGCCCGGGTGGCCGCGGTTGATGTTCCTGCGCTGGTGACCCGCCGACGCGCCACGCGCAGGAAGATCGGCCGCCGCACGAAGACCGGCGATCGAATATCGCCGCGCCTTCCCGGCAACCCTCGACTTGAGCGTTAGGTTTGGCCGGTGGCTGGATCGACTGGAACCCGTACCCGCCCGCCTGCCCGCAAGCCGGCCGGAAGATCGGCCGCGAAGAAACGGCGCGGGCGGTCTCCGCTTGCCGCGCCGTTCGTCGGCATCGGCAAGGGAATGGCCGGCATCTGGCGGGCCCTCGCCTCGCTGATCGGTGGCGTCGCGCGCACGGCCGGGCGAAGCGCCGCCACCGCGCGCGATCTTGCGCCGGAGCATCGGCGCGACGGCGCCGCGCTCGGCGTGCTGGCGTTCGGGCTGATCACGGTGATGGCGAGTTGGTTCCACGCCGCCGGCCCGGTCGGCCGAGCCGTCGACGGTGTGGGCCGAGCCGGCGTCGGCAACGGGGTCGTCGTCATACCGCTGGCCCTGCTCCTCGCCGGGGCTCACATGCTGCGCCAGGCGCCCGAGCCGGAGGCGCGCGGTCGGGTCGTCGTCGGGACGGGCGCGCTGACCGTCGCGGTGCTCGGCCTGCTTGACGTATGGGCGAACAGCCCCGTCACCGCGCACGGCCGGGCTCACGCCGGCGGTCTGATCGGCACCGCGGTCGGCCGGCCACTGTCGAGCGGGTTGTCGCCGGCGCTCGCCGTCCCATTACTCACGGTCGTCGGCGCCTTCGGCATCCTCGTCGTCACCGCCACCCCGATCAGCGTGCTGGTGGGCTACCTCGCCTCGCTGCTGCATCTGCGCCGGCGTCCCAGGGTTGACGAGGTGGTCGAGGAGATCCCGGCGAAGCCGCGCCGGCGTCGCCGATCCACACCGGAGGCCGACCCCGACGCGTCGACCTCGGACATTCCGCAACCGGAGCCGGTCGCCGACGAGGCCGCGCCGGTCGTGAAGCCGCGCAAGCCGCGCACCAAACCGGTCGATCCGGATCTGCCGCCGATCGACCGGCCGGTTCAGCTCGAGCTGTCTGGTGGCGGGGGCCTGTACACGCTGCCGAGCCTGAACACCCTCGCCCTGGGCAGCCCGCACCTGGCGCACACGAAAGCCAACGACGAGGTCATCGCCTCGCTGCAGCAGGTCTTCTCCGAGTTCGACGTCGACTGCGCCGTCACCGGTTTCAACCGCGGGCCGACCGTCACTCGCTACGAAGTCTCGTTGGGTCCGGGGGTGAAGGTCGAGCGGATCACTAACCTGACCCGCAATATCGCCTATGCCGTCAAGAGCGCCGAAGTGCGGATCCTGTCGCCCATCCCCGGCAAGAGCGCCGTCGGCGTCGAGATCCCGAACGCCGATCCCGAGATCGTCATGCTGGGCGACGTGCTGCGCTCGCCGGCGGCCAAGCGCGACCAGCACCCGATGGTTGTCGCGTTGGGCAAGGACGTCGAGGGCGGCTTCGTCATCGCCAACCTGGCGAAGATGCCGCACTTGCTGGTCGCTGGTGCCACCGGTGCAGGCAAGTCCAGCTGCATCAACACGCTGATCCTCTCGATCCTCACGCGAGCGACACCGGACCAGGTGCGCATGGTCCTGATCGATCCCAAGCGGGTGGAATTCGCTGCCTACCAAGGGATTCCGCACCTCGTCACGCCGGTGATCACCAACGCCAAGAAGGCGGCGGACGCCCTGCAATGGGTCGTTCGTGAGATGGACATGCGCTACGAGGACATGGAGCACTCGGGCACGCGGCACATCGACGACTTCAACCGGAAGGTGCACAACGGCGAGCTCACGGCGCCGCCCGGGTCCGAGCGCGTCTACTCCGCCTACCCGTACCTGCTGGTGATCGTCGACGAGCTGGCCGACCTGATGATGGTCGCCCCCCGTGACGTCGAGGACTCGGTCGTGCGGATCACCCAGCTCGCCCGCGCGGCCGGCATCCACCTCGTCATCGCCACGCAGCGTCCGTCCGTGGACGTCGTCACCGGTTTGATCAAGGCCAATGTTCCGTCCCGACTCGGGTTCAAGACCTCGTCGCTCGCCGACTCGCGCGTCATCCTCGACCAGCCCGGTGCGGAGAAGCTGCTGGGCAAGGGCGACGGTCTGTTCCTGCCGATGGGCGCGTCGAAGCCCGCGCGGATGCAGGGCGCCTTCGTCACCGACACCGAGATCAAGTCGATCGTCGACCATTGCAAGAAGCAGTTGCAGCCGAGCTATCGCGACGACGTGACGGTTCCGCAAGCAGCGCGCAAGGAAATCGACGCGGACATCGGCGACGACCTTGATCTGTTCCTGTCCGCGGTCGAACTCGTCGTCTCGACGCAGTTCGGATCGACCTCGATGCTGCAACGCAAGCTGCGGGTGGGCTTTGCCAAGGCGGGTCGGCTCATGGACCTGATGGAGTCGCGGGCAATTGTCGGCCCGTCAGAGGGCTCCAAGGCCCGCGAGGTGCTGGTCGTGCCGGACGAGCTCGCGGGGCTGCTGTACACCCTGCGCAACGGCGGCAGCGCCGACGACCTGATCGCGTCGGACGACGACCAGCCCGCCCCGGTGCCGATCGCGCCCGAGGCGGGCTGACGCGAATCAGCTGCTGGCCGGCAGCACCTCGTAGGTCACGTTGTCACCGTGCTGGCGGGTGTAGAAGAGCCGCCAGCCGTCCTTGAACAACGCCGGCTCCTTCGCACCCAGGATTCCGTCTACGGACGGGTCGCCGTCCGACGCGTGGATGCCCGTGATCTCGTTGTCGCCGTCGTTGCCGCACGACGAGCACGACGCGTCATAGGTCGCCGATGCGTCGCGGCCCTGCGCGATGAAACGCGTCGGCGCGTCTCCACCCGCGTAGTTCGCCCGCGTGTCGAAGAGGTAGCCGGAGTCGAAGGCGTTGCGCTGCGTGTGCAGCAGGTCGCCGCCGTCCTCGACCACGGCCACTTTGGTCGCGCCGACGAAGGTGACGTTGTCGAACCCGGTGTGTGCGAGGTCGCCCCGGTAGAACATCCGCAGTGATCCGACGTCCGACCGCGGGTTCTGGTCCAACTTCATGACCGCGCCGAATCCGCCGTGGGCCGCGCCGGCCTCGGTGTTCGCGTTCGTGTCGCCGGTCTCGGTGAAGAAGAACGACCGGAAGTCGGTACCGGGCTGGAACACCCCGTTCTCCGGACGCTTGAACGGCGTGGCCGAAGCGGCCTTGGCCTTGGCATTTGCGTCGTACGGCGCGTTCCCGTCCGTCGCCGTGTCGTGGATGGTGACCCACTTGGTGGTGAAGGTCTTGCCGTAGGTGTGCAGGTCGGCGACGTCGGCGCCGAGGATGTCCGCGTCGGCCTGACCGGCGTGGAATGTGATCGGGTGGTCGCCATTGATGACCTGAAGCACCTGCAGCCTGCCGCCTTGGGTCAGATCGGAGGCCTTCTTCGGCACGACCCGGTACACGAACGAATTCGACTGCTTGGCGTTCGGGGTCGTCGGGCCGCCCTTACCGCCGGCGTCCTCGACGAGATAGATGTTGCCGCGGCCGTCGTTCTGGACGCCTTCGTACGCACCCCGGCCGGTGAGACCGGAGACGTCCTGCACGTGCGACGGCACGCTGAGGTCGGCCTGCCAGACACCGCCCGACGCGCCGGTCTCGGCGGTGAGCAGCAGCCGGTGGGCGAACGGGTCCCACGTCGAACCGTCGTAGTCGGGCAGGTTCGCGCCGTTGACGTCCGTCGTTGCGAGGAGCGTTACGCGATGCGCGGCGTCCGCGTCGAGGTTGATTCGGGTGAGATAGCCGGGCGTCCCTGATTCGTGTCCTTGGAACAGGAAATGCGTTCCGTAGTCGTAGGCCGGGTCGGCTCCGGATAGCCCGTGGTCGAAGACGAGGTAGGTGTTCTTGTCCGGCTCGGTCTTGTGCGCTTCGACCGTGGGGGCGGTGGGCAGCGGGATGAGGGCGGACCGGTCGCCGTCATAGCCGTAGTAGGGGACTGCGGCAGTGCCGTTCTCCAGTCGCAGCGCGCCTTGCGCAACGGCGACCTGGCGCAGCTGCGGGGAGAGCTGATCGGCCGCGATGACGCCGACCGCCTTCGGGTTGGCGGCGATGTCGCTCCACGGCTGCGCATGTGGGGACGACTGGGCGGCGGCGGCGGTCAGGACCGAGGCCGTGGTGACGGTCGCTACGAGTCCGACGACCGACGTGGCGCGCATGGTGCGCGAAGACAGCATGGTTCCTCCAGGGGATGGATATGAACCAGCTGAGCCTCACGAAGCCGGGTGAATTCCGGATGGCCGGTCAATGGCCGACCGCTTCGGGGCGGGCGAACTCCGGGCGCTCGGTGTGCGGGCTGACCTGCCGATGGTCAGCGGACGCGGTGTCGCGCGCTGTAGAACATCCGGAGCAGGGAGAAGCTGCGACCGTGCGGCTTGCGGTGCCGGCCGACGTACTCCTCGTCATCGGTGACGAGGCCAGCAGTGGACGGCGTCCACGTCGCAAACTTGGGTTCGACGCGGTCAAGTGTGGCCATCACGATCACCTCCGTAATACGAACGCTATCCGCTGGGGCCCCTGTGACACGTGAGACACGCGGGTCACACCAAATTCAGCAGCATCCTCGTGTTGCCCAGGGTGTTGGGTTTGACGTACTCGAGGTTGAGGAACTCGGCGACGCCCGGGTCGTAGGAACGGCGCAGTGCATCGTAGGTGTCCTGATCCACCGGGGCCCCGTCGATGGGGACGAAGCCGGCCCGCGCGAAGAAGCCGGTGTGGAACGTCAGCGCGAACAGCCGGGACAGGCCGAGTTCGCCCGCGGTCGTGATCAGGGCGACGAGTAGCTGCCGGCCAATGCGGTGATTCGAGTAGTCGGGATGGACGGCGAGCGTGCGCACCTCGCCGAGATCGGCCCACAACACGTGCAGAGCGCCACATCCGACGACCTGGCCGTCCAGCTCGGCGACGAGGAAGTCCTGGACGTCCTCGTAGAGAGTGACGAGCTCTTTCGCGAGCAGCTTGCGTCCGGACCCGGCGTAGATGTCCACGATCGACTTGATCGCCGGGACGTCCGCAGTGCGGGCGCGGCGGACGACGACAGGCACCCTGTCACGCTATCGGTTGCTGGCTCGCGTCCGTAGCTACGGGCGGGCAGCCGGGTAACCTGCGAACGTGCCCACAGCTGCCCGCCGCGTTGCTCTCGTCACCCTCGGGTGCGCGCGGAACGAGGTGGACTCCGAGGAACTCGCCGGGCGGCTCGACGCGGCCGGCTGGGCGATGGCCGACGACCCCGAGGACGCGGACGTCGTGGTGGTCAACACCTGCGGGTTCATCGATTCGGCCAAGAAGGACTCGATCGACACGTTGCTCGCGGCGGCGGACACCGGCCGCAAGGTGGTGGCCGTCGGTTGCCTGGCCGAGCGCTATGGCGACCGGCTCGCCGAATCCCTGCCCGAGGCCGACGCCGTGTTGGGGTTCGACTCGTACGCCGACATCGCCGCCCGCCTGGACGACGTCGCGGCCGGACGCCCGATCGCCCCACACCGCCCGCGTGATCGCCGCACCCTGCTGCCGGTGTCCCCGGTGCAGCGGCCCGCGGCCACCGTCGACGTGGCGCTGCCCGGCCACGGCTGGGTCCCGTCCACCGCCGTCCGCAGCCGGCTCGACGATGCCCCTGTCGCCTACCTCAAACTCGCGTCCGGCTGCGACCGCCGGTGCACCTTCTGTGCGATCCCGTCCTTCCGCGGCTCGTTCGTGTCCCGCCCGCCTGAGGACCTCCTCGCCGAGGCGAAGTGGTTGGCCTCGACCGGCGCGCGCGAACTCGTACTCGTCAGCGAGAACTCGACGTCCTACGGCAAGGACCTCGGCGACTTGCGCGCCCTGGAGACACTGTTGCCGCAGCTGGCCGACCTCGATGGCGTCGACCGGATCCGGGTGTCCTATCTGCAGCCGGCCGAGCTGCGCCCGGCGCTGCTCGAGGTGATCGCGAGGACACCCGGCGTCGCGCCGTACTTCGATCTCTCGTTCCAGCACGCCAGCCTGACCGTGCTGCGGCGAATGAAGCGCTTCGGCGGCACCGACGCCTTTCTCGACCTGCTCGCCCGCGCCCGCGACCTCGCGCCTGACCTCGGCGCCCGCAGCAACGTGATCGTCGGCTTCCCGGGCGAGACCGAGGACGATGTCGCCGAACTCGAGCGCTTCCTGTCCGCGGCGCGCCTCGACGCGATCGGGGTGTTTGGGTATTCCGACGAAGAGGGCACCGACGCGGTCGACTTCGACGGCAAGCTCGACGGCGACACGATCGGCGAACGCGTCGAGCGGATCAGCGCCCTCGCCGATGAGCTCGTCACGCAGCGGGCCGAGGACCGGGTCGGGACGCGGATCGAGGTACTGGTCGAGGCGCTCGACGACGGCGAGGTGATCGGCCGCGCTGCCCATCAGGGCCCCGACGTCGACGGCGTAGCCCGCCTGACGAATGGTGAGCAGCTGGTCCGCGGCCAGTTCGTGGCCGCGTTCGTCCTCGACTCCGACGGCGTGGACCTCGTGGCCGAGCCGACCGGTGCCGCGTGGTGACGTCGTGAAGCCCGTCCCCACGACGCCCGATCCGGTTCCGTCCGCTGGGGCGGCGATGCCGGCGCCGGAGTCGCGGTCCGCTGCCTTCGAGCCGGTTGCCAGGACGGCCAAGCACCTCGCGAAACCGGTAAAGCCCAGGCTCACCGAAGATCCCGCCGCCGACCCGGCCAGCCAGGTGTCGGCCTGGAACATCGCCAACGCGCTGACCGTCTTCCGGCTCCTGCTCGTGCCGGTCTTTGTCGTCACGCTGTTCGCGCATGGCGGCCACGACGAGGCGTGGCGGGTGCTGGCCTGGGCCGTCTTCGCGGTCGCGTCAATTACCGACCGGATCGACGGCGACATCGCGCGCAAGCGGGGCCTGGTGACGGAGTTCGGCAAGCTCGCCGATCCGATCGCCGACAAGGCGCTGGTGGGTGCGGCGGTCATCGGACTGTCGGTCCTGCATTACCTGCCATGGTGGATCACGGTGGTGATCCTGGTGCGCGATGTCGGCGTCACCGTGCTGCGGTTCTGGGTCATCCGGCACGGCGTCATCCCGGCCAGTCGCGGCGGCAAGGTGAAGACGCTGCTGCAGAGCGTCGCGATCGGGCTCTATGTGCTGCCCCTGACCGGATGGCTGCACACAATCGCCGTAGTGATCATGTACCTCGCCGTCATCGTCGCGCTCGCGACCGGCATCGACTACATCGCGCGGGCACTGCGTCTACGCCGCGAGGTGCCGGGATCCGCCCCCGGCCGGGCCCGTCCGAGGTCCTAACCCGATACCGGGAGCCGCGGTCGCGGCGGTCCGGACCCACTTGCCGGGAATGCGTCGATCCCCGTGCGGCGTTCCTTGTTCGATGAGTGTTCGCCGTGAGCGGACGACGCTCGGGTAGTGCCCGCGCGTTGTCCGTGCCAGGTACGGTTGAAATCCACAGTTCGTCTGAGCAGTCCCGTCGAAGGGGGTCCGCCAATGCCCGTGCTGCGCCAGGTCGTGGGTGAGACCCTTCGCGGATTCCGCATGCGCCAGCGGCGCACCCTGCGCGAGGTCTCGGCGACCGCCCGGGTCAGCCTCGGTTACCTCTCCGAGGTCGAGCGGGGCCAGAAGGAGCCGTCCTCCGAACTATTGGCCGCGATCTGCAACGCCCTGGACGTCGAACTCTCGGAGTTGTTCACCGAGGTCAGCCACACGCTGCGCCGCGAGGAGAAGCTGGCGCTGGCGAGCCGGGTCGCTCTCGTGGGTGCCGGCTCGGCCCGGATCAGCACCGCCCCAGGCACCGATGCAACGGCTACGGCTCAGGTCCGCAAGCTGCCCACCGTCGCCGCCTGACACCACTTCCGTCACACCTGTCACAGCTCGCGCGACCCGCCGTCGCACCTCCCAGTCCGGCCGCCGGTCGCCGGTAACTTGCGGCACACGGCACCGATCCGCGCGGCGTACGCGCCGGTGGCCGGAAGGACAGGAGGCCTCGACATCGTGAGCAACCCGCTGGTCGACACGCTGTTTCGCCCCACCACGCTTTCGCCGTCGGTCGCGTCCGCGGCCCCCGTTCGCGAGAAGGGCACCCGCTCGCGCGCCGGGAACGCGATGAACCGGACGCGGGCCGCTCTGCTCGCGGGAGCTGCCCGAGCTGTCGAGGTGAGCGGTACCAAGATCACGATGGCTCAGGTGGCGGCCGCCGCGGGCGTCGCCAAGGCGACGTTGTACAACCACTTCCGCACCCGCGAAGCCGTGCTCGCCGCCCTCGTCGTCGACCAGGCCGGCGCGATCGTCGACGCCCAAGCCGGCAAGGCCCTCGGCCCCGCCCTCGTCGACGCCGCAACCGCGATCTCGCAGCACCCGGTACGCCGCGGTCTGGCCCGGATCGAGCCCGCCGTCCTCGCCGCCCTGGGGTGTGTCGACGCGTCGGCCGAAGGCTGGCAGCGGGTCCGGGCCGGGGTGTCGGCCGCGCTCGCCGCCGAGTCACGCGGCGGAACGGACACCGTGCTGCGCTGGCTGGCCTCCTTCCTGCTGACGCCGGCCGATCCCGCGTCGATCGCCGAGGACGTTGCCGTGCTGCTCGCCGGTCTGCCCGTCGTCAGCCCGGTCGAACCGTCCGAACCCGCACCGAAGAGCGCGGCGGACGCGGTGCCGGTGGCCCAGCCGGCTTGATATCGATCGCCGTGGCGCGGGGCGGTCGGGTGCGGTCGGCCGGGAACGTCTGACACGATTGCGTCGGTGGCACGAGGCGCCGATGCCTCGACGAGTCGGCCACCGGATGGTTCGAGGAGCGAGTCAGATGGCCAAGCCGAACCCGATCGTGCGGGGTTGGAAGTACATGTCGGCATGGTTCGGCGTCAAGATCGACGAGAAGGCCGACCCCAAGATCCAGATCGAGCAGGCGATCCAGGAAGCGCAGCGCCAGCACCAGGCGCTGACGCAGCAGGCCGCGGCGGTGATCGGCAACCAGCGCCAGCTGGCGATGCAGCTCGACCGTCAGCTCAACACCATCGAGAACCTGCAGAGCCAAGCCCGGCAGGCCCTGCTGCTCGCCGACAAGACCCGCGCCGAGGGTGACACCGCGAAGGCCGCTCAGTTCGAGCAGACGGCGCAGGCCCTGGCCAATCAGCTGGTGAGCGCGGAGTCCTCCGTCGAGGACCTCAAGGTCCTGCACGATCAGGCGCTCCAGGCGGCCGGTCGAGCGCGCGAATCCGTGCAGACGAACTCCACGATGCTTCAGCAGCGGCTGGCCGAACGGACGAAGCTGCTGTCGCAGTTGGAGCAGGCGAAGATGCAAGAGACGGTGGCCGCCTCGCTGCAGCAGATGAGCGATCTTGCCGCTCCGAGCAACGTGCCGAGTCTGGACGAGGTTCGTGACAAGATCGAGAAGCGGTATGCGGTCGCTTTGGGCCAGGCCGAACTGGCCCGGGACTCGACCGGCTCGCGGATCCTCGAGGTGCAGCAGGCGACCCTGGACATGAAGGGCTCGGCCCGCCTGGACGAGATCCGCGCATCGCTCGCGGCCGAGACGCCGGCAGCGGTCGAGGGCGGCAGCACCCCGGCGATCGGCGCGGCGCCCGAGGCCGAACCCGTGGTCGACACGAAGAAGAAGCGAACTCGCAAGGCCCAGCCCGACGAGGCCTGAACGTCAGGTCGAGACTGCCGGCTGGCAGGTCGGGCACCAGTACGTGCTGCGGGCCCGGGGCGGGGCGCCCTGGTCGGCCCGGCGGATCCTGGTCCGGCAGCGCAGGCACGCCTCGCCCGCGCGCTCGTACACCCAATGGTCGCGGCCGCGGCCGAGCAGACCGGTCGTGGACTGCTCCGGGTGGTCGCGATTGGCTCGCAGCAGCCGGTGCGCGGTCAGCACCATCCGGTCGAGGTCGGCCACCGCGCCCACCGGCATCCACGGATCGACGTGCTCGATGAACAGGACCTCGCACTTGTAGAGGTTCCCGATGCCGGCAAGATGACGCTGGTCGAGCAGCGCCTCACCGATCGCTACGTCGGGCTCCCGGAGCAGATTGGCGACCGCGTGGTCCGCAGCCCAGTCCGGGCCGAGCAGATCGGGCCCGAGGTGACCGACCAGCTCGGCCTCGCCGGCGCGCGTGACGAGCCGTAGGTCGTGCACCCGGTATCCAGTGGCCAGCCACTGGTCGTTGCCGAGCAACGCCCGGATCATGTGGTCAGGGTGACGCCGCGGCGGCGGCCCACTTGCGGGCGACAGGTACCACGACCCGTCCATCTTCAGATGGCTGTGCAGGGTCAGATCGTCGTCGAGACGAGTCAGGACGTGCTTTCCGCGGGCGAGCACCTCGATCACGGTTTGGCCGCGCAGGTCCGCGGTCGCCAGCTGCGGAACGCGGAGATCCGACACGGTCAGGGGACGGCCGGACAGGGCGCGGTCGAGTCGGTGCGCGGTGAGCCAGACGGTGTCGCCCTCGGGCATGCCGTCGCTCAGCCCCGCAGCCGCAGTCCGCGTGGCGTCGGCCGGAAGCCCGCGGCTTCCAGCGCCGCCCCGAGTTCGGACGCCGACACCGGTAGACCATCGGCCCGCTCGACCTGCAGCTTGCCGAGTGCACCGTCGCGAACAGCCAGGGCGAGTGCGTCGGCGGCGGGTTGCAGCACGGCGAGATCGTCGGCGAATGACAGCAGGGTGCGGCCGCCGCGCTCGACGTAGAGGACGCAGGCGCCGTCGACGAGGACCACCAGCGCGCCGGCCTTGCGGGCGGGCTGGTGGCCCCGCCCACCCTCGGCCGGCCGGGCGGCCGCGGGCCAGGGCAGCGCGGCGCCGTACGGGTTGGCGGGGTCGGTGGCGGCGAGGACGAGGGCGGGCGAGCCGTCCGCGCCCCGGCTGTCGAGGGGTCGGGCCTCGGCCCGCAGCCGGTCGACCGCGCCGGGCAGCGCGAACTGCGCGGCCCCGAGACCTTCGACGAAGTAGCCACGCCGCGCGCGGCCGGACTCCTCGGCCGTCTTGAAAACCGGGTACACCGCGGAGAACCCGCCGACGACTCGCTCGGCCGCGACCGAGCCGCGCGTCACCAGCCCGTAGCGGTCGAGCAGCACGTCCGCGGCGGCGAGCGCGCGGCGTGTGACGTCCGGATCGCGGTCCGGGACGGCCGACCAGCGTCCGCTCATCGCAAACGGAGCGGTCCGCACGGCCGAGGCTCCGCCCGGCAGCGAGAGGACCGTGGGCCGCCCGTACCGGCCCCGGCGCGCCCGCGGTCTGCGGGAATGCGATGTCCGGCCCTGGCCCAGCAGCGCGCGGATGGGCGCCAACGTGTCGTTGGTAAGGACGCCGGCCCAGACGAGTTCCCAGACGGCGCGGGCCACTGCGTCGTCGGTCTCGCCGCCCGCTGCCCGATCGGCGAGCGAGCGGAAGAACACCGCCTCGTCACCGCTGAGCGAGCCGCGCAGGGCGAGCGCCAGCCCGTCGTCGACCTCGTCCGGCGGTGGCAGGACGAGCGGCGCGATCTCGGCGGGGGCCAGCGCGACCCAGCCGTCATTGCCGGCCAGCGAGCCGGCCCCGGCCCAGACGACCTCGCCCGCAAGTGTCAGCTCGTCCAACAGCCCGGGGGAGTAGTCGGCCACCCGGCTCGGCAGCACCAGCGACTCGAGCGCACTGGCCGGCAGCGCGACGCCCGCGAGTTGCTCGATCGCCCGCAGCAGCCCGTCCGCGCCCCGGCTGGAGCGGGCCCCGAGCCCCTGCCACGCCGGGATGAAGCGCGCCAGCGCCTGCGCTGGGACGGGCTCGACCTCCTTGCGCAGCGCGGCCAGCGAGCGGCGGCGGACCATGCGTAGTACCTCGGCGTCGCACCACTCCAGCGCCGTACCGCCGGGCCGGAACTCGCCCTGGATGACGCGGCCGCCGGTCGAGAG
>JAVHVH010000149.1:0-15001 GCA_032160665.1 Pseudonocardiales bacterium
CCGGTTCGATGTGTGGCCGAATAGCAGCTTCGACTACTTCGACTACGTCTTCGACTCGCGCAACCGCGTGCAGGCCGGCTTCATGGGCTGGCTCACCTACGACGCGAGCGCCTCGAACACGTTCTCCCTCTACCGGTGCGACGCGTTCGTTCCGGCCGGCGCGGTGGACGATCAGAACCCGGCCGAGTTCTGCGACCCGTCCCTGGACCGGCTGATGAGGCGGGCCGAGGCAGTTCAGGCGACCTCACTCGCCGACGCGGACGATCTGTGGGCCGAGGTGGAGCAACGCCTCGTCAGGGCGGCGCCGTGGGTCCCGCTCGTCAACCCGTTGTCCGTCGATGTGCTGTCGACGCAAGTGCACAACTTCAAGCGCACTCCCACGCTCGGGGTCCTCTTCGACCAGATGTGGGTGCGGTGATGATGCGGTGGCCGCTGTTGGAGTCCCTGTCGGTCGATGACCAGAAGCGGGTTCTCGAGGTGGCGCGCCGGCGGTATTTCAAGCGTGACGAGGTCGTCTTTCACGAAGGCGATCAAGGCGACAGCCTGCATCTCATCGAGTCCGGGATCTTCGCAGTGCAGGTATCGGCACCGTCCGGGGAGCGGGCAACGCTGAACGTGCTCTCGCCCGGGGAATTCTTCGGCGAGATGGCGCTGTTGCAGGGTGCGCAGCCGCCGCGCCGAACGGCGACGGTACTGGCGCTGGCACCCGCGCAGACCCTGACCGTCTCGGGAACGGCATTCACGGCGCTGCGAGACTCCCACCCCGCCGTCGAGCATCTCCTCACTGCTGCTCTTGCGCATCGGGTGGAACAGCTCAGCGGGCGGCTGCTGGAGGCGCTCTACATTGGCGTCGACCGCCGCGTGTACCGGCGACTCCTCGAGTTGGCGGAGATCTACGGCCAACCGTCATCGGACATCGCCATCCCGCTCTCCCAAGAAGATCTCGCAACCATGGCCGGGGCATCGCGTCCGACGGTGAATCACGTTCTCCAGAAACTGGTGTCGCGCGAGATGATCTCGCTCGGCCGGCGACAGATCACGATCCGAGACCTGTCTGCCCTGCACGCGGCGGCGGCGAGCACCGAGGCGTAGCCAGCCAACCCTGCGCCCGACGGAATGTCACCGATCCGACCAACCGGGTGTCAGCGCGCGCACATTCATGTGCCGCAACTCGCGTGATGCTTCGGCCATCACAACTGACAGGCGTCCACCAGAGGAGTCGTCATGATGCTCGGTCCAGAGATGGCAGCACTGATCGCCGAACAACGTCGCCAAGATCTGCAGCGGCGCGCCGACGGGGCACGCCTCGCCGCGTTGGCCCGAACAACCGGCCACGGGATTCGCGACCAGCGCGGCGCCCGGCCCGCCTGGGCGGCTCGGAAACTGCGCAGCTTCGCGCCGGCCGGATGGGCAAACGCGCAGCCGATACGGCGAAGCCGCGCCGGACGTCCTCGGACCGTCCGAGGACTCCATACCAAGGAGGCTCCGATGAGCATCACATCCACCCGCGGCTGGCACGCGGCAGCCCGTCACAAGATCGTCAGCATGGCGGTCATCCTGGTTGCGGCGGCGGTCCTCACGGTGACGATGGTCCTTACCCCGGCGGCCGACCCGGCCGGCGGCGGCACGCCCAACTCCGGCACGTCTAGCGTCGCTCCGCAGACCCACGCCAACCTCCCCGGCTGCGAACGCGGACGAGTCGTTTCCTATTGCTGACGACCGAAGTTCGCGGCACTCGAACTGATGGAGCGTGGCCCGGTGGCCGTGGTCAACAACATTGCCGTGAACGGAATGCCCGGTCCCGCGTCCGCTCCGGACGCGGGACCGGGCCTGCGTCGAGCCGCTGCGCAACCTCATCCAGCTGATCGGGAAACACGTGGCCGTTGAGGTTGAGTGTCTGGTCGCCGACTTTTGGCCCGACCGCAGGTGCAGCGCTTTCGGCGTAGCTGTATTGGTCGGCCCCGCCTGGTGCTGACGTGCCGTACGACGAGGCGACGCGGATGTCGACCAGACCCGGGGCATGTGCCGGCGCTGTGATGTCAAGGGAGGTGTCGGACTTGACGACCAGTCCGGTGCCGGCGATGCCGTCGAACGTGACAGCGGTGGCGTGTGTGAAGCCGGTCCCGCTGATTGCGACCATGGTCCCGCCCGCCGCCGGACCGATGTTCGGGCTGACGCCGGTGATTGCCGGGGGCGCGACGTAGACATACCCGTCGGCCGACGCGATCGGGCTCGTGCCGTATCGCCCGACGACGCGTACGTCGACGCGGCCGTCGGCGTGCGCGGGAGCCGTGACCTGCAGTTTCGTAGCGGACACCACGGTCAACGATGTGCCGCTGCCGGTGCCGAACCTGACGGATGTGACGTGGAGGAAGCGCGCGCCGGTGATGGTCACTCGGTTTCCGCCAAGGGTTGCCCCCGAGGCAGGCGACACTGCTGCGACCGCAGGTGGCGCGACGTAGGTGAAATGGTCGCGAAGCGTCGCCGGGGATGTCCCGTGGCTGGTGACGACCTGGATGCCGACCGAGCCAGCAGCGTGAGGCGGGCTGGTCACGACGAGCTTGTCGGACGACAGCCAGGTGATCCGGCTGGCGTGCGCGCTCCCGAACGCGACCGAGGTGACCTGGGTGAAGCCGGTGCCTGCGATGGTGACGCGCGTTCCGCCTGTGGTCGGTCCCGATGACGGGGAGATTGCGGTGATGGTGGGTGGTGGGACGAGATGCCCGCCCGGCATCAGCAGTTGCGCCTCCCGGGTCACGACCGCCTCGCCGCCGGAGAAGTAAACCTGATGGGGGCCCTCGGACAGGATCGCGACCGCGAACCGATCGCCCTGAACCACTCCAGTGGAGTTGATGTTCGCGTTCGACGGCGCGCGGACGTCACGGTTCGTCGCCCACCCGTTCTTGAGAGCGGCGGACGGGACCGGGACGGCGATACCCCACGCGTTGGGTTCACCGGCGCTGGAGTACCGGCTGTAGGCGTGCATGGCTTTGCCGAGCCACGCCCAGACCTTGCGGTCCTTCCGGACGGCGGCGTAGAAGCGCACGATGCCACGGGCGGTGATCTGGGTGCTGCCCCAGGTGCCCGGCATCGTCGGCGGCGCGCCGAGGCCGGCAATCCGGTAGTGGGCGGCGATCCACGGCAGCAGGTTGTCCCGTCCCACCTTCGCGTACAGGGTCCACGCCGCGGCGTTGTCCGATCTGGTGATCATGTTCCAAGCGAGCGTGGCGTTGATCCCGCTCATCCGGTCGCTGAGTAACAGCCGGGTCGCGATGAGCGTCTTCACCACCGATGCGCTGGCGTAGTAGCGGGTTGCATGGCCGGCCGTGACGAGCCGCCCGGTCTGAATGTCGAGCACGGCGATCCCGGACGACATCCCGTGCCGGTCGGCATACGCGACGGCAGCGGAGGCGTTGGCCGAAATCGTGGCCGCGTGCGCTTGCTGCGCCGGACTTGCGACGAGCGCAGCGCCGGCCACCACAGCGGCAGCGCCGATGAGCCGAGGCCACGAGCGCCGCCGCCGGGTGAGGGTCCATCGCCGTCGTGATCGGTGGCCGCCGGCGAGCACGTGCATCACCAGCCGAGGTAGGTCAGGATGCCGGTCGCGATGGCCTTCGCGATGCGCTGCCGTCCGGTGCTCGAAGTCTGCCGGGCGGCGTCACCGGCGTTGCGCATGTTGCCGAGCTCGAGGAACGTCGTCGGAGCAGTGGAGAGGTTCAGCCCGGCCAGGTCGTCCCGGAAGTAGTAGCCGTTGCGGCCGATGTAGTTCGAGGGCACGAGCCCTGATCCCCGAGCCAGCGCGTTGTGGACGGCGCGGCTGAGCCGAGCCGAGTTCGCGCGGGTAGTCGCGGAGGAGCCTTCGGGTGCGCGGCTGTCCTCGTTGACGTGGAATCCGTGCCCGCTCGCGTAGGCGCCGTCGGCGTGAATGGCAACCGCGACGGCGGTTCCGCGGGTGCTCTCGATCGCGGCGCGGGTGTTGACGCACGGGCCGACGCCGGTGTCGCTCGTCCGAGTGAGGATGACCTTGATACCCCGCGCCAGAAGGATCTTGCGGACCCGCAGTGCCACGTCCCAGTTGAACCGGTGCTCGGCATACCCGGAGTTGGTCGCGGTGCCGGTGGTGTTGCACGGCTTGTAACGGCCATAGCCGGCATAGACCAGCTTGTTGACCGCCGCGGGGTGCGAGGCGTTGCCCCCGTTGTGGCCGGGATCGAGGACGACCTGCGGCGCCCGCGCGTACCCGTACCTGTCGGCGTATCGCGCGGTGGAGGTGCCGTCGGCGGTGACCACCCGGACGTGGACGGATCCCGCCGCGTGTGCCGGAGTCGTGACGTAAAGGACTGTGCTCGTCACGACGTGCACGGAGCTGCCGTACGCGGCGCCGAACTTCACGGCCCGCACCCGGTTGAAGGCGGTCCCGGTGACCTTGACGCGGGTGTCGCCGGTCAGCTTCCCGTGCCGAGGCGACACCGCGGTAACGCTCGGTGCCGTCACCGCCTGGGCCGGCCCCTCCACCGTGACCAGAAGCGCCGCCGCGGCGCAGGCCGACACCGTGACAGCTAAGAGCTTGCGAGACATCACACCCCCGGGACCCGCCGGGTACGGACTCCACACGGGAACCTAGCTACATTTCGCGATCAACGCACGGATATGCCTACCCGGACGCGGCGATCGGCAGGCTCACCAGCGCATCGCTCGCCACCCCAAGCCGCAAGGACTTCGCGGGCACGGGTGTGGATCTGATCGATCCCTGGGCGTCCCAGGGGACGTGACCGCGACGAACCGGATTGCGCACGACGACCGCGGTCTCAAGATCGAGACCACGTCGCCGACGTTGCCAACGAGACTCCGGAGGGTCCAGTCTTGGTCAAATCCTCGCGGAGGGGCACCCGGATGCGATTGCGGCCCATCATCTACATACGCGGGTATGCGGGCGCGACGACCGGCATCGACAGCCAGGTCGACGACCCGTTCTACGGGTTCAACAAGGGCGCCACCCATGTGCGGGCCGACGGTGACGGCGCCCCGACCTATTACCAGTTCGAGGGACCCCTGTTACGCCTGATCACCGAGCACGGCTACGAGTTGCAAGTGCATGGTGATCAACGTCGACTGCTTGACGACGCGACCCAGAAGATCCGTCCGAACTCGATTTGGGTGCACCGCTTCTACGACGAAGCCGCCACCACGTTCTCCGCGCCGCCCAAGCGCAATGTCTTCGAGCGGGCACTGGACTGGGTACACGAGCACGTCACGGCCGACGGGTTCAACATCGAAAAGGCCGCCGCGGACCTATACGAGCTCGTGGAGAAGGTCATCGCGCGCAGCGGGTCCGACAAGGTCTACCTGGTCGCGCACTCCATGGGCGGGCTGGTGGCGCGGTGCATGCTGCAGAAGGTCTGTGGCACGCCAGCGACCGACGGTGCCCCGGCTCGGCGCGCCGCGACGGACATTGTCGACAAGCTGTTCACGTTTGGCACCCCGCACGGCGGCATCGCCACTGACATCGCGGCCATCAACAAGGCCATGGAGATATTTGGTCCGGCCGGCTCGGAGATCTTCGCCCCGCCAGTGATGTACTCCTACCTGACGCCTGGGGTCGAATTTGGCGACACGAGCAACGTGCCGGAGAACTGGGATCCGCGGGTAGTGCCACCGCAGGCGTTCGATGTCGACAACATCTTCTGCGTCGTGGGTACGGATCCGGCCGACTACGGACTGTCGAAGGTTGTCGTCGGCCCGAGGAGCGACGGGCTTGTGCGCATCGAGAACGCCTTCGTCAAACGAGCGCACCGCGCCTTCATTTTCAAGTCCCACTCCGGCAGCTACGGCGAGGTGAACTCCGAAGAGGGCTATCAAAACCTGCGCCGATTCCTGTTCGCCAGGTGGGCAGTCACGCTGAACCTCACCGGCCTCGCCACCGACACGGGCGCAGGAGGGGTGTCGTGGCAGGCGGACATGCGCCTGGCCATCCGGGGGCTGCCCATCGTGATGAGCGAACAGCAGGCAGCGCACTGGTGCCCGATCATCCTCAACAAGAAGGCGCACGCGGCGGATGACAGCACCGACGCGCCAGTGCCGATCGTCTCGACCTTCCTCTTCCACCCCGAACCGAACGCGCCCGACCGGCCACAAGGGGATGCGGCACAGTTCGCTCGCTACGTCCTCACACTGCGCGTGTACCAGGTCGTCGAGCGTCACGGCGCCTTTGACTTCCGCAACCACATCGAGCAGGTGTCTGACTGGTCTGACTCGCTCATCGTCGACATCGGCCCGACCAGCGACGGAAGCGCCGGGGCGTGGACCGGGTGGCATGCCCAACTGCCGGGCCCCATCGACCTCACGCCGCGCATGAACGACCCGCTAGCCCTGTCCCCGGAACCGATCACCGGGAAGATGGGCGGAACAGTGGCGCTGCCCCAGATCGCTCGTACCCTGCCGATCTTCACCGACCGCGCCGCGTTGGTCGTCACCGTCGCCGACCGAGAACGTCAGGCCGATCCCGATGCGAGTGACTCATGACCCCGCGTCCGCGCCGCCGACCGACCGGGAGGCGAGCGCCGACCGAAGCCGGCATCGAGGACGTCACCCCCGCCACTCCCGCTCCGGTGGAGGCACGGGGGCGACGGGCCGATCAGGCCGAAACGAGCGGGCGTCCCACCAGCGACGAACTCGACCAGCGCGAGCGGCGACAGTCGACCAAGCGCAAGGCGCCGGGCCCCGCGCGAGCACGGGTCACGGCCAAGGACGTCGTGGTCGAGAAGCCGAAGCGCACTCCGCGCGGCGGGACTACCGCGGAGCCGCCCCCGACGGACCCGCGGTGACCAACGGATGGTGAGCATCCGCGAGAACATCGCCCTGGACGACGCCGCGACGAGCACGCAGACGGGCACAGTCGGTGAACCGAGCGCAGCCGCCTCACGCACGGGCATGTTCATCACCGGCAACTGGTACGCCAGTCGATCGCTCGACGCCGGCCAGACCTGGACCTTCGTCGACCCGTTCAGTCAGTTTTCGCAGAACCGCGGCGCGTTCTGCTGCGACCAGCTGATCCTCTGGGCGCCGGCGCAGAAGATCTGGATCTGGCTGCTTCAGTATGCGAAGTCCGGCGACACCAACATCTTCCGGGTCGCCGTCAGCACCGACGCCCTGACCTGGCGCTCCTGGGAGGTCACGCCGGGCGACGTCAACTCGCAGTGGAGCACGTCGTGGTTCGACTATCCGGACATGGCCCTGTCCGACCAGCACCTCTGGATCTCGTTCAACCAGTACGGCATCAGCGACCAGTGGCTGCGCGCCTCTGTGTTCCGCTACCCGCTCGACCAGCTCGCGGCGCTGGCCAACGGAGAGACCGTGTCACTGCTCCGCGCGCAGTGGGTCACCCGTGACCACGGTTCCCTGCGCTTCGTCGTCGGCGCGGGCGACACGATGTGGTGGGCATCGAACGACGTCGCGGCGAGCGTGCTGCATGTCTTCGCCTGGCAGGACGACGGTGCCTCAATCGAGTCGTGGGCCGTGCGAGTCGACCCGTGGAACGACAGCGACTACGCCTCGTCCTCGCCGGCCAATCTGCCCTGGCTGGCGCGCTGCGACGACCGGGTGACCGGGGGATGGCGGGTGCCGTCGTCGAGCGCGGGGCCCGCACGGCTGGGGTGGCTGTGGACCTCGGGACGGACAGCCGCGCGACCCCATGCGTTCATCCGCGCGGCGACGTTGCGCGAGGACGACCTGAGCATCGCGGCTCAGCCCGACCTGTGGAGCGCGAACGGGGCGTGGGCGTATCCGGCTGCCGCTCCGAATGGGCGCGGAAGGGTCGGGCTGACGGCGTTCTACGGGAGCGCCTCCGATTTCCCGTCGCACTGCGTGGGCGTGCTCGGGTCGGACGGGGCGAGCTGGACCACGAAGCGGGCTGCGACGTCGACCCATGCACCGCGGGATGGGAAGTGGGGGGACTACATCACGATCCAGCCGCATCCGCGCCGGCCGACCGGGTGGGTTGCGTCGGGGTTCACGCTGCAGGGCGGGCAGGACCGTCGCAACGTCGAGCCCCGGGTGGTCTGTTTCCGTGACTAGGTCGTGTCTGGTGACGCTAACGATCCGCGCGGCTGCATTCGGCCGGGCCTGGACCTGTTGTGTGGATGGCACCGGATGGTGTCCCCGACAACCTGCTGTACCCGCCGAACGTCTGGGGGAGACGAGATGAAGACGCGGATGTGGTGCGAGGGTGTGCTCGCGGCCGTGTCGGCGGTGCTGACGTTCGTCACGGCGATTTGGCCGGACTGGATCGAGATCCTGGTCGACAAGTCACCGGACGGAGGCGACGGCTCGTTCGAGCGACTGCTCGCCCTGGCCATGCTTGCGGGGGCGGTGCTCCTTTTCGTCGCGGCCAGGCGGGACTACCGGAAGCTGAAAGCCGCCTGACGGCACCCTTCGGTGCGATCCGGAAAGCGTGGCCAAGCAGCCAGCGAGAGCGAACGAAACCTGTTGGGTACGTTGCGGATGAAGGAGGCGATGACATGACGGCTTCGCACACAAGTGGCGCGACGAGAGCCAAACCCGCCTCAACCACGGCAGGTTCCGCGCTGCGCGACGTGCTTGAAGCGACGCTGCACTACGTGAACGGGAAGCTGGCGCAAAAGACCGAGGGCTGGGTTGCGGAACTCGACGATTATGAGGCCACACGTGGGTCGGCGGAGCAGGCAGGCTACGAGGGCGCGAAGGCCGAACTGCAGGGAAGGAACCCCATCTGGGCCTCCATCAAGGGCGCTTGGGCGGGAGCCAGCGGACCCCTCAAACTGGCTGCCGTGTTGTTCCTCGTGTTGGTGTTCGTGCTGGCGCCGGTGCCGACACTTCTGGTGCTCCTTGGGCTTCTCGTCGCCGCACTCATCAAAGCGGTCCAAGCGGCCGACCGGTGATCGACCGGGCGTCCGCAATCGGCTCGTTCCGGTCGACGGACCGTTGATCATCTCGCTCGGAGCAGGACGGTGCGCCTGCAGAGAGCGAGATGATCAAGGTCAGTAGCGACTCGCGCGCACTCGAACGTGCCGCACGCGACCATTCATCCGAGTCAACTTCCTGGGCTGAGATTGACGGAGCCGCCCCGTGGGACGGTGATGTCCTTGCTCCACGAACCGAACCGGACAGTTGTCGATCGGCCGCCGATGCTGCGGATCGTCGCCGTGGTGACCCGCCCGCGTGCCCACCGGAAGTCGACGGTGAACCCGCCTCGCGCGCCGATGCCCGTGACATGACCCGATTCGGCCCACGCACTCGGCAACGCGGGCAGCAACTCGATCACGCCGGGGCGTGAGTAGAGGAGCATCTCGAGCATCGTGCTCGGCGTGCCGAAGTTGGCGTCGATCTGGAACGTCGAGCTGGTGCCGAAGCTATACATGTCGAAGAAGTTGATCGCCGAGCCGTTGCTGTAGTTCACCGACGGCTTCATCACCCTGGTCACCGCAAGGTAGGCGTTGTCGGCATTCTTCAACCGTGCCCAGCACGCGCCGCGCCAGGCCATCGCCCAGCCGAAGCTGTCCATGCCACGAGCCGTCAGCAGGCTGCGGACGCCGGCGATCAAGTCCGGCGGACTGGTGTCCAGATTGATTCGGTCGCCGGGGAAGAAGCCGATCAGTGGGGACAGGTGCCGGTGGCTCGGATCGCCGAGGTTGTCCGGCGTCATCCACTCCTCCAACCATCCGGTCTTCGGGCTCACCACCGGCAGATACAGCCGGTCCTGCAGGTCGGCGATCTTCGCGGCGTAGGCGGAGTCGCTTGCGAGTAGGGCCGCGGCCTCGCGGTAGTTGCCGAACAGCTGCCAGACAAGCTCCTGGGCGTACGTGATGCCCTTGGCCGTCGTGGGTCCCTGCTCGGGTGACCAGTCGCTGTCGTCGATGAGGACCTCGCGGGTGCTGCCATCCGGCTCGATCACCGTCGTGGTGATCAGCCGCGCCTCCCAGAACTCGCAGGCGCCCTTCATCATGGGGAGGATCTTGCGCAGGAAGGCGGTGTCCTGCCTGTACTCGTAGTGCTCATAGAGCGAGTTGCACAGCCACGCATTTCCGGCCGGGTGCCACCACCAGCCCATGCCGCCGAAGACGTTCGTCGAGATCGCGGTGGTCCAGCCGGCGACCTTGCCGGAGCTGTTCCGGAACCAGTTTTGCGGGTCGTTGAACAGCGTCTGCGTCTGCGTGGTCCAGGACGAAAGCTGCGACAGGAGGTAGTCGGCGTAGGCGTCGAAGCAGTCGCCGAGGCCGGCGCGGTCGGACAGCCAGTAGTTCATCTGCACGTTGATGTCGGTGTGGTAGTCAGCCATCCACGCCGGGTCGTTGCGGTCGAGCCACAGACCCTGCAGGTTCAGCGGCACGCTGTTGCGCGAACCGGTGATCATCAGATAGCGCCCGAACTGCAGGTAACTGGCTTCCAGTTCCGGGTCGGGGGTGGCGCCGGTCGCTCCGCGGGCGGCCAACCGGGACGCGGTGTCCATCCCGCTTTGGGTCCGCGATGACCTGCCCAGATCAACGGTGAACGTGTTGTACAACGACTGGTAGTCGGCGACGTGCGTGTGCAGCAGGACGTCCGGATCGACCGCGGCAGCAGCTGTGGCCTTGCTGCGGGCGAGCGCCGTCGGGTCGACGGTTGGATCGATGAACCCGGTCGTCGGATCGGGGACGTAGTTCGTGCCTCCGCAGATGACGATCACGACCTCATGGCAGCCGACGAACGTCACTTCGCCGCCGCTGCCAGCCACCGCGCCGCCGACCACGGCAACCGTGGCGAGCGCGCCGTAGGCCAGGCCGTTGGCCAGCGTGCCGCTGAAGGATGCAACGTGCCCCGCGGCGTCCGTGCTCTCGCCGTGCGTGCCGGTGAGCGCCACGCTGCCGGTGTAGCTGCCGCCGCCGGTCTGCGTGAGCCGCACGACGATGACGTCATCCGGATGGCTGGCGTACACCTCGCGGCGGTACTGGACGTTGCCGAGGCGATAGCTGGCCGACACCACACCGTTGCTCAGGTCGAGTTCGCGTCGGTAGTCGGTGACGCCGCTGTGATCCGGGATCCGCACGTATGCCTTGGCAAGCAGTGACAGCGTGCCGAAGTTCGTGGCGTCGTAAGGGAACTGACCGTCCGAGCCGAGCACCGCGTTGAGCCCGCCGGTCCACAGCGTCGAGTCGGTGACGTAGAGCGCGTCCCGCGCGGGGTCGCCGGTGACCAAGGTGCCCAGCCGGCCGTTGCCGATCGGCAGGCCCTCTTCGATGATCTTGGACTCGGAGCCGGGAGTCCGGTACCAGAGTGAGTTCGGTGAGTGGACGATCGGCGACGCGGCCGGGCGGGCGGCCTCGGCGCGCGCGGTGAACGTGGGCAATGCCCCCAGCGCGACCAGGGCGCCGCCGGCGCGAAGAAAGTTCCGCCGGGACGTGAGATGCGACGGTGTGCGGCTGTGTGGACCATTCATCCCGTACTTCTCCTTTCCTCCCTGAATCATCCGATGAATCGACTCGTACGATTCGTGTGATTCGGACAGATCGGAAGCTTTACGCTCGAAAGTATTCGATACATCCGAGCTTTGTGCAAGCCCATGTTTCACGCGCATTGCGCGGACCGCGCCGCGACATGACATTTCGCTCGCGGGGGTCGTCACATCTGCTGTGCCGGTCAGCTGGCGAACGCCTCGGCGTTGACGATGGCGATCACGCCCGGCCCAGCCGATTGCCCGAGGCCGCCACGATGGCCGCCCCAGCACGGGCAGGAACATTGAGATCGTTGCATTACGCTGGCGCCCCGCAGACCAGCCGGGAGATCGCCAGCGCCGCGGCGCCGCGGGCCCAGTGCTCGAACTGCAGTGGCCGCACGACCAGCTCAGCCCGGGCCGCACCGAAGCACTGCGCCGCGTACGCCGAATGCATTGTCTCGGCGAACAGGTCGTAGGCGGCCAACGCCTCGCCGGTCAAGACGATGCGCTGCGGCCCGATCAGGTTGGCGACGCTGGCGATCGCAAGGCCGAGCACCCGGCCGGCGTCGGCGAAGACACTGCGGATCTGCGCGCCGCGGGGGCCGTCCGCTAGCGCGACCGCGTCCTGCCATGACTTGGTCCGCTGGTCCGCGAGGACCGCGACGCGGTCCAGCAGCGCCGCCTCACCGATGATCGCCTCGACGCAGCCGGTACCGCCGCAGTGGCACTCCGGCTCGCGCGGATCGACGGCCAGGTGGCCGAGCTCGCCGGCGACGCCATGGGCGCCGGCGACGAGCTCGCCGCCGACGACCAGGCCGCAGCCCACGCCGGTGCCGACGGTGACCACGGCGAACGACGTGCAGGTGACACCGACGCCGAACCACTGCTCCGCTACGGTCAGCGCCCGCACGTCGTTCTCGACGCTGACCGGCAGTCCGGTCAACGATGCGAGCCGCTCGGCGAAGGAGATGCCCCGCCAGCCGAGTAGCGGCGAGAAGCGCACTGTGCCGGTGATCTCCTCCACGTCACCGGAGACCGCGACGCCGATGTGCGCGACTCGGTCGGCGCGGCCGGGCTGCCCATCGGACAGTGTGCGAACGAGCTCCGCGACGGCCATGATCGCGTCGTCGGGGTCGACGGTATGCGCGTGGTGGCCCGGCTCCTCGATGGCGGGCAGGGCAACCCGGCGCGACTCGATGACGGTGGCACGCAGATCGGTGAGAACGCCGATCAGCGCGTCGGCGGTGATCTTGACGCCGATGACGTAGGCCTGCTCGGCGTTTACCGTGATCGGCACGGCGGGTCGGCCCGCCCCGCTCGGCGCCCACTGCTCGGGCAACTCACGCACCGCCCCCGATGCGAGAAGCGGCTGTACCGCTTTGGTTACCGCACCGCCGGAGAAGCCCGTCGCGGCACCGATCTCCGCCCGCGTCATCGGGCCGCGCGTGAGCAGCGCGGTGAAAACCTTGATCGAGGACGCCGAGCCCGCCGCGAGCAGAGGATCGCGGCGGGCCGGTTGTGGGCCGGGGCGTGTGGCCAAGGATTATCCGCGGTGTGTCGGGGTAACGCGCAGCAGCAGCGAGCCGTGGGCCGGGAGCGTCGCGGTAATCGAGTCGGCGTGGCTGCCCATGGCGGCATGCTGCCACAGGTCGCGCACGCCGGCGGGGCCGCTGAACCCGAGATCGGCCCAGGTCGCTGTGACGGTCGCCGGCGCGCCGTCAAGATTGAAAAGCGCCACGGTGTATGAGCCGTCGCGATTGTGTGACCACCACACCTGCTGCGGCGTGGCCGTACTGACTGGCCGCGCCGGCCGTCCCGCCTGGTCGACGGCGATCACCTCGTCGTTGGTGAGCAGCGAGCGCCCGTAGCTGTCCAGGGAGGTGAGATCGTCACCGGTGTACAGCGGCGCGGACTCGATAGCCCACAGCGTCATGTAGGTCTGTCGCTCCGCATCGGTCAGGCCGTCCATCGTGCCGTTGCCGACGTCGAGTGAGTCAAGGTCGTTCCAACCGCCGGGGCTGGCGTCCGCCGTCCACGGCAGGACGTCGGTGAACCGTTGCTTCACAGAGTGGTCCCATTGCACGAGGGTGTTGCAGTAGCACTCAACGTCGGTGTCGATCCGCCAGCCGTTCGACCACAGCTGCCAGGTAGCGATGTCGGCGTGCTCCAGTGACCAGGACAGTTCGAAGCGGATGTTGCGGCCGGAACCCGCGAGTGCCGTGGCCCAGGCCCGGACGTCGCTGGTGTTGTCGTAGTTCGCGCCGGTCTTGAACGAGCCTGGCCCCACGCCGTCGAGCTTGAGGAAGTCGATGCCCCAGCCGGCGAACTCGTGCGCGATCGAGTCGAGGTAGTACTGGCTGCAGGGGTTTGAGAAATCGATCTTGTACGAGCTGTCCCAGCCGTTCGTCGTGCGCAAGTCCGGGTAGACGATGTCGTGCGTCGAGCAGCCGGGCGCGCCGTAGATCGGGAAGTCGCCGTTGTCGTAGGCGCCCTTCTCGAGCCCCACCGGCATGTAGATGCCGACCTTGAGCCCCTCAGCGTGCAGAATCTTAGCGACGTAGCCGATGCCGTCGGGGAACCGAGCGGCGTCGACGGCGGGGCGGCCGTACGCGTCGTACTCCGGCGTCCAGTCCCATTGCCGCCACCACCCGGCGTCGATGTTGATGTACTGGTAGCCGTGTGACTTGAGCGTTGCGGCCATCGCGGCGCCCTGCTCGAGTACATGCTGCTCGGTGAGCCAGCTGTAATTGCCCTGCGGGTTCAGGCCGGGATAGTTCGACGACTGCATGCTCCAGCTGCTCCACCCCAGATACGGGGTCGGAGCGTTCTGCGCGACATAACGGGCGACCTGTTGCGGGCTGGGGTCGTGGTACATGACGCCGCGGGACTGCGCGGCGACCGCGACGTTCTGACCCGCAGTGACGATGCCGACTGTCGCCGCGGCGGCGGTGATCAGGGCCGTGGCCAGTCGGCGACGGCGTTGGGTGAGGGGCACGAGGGCAGACCTCCTGTGACGGCCGGGAGCCGGTCCGGGGGAGCGCGGCTACCGGCGAATTGTCCGAATCGAGCGCTTCGCACGGCGACGCTAGAGCACTTCTTTTCCATCGTCAAGAAATTGAGCAGGCGCTCCGCGAGGACGTTTCCGCTCAGCGGCGGCGTGCTCCGTAGACAGCGCGGTGGCCCGGATGCTGCACTTCGCCGAGCGGAATTGCCGAGAGCGATCCTTGGACAAGATCGACGTGGACGCCCTGGCAACCGCTTTGTGGTACCGGCTTGGTCGCGTGAACGTGGTCGTCCCGCTCCTCGTGCTCGACCAGCTGCGCCGCAACCTTGCGCCAAGCGGCACGCCCAACGCGGCCTCGAAAGCCGATATTCACGTCCCGTCGACGGCTGACGGCAAGGCGGCAACAGGTCGCACGCTCATTCGGCCTGCACGCGGTCGGCGGAGAAGGCCGTGCGAGCCGCGGGCACGGCTCGCACGGACTCGGGCCGACGTCAGTCGGCGTCCCCTAATCCACCGACCTTGACGACGATGAACTCGTTGTCGTCGGCGAG
>JAVHVH010000158.1:0-17693 GCA_032160665.1 Pseudonocardiales bacterium
GATCCCGATCCGCAGGGCTTGCCGAGCGAACCCGGCGATGCCGGTGCAGCCGTGGCCGAAATCCAGCCGCCGGCTACTGACCTCGGCGATCACCACATGGTCGGCGACCGCCAGCCGCCGCGACACCGCCTCCAGCCGCTGCCACAGCGCGACCACGTCGCCGTCGCTGCTGGAAGTCAGCGACAGGCCGATGACCTCGTCCACCGCTGACTCGAGCCGGGCGAGCACGTCGTCGCTCTCGACGATCGCAGCCCCCTCGCTCATGCGTACGATACTACGTCAGACATCGGACACAATCAAGCCGAATCCCATGGTTTGACCCAGCCAGCCCCAGCCAGACCCGGCCGGAACCTCAACCCACCCAGTTATCGAACGAGAGCCCGGTCAACCGCTCGTACGCCTCGATGTACCGCTCCCGGGTCGCCGCGACGACGTCCGGAGGCAAGGGCGGCGGCGACTCCCCCGAAGACCGATCCCAGCCCGACTCCGGCGACAGCAGCCAATTGCGCACGTACTGCTTGTCGAAGCTGGGCTGCGGCTGGCCCGGCCGCCACTCGTCAGCCGGCCAGAACCGCGACGAGTCCGGCGTCAGCACCTCGTCGGCCAAGACGAGCCGGCCCGTGGCCGGATCCCGGCCGAACTCGAACTTGGTGTCGGCCAGGATGATTCCGCGGGTGGCGGCGAGCTCGGCGGCGAAGGCGTAGATGCCGAGCGTCAGATTCCGCAGCTGCTCGGCGGTCTCGGCCCCGACTGTCGCCACGACTGCGTCGTAGGAGACGTTCTCATCGTGCTCGCCAAGGTCGGCCTTGGTCGCAGGAGTGAAGATCGGCTCCGGCAGCCGGTCGCCGTCGACGAGGCCATGCGGGAGCGGAATGCCGCAGACGGCTCCGGTAGCCCGGTAGTCCAGCCACCCGGATCCGGTGAGATAGCCGCGGGCGACGGCCTCGACCGGCACCATGTCGAGCGCGGTGCACAGCATCGCCCGGCCGCGCCACTCGGGCGGGATCAGCGGATCGTCGATGCTGTCGAGGTGGTTGGCCACCAGGGCGTCCAGCTGGCTGAACCACCAGACCGTCATCGCCGTAAGGATGCGTCCCTTGTCCGGGATCGTGGTGTCCAGGACGTAATCGAATGCGGAGATCCGGTCGCTGGCCACCATGACCAGTCGGCCGTCGGGACTGCGGTACAGGTCGCGGACCTTGCCGCTGTGGATGTGGGTGAGGTCGTCAGGCGCCGCGCGATCCGTCACGGACGAATCCTCGCAGAGCGCGTTGTTAAACGCCGATCCCGCTCCCTGCGCCGCTGCACCGACGGATGCGGTGGCTGATACGAATAGGGAGCGGGATCGGCCGGGCGGGTTGCGACTGCCAGGACTACAGCCGCAACTCAGCTTTCGTGCGTCACCACCACCAGTCGCTGAAGGACGCGGTGTGACCGGTGCTGTGTGAGGTGATGCTGTGGGCTGCCTTCGGCGTTGCGGCCGCGGCCGGTGTCGTCGCCGCTCCGACCCCGAGGCCGATGATCACCGCTAACGCAGCCATCGCCCGACGCCAGAAGCTGTTAGACATTAGGTCCCTTTCGTTCGATTAATGCACATGACCCCAGAGGCGCCTGAGCGGCGACCTCCCCACCGACACCACACCTCAGAATAGAATCAGCCGTAAGGACCCGGTAATTCAAACCCTTCCTACTGGCAGCTACCTGCCTGGCACCTACTCGCGGACGGCAGATATGGGCGACTTCGGTGAACTCGCCGAGCTGGACATCGCCCTGTACCGCGCCGTGCTGAAGACGCCCGGCACCGATCTGGCGGACTTCGCCGAGGATCTCACGACAACGACCGACGAACTCGACAAGTCTGTCGCCCGCCTGACCGAGCTGGGGCTGTTGCGACACGGCGACACCGAGACCTTGACGGCGGTCAGCCCGATGCTCGCCGAGGCCACGGTGCTCGGTGCCGAGGACCTTGAGCTCGGGGCCCGACGGGCCGCCGTCGAGCAGCGCCGAGACACGATCCGCCGCCTTGTCCCGGACTGGAACTCCGCGCTGAGCACCTCGACCAGTGACGTCGCCGTCGACGTGATCTCTGATCAGAGCGCCATTGCGAACGTCCTGATGCACTACGCCGACCGGTGCGAACACGAACTCTTGTCGGTAGCTCCCGGCCGGCTGCCGTCCACGCGCATCGACGGCCGCACCCGGGTCGCGAACGTCTACTCCGCACGGCGCGGTATCAAGACCCGCGCGCTCTACCAGCACACTGCGCTGCGTGACCGTGCGACCCGGGCCTACCTGAACGAGCTCGCGAGCAACGGCGCGAAGATCCGCTTCGCGCCCTCGGTTCCGGGCCGCAGCCTGGTCGTGGACCGCCGGGTCGCGCTGCTTCCTATCCCCACCGATGACCCCGGCCGGCACGGCCTGGCCGTGGTGCGCGAACCGAACGTGATCGCGTGGGTCGTAGCGACGTTCGAACAGCTCTGGGCCGAGGCGTCGCCGCTCGAGGACGTCATCAACAAGCAGCACGACGAGACCGAACTCGACCAGACGCGCGCGGCGATCCTGCGGTTGATGGCCGAGGGCGAGAAGGACGAGGCGATCTCACGCCGCCTGTCCATCTCGGTCCGGACCTGCCGCCGGCACATCGCCGACTACATGGCCCAGGTCGGGGCCACCAGCCGATTCCAGGCCGGGGTGATCGCCGCGCGAGCCGGGCACACCGAGACCCCCTCCCAGCGCTGATCCGACTGCGCTGCGCGGTAGCGTCGGTCGTCGCGAGGAGGCCGTTGTGATCGTGCTCGTGATCGTGCTGATCGTGACGAATCTCGTCGCGCTTGGCGTGCTGGCCTGGTTCGCGCTGCGCCCGGCCGAGCATCCCGCCCCGAGCCGATCGGTCGCCGAGGCCATCGATGCCGCGCGGCGACCCGAGCTGTCGAGCAGCGCAACCCGCCGGGTGATCACGATCGAGATCCTGAACCCGATCGAGCTGGCCGGCAGCCGCGGACGGATCGTCGGCATCGCCGGTTCGCTGGCGCCGGGGATCACCCGGCGGATCGTGTACGACCAGGCGATCAAGTTGGTCCGGCGTCATCTGGCCGAGCAGAAGGTCGTCGCGGACGTCCGCCTGCACACCGTCCGGCCCGGGCCGCAATCACCGCGCACCGCACCGCCGGTTTCCCGCCTGCCCGACCTCGAGCCCGAACTGCCGGCGTTCGACCCGGCCTCGCCCGTCGATCTCCACAAGCGCGACGACGAGCCGGACTCGGCCTAGCTGCTCAGCTGACGACCTGGCCGGCGTCGAGAGGCGCTCTCGCGCGGCAACCCCCGGACGTCACATCAGGCTAACGATTGAGCCGTCCGCGGCCAGGGCCGCAGCTGCTCGAGCTGGGCCGCCAGGGCGAGCAGCTGACCCTCGGCCCCCGGCTTCGCGACCAACTGCACGGCCAGCGGCAGGCCGTTCGGGGCCAGGCCGGCCGGGACCGCCATCGCGGGCCACCCGGCCAGGTTCCACGGGGCGGCGAACGGCGCGTATCGGGCGTTGGACAGCAGGTTCGGAATCCAGCCCCGCCCCGACCATGCCTTGGCGAGGATCGGCGGCTGCGCCAGCGCGGGCGTGACCAGGACGTCGTACTCGGCGAAGAACCGTTCGGCCCGCTTCTGCCACTTCCGCCGGCCCTCCTCGCGCGGCAACCTGAGGGCAAGGACGGCCTTGCCCGCCGCCGCGTGCCGACGGGTGCGGACCGCGAGCTGGGAGCGATCCCGTAGTTGTCGCGCGTCCAGTTCGGTGCCAGCGAACCACCGTACGACCTCTGACAGAACCAGCGTCTGGCCGTACGGCGGGTCAGCATCGGTGACCGTGTGGCCGGCCGATCGCAGCAGGTCGGCCGTTTCCCGCGCGGCCGCGGCCCAGTGCTTGTCGAGCGGGGTCAGCGCGACCGGGACCTTGGTCGAGACGGCGACCCGCAGGGTGCCGGGCAAGGCGATGCTCGCCAGACTGGGTCGGTCGGCGAGAACGCTCAGGGCGAGTGCGGCGTCCTCGACCGTCGTCGCGAGGATCCCGTTCTCGGACATGCCGAACCACGACCCGTTGCCGAGCTCAGCCGGCACGACCCCGGAGCCGGGCTTGATGCCGACCAGCCCGCAGCACGCGGCCGGGATGCGGATCGAACCCATGCCGTCGTTGGCGTGCGCGATCGGAACCGTTCCGGAGGCGACCGCGGCAGCCGACCCGCCGGACGAACCGCCCGGTGTGCGGCGGGGATCCCACGGATTGCGAGTGACGCCGAACGACGAATCGGTGCTGCCGAAGACCGCCAGTTCCGGCAGGCGCGTCAGCCCGACGACCACCGCCCCGGCGGCCCGCAGTCGCCGTACGACCTCGTGGTCGGTCCGCTGCGGCGTCGGGTCCGATCCGGCGCAGCCGTTGCGCATCGGCTCGCCCATGACCTGGACGTTGTCCTTGATCGCGATCGGGACGCCCGCCAGCGGGAGGCGACCGCGATCGGAGCGGGAGTCGACGGCGTCGGCCTCGCGAAGCGCGGCGAAGACCCGGACCTCCTGGTACGCACCGATCTTCGCGTCGGCGTTCTCGATGCGCGTGAGCGCATCCTCGACCGCCCGACGGGCGGTGAGTTCGCCGGTTCGCACGGCGGCGGCGATCTGCGCTGCGGTCTGCGTCATGCGCAGACCGTATCGGCGGTACTCAGCAGCCGTCGCCGCCGGGGATGGGCGCGACATCGCCCCGGCCGCCGGCCTGGGCCCGCACGAGTAAGGCGGCGATGGCGGCCCCGAACGGCGAGGAATACGACGTGCTCGGGGTGCAGCCACCCTGATGCAGGCCGCCGATGACGCCCACGACATGGTCGCCGGACAGCCAGGGGCCGCCGCTGACCCCGTCGGCGAACCCGGCGCAGTCGAAGCTCGGGTAGCCAGCGGTGAGGTACGCCGCGGTGGTGCAGGTGATCGGCCGGCCACCGGAGCCGGCGACATACCCGTCCACGGTCACCGTCGAACCGGGAGCGGGCGCGGCACCAAGCACGCTCGCGCCGGTGACCGTCTCGATCCTGGTGGTCCCGTGCGGGGCCATCTGGAGCAAAGCGAAGTCACGGTGCGGGTCGCGGCGCGCGACCCAAGCCGCGTCCAGGTACACGCGCCGGACCGCCCACACGCCGTGCGGAGACACGCCGTCGTGGTCGCCCGGAGCGAACTCGATGCCCAGACCCGTTCCGTACACGCAGTGCGCCGCGGTGAGGACGAGGTTGCGTCCCGCGCTGTGGACGACGCTGGCCGAGCAGTAGTGCGGCAGGCCGAGCTTCGGGGCCAGGCCCAGGATGCTCGGGAAGAACAGCGGCCCGACGGTCGGGATCGAGGTGACCTGGTGCGCCGTCGGGATGGCAGTGGCCGCTCCGGCCGGTCGGACGCTCGCGCTCCCGGCGGCCACCAGGATGCCGCCGGCGATCATGATCCGCAGCATCGGCACGCGTTCATCATCGGCTGCGGATTCGTGGTTGGCGAGTTATGGCAGCGTCGTCGGTGTGGCTCGCGCAGATTGGACCGCCTGGTCGCAGCGGCGTCTTCCCGGGCGGGCCCTGCACCTGGACAGCGCGGCTGCGGGGCGCCCGTCCCTCGCCACGCTGGAGGCCACTGCCGCGCACGCCCGGCTGGAGGCCGAGCTCGGCGCGTACGTCGCGCAGGCCGAGCGCGAGGACGTACTCAAGCAGTTGCGCCTCGACGTCGCCGGTCTGTTCGGCGTCGCGGCCGGCGGGGTGGCCTTCGTCGAGAGCGCGACCGCCGCGCTGGACGCACTGCTTGCGAGCTGGCCGCTGCGGGCCGGCGACCGCGTCGGCGTGGTGCCGGCGGAGTGGGGGACGAACCTGGAGCACTTCGCCCGGCACGGCCTCGAGCCAGTCGAGCTGGCGACGGACGGAAGCGGGCGCATCGACGTGGACGCGCTGGGCCGCACTCTGGCGCAGCGCCCGCCGGAGCTCGTCCACCTGACTCACGTGACCTCGCATCGTGGGTTGGTCCAGCCGGCCGCCGCGGCGGCCGCGGTGTGCCGGGCCGCCGGAATCCCGCTGTGGATCGATGCGGCGCAGGCGCTCGGGCACGTCCCGACGGCGGTCGGCGCGGACGCCGTCTACGGCACCAGCCGCAAGTGGCTGGCCGGCCCGCGCGGCGTCGGAGTGCTGGCCGTCGCCGAGCACCACTGGGACCGACTGGACGTGCTGCGCTCCGCCCTGGAACCCGCCGACCTGCCGCCGCCGGCCCACCTCGAGTCGCGCGAGGCGCACGTGGCGGGCCGGGTAGGGCTGGCGAACGCCGTCCGCGAGTACCTGACCGACGGCCCAGCGGCCGTGGGGGCCCGGCTGGACGAGGTCGGCCGCCTCACTCGCGAGGCCCTCGGCGGGATCACCGGCTGGGCCCTCGTCGGCGACGACTCCGCGAGCGGAGCGATCACCGCGATCCGTCCGACGGCCGGTCAGGACGTGGCCGCGACCCGAGCCCGGCTCATTGCCGAGGACCGGATCGTCACCACCGCGGCCGAGCCGGCCCGGGCGCCGCGCGAGATGCGCGAGCCGCTGCTGCGGGTCAGCCCGCACGTCGACTGCACGCCCGAGGCGCTCGATCGGCTGTGCGCGGCGCTGTCCAGACACTGACGGTGCCCCGAAAGGCGCCGGTTGCTTCCCCATCGCGCGTCCGACGACCGGTCCGGTATCAGCGAGCGCGGCCCCAGACTCTGCGCATGCGTCCACAACGCGCCCGAGAGGAATGACCATGACGGGTATTCAGGAGCCGGCCAACATCGAGCAGTACGTGCGTGAGGTCTGGGGTGAGGCGAACAGCTGCATGAACCCGAACGACCGGGCCGACGCAGTCGTCGCTCACGTCAACGAACAACTGCAGACCGCGGGCGTGCCGCAGATCGGCTGGATCTTCAACGCCGCGCACGGCACCGGCGCCGTCTTCGCATTCCAGGACTGGCAGATGGAACTCGGCGAGTCGCCCTACTCGATGGACGTGGCCGACAACGCCACGCCGGAGCAGCAGGCCTGGCAGGTCAGCGCGGTCTACCACGAGGCCCGGCACGCCGAGCAGTGGTTCCGGATGGCCCGCGAGCGCATCGGTCTCGGCGCCACGGCCGAGCAGGTCGCCCATGTGATGCCGATCCCGGTCACCGTCGCCCAATGGGCCGCGCAGGACCCGATTACCCAGTGCGACGCGTCGCAGTACGAGGCCGAGGAGTGGTATGCCAGCGTCTACGGCGCCGGCTCCCAGCATCGCAACGACACCCTGAACGATGTGCAGAGCCACTACCAGGACTACCGCCACCTCCCCGAGGAGGCCGACGCCTGGCGTACCGGCGACGCCGTCACGACCGAATTCACGCAGCACAACCAGTAATAGCGGGGGGTTTCGGGGCCGGCGGGCAGGTGCCCGCCGGCCCCGACTCATGCCCCGACCAAGTCTCGACGCAGGTCCGGATTCATGACGATTCGCTGAACAGCCGGCGCCGACGTTTTGCGTTGTCGGTGGGCTGGGCAAGACTCGGGGAAGCGCGTCCACGCCGGACGCGTTGCACCAATCGAGGACGGTCGGCTGTCACCGCGGCAGGCCGCCCCCGCACCGACCCGCGGTCGCTCTAGGCGACCGGTCCGGACCTGGAGGGGGCGGATGATCGCTCAGCACCTTCCGGTGGTGGCGCCACCGGATGACCCGATTGCCCACGCCGAAGACCCGCTCGAGGCTGCGCGCGAGCACATCGCCGGCGCCGCCCTGCACGAGACCGCAGAACGCCGCGTCGGCCTCGAACTCGAATTCCACCTCGTCGACCTGGCGAAGCCGATCCGGCGGCCGAGGTGGGACGCCGTCCAGGCCCTCGCGGCCGGGTTGCCACCGATGCCCTCGGGCAGCAGCGTCACCGTCGAACCCGGCGGCCAGGTGGAACTGTCCACCCCGCCGACCCCGGACCTCAGCTCTTCGGTCGCCGCGCTGCGGGCCGATCGCCAGGTGCTGCGCGATGGACTGGCCGCCGCCGGTTTCGGCGCGGCTCCGCTGGGCGCCGACCCGGCGCGGACGGTCGAGCGGATCAACCCGAGCGGTCGTTACGTCGCCATGGAGCAGCACTTCGCCGCTCTCGGGTACGCCGGGCCGGGCAAGGCGATGATGTCCGCGACGGCCGCGCTGCAAGTCAACCTGGACGCCGGGCCGGCCACGCTGTGGCCCGAGCGCCTCGGCCTGATCCGCAGCCTCGGCCCGGTCCTCGTGGCGGCGTCGGCCTGCTCGCCGTACCTGGCCGGGCGGGCGTCGGGATGGCACTCGATGCGACAGCAGGCCTGGCACGGCATCGATCACAGCCGCAGCGACCCGGTCGCCGGCGAAGAACCCGCGGCCGCCTGGGCGTCCTATGCCCTGGCCGCTCCGGTGATGCTGGTGCGCGACGGCGCACGGGTCACGCCAATGACGCGGCGCGTGCCGTTCTCGGCCTGGCTGACCGGTGTCGCGCCGATCGGCCGCCGACCCACCGTGGCCGATCTCGACTATCACCTGACCACGCTGTTCCCGCCGATCCGTCCGCGCGGTTACGTCGAGATCCGCTGCCTCGACGCCCTGCCGGATCGGTGGTGGCCGGCCCTCGCCGCCCTGACCGTGACGCTGATCGACGACGACATCGCGGCCGAGCGGGCCGCCGAGATCTGCCGGCCGGTGCGCGACGCCTGGCTGCCGGCCGCGCGGGACGGGCTGGCCGACGCTGCACTGGCGACGGCCGTCACCGCGTGCGTCGAACTTGCCGCCGAGCGGTGTGTTCCTGAGCTGAGGGCCGACGTCGAGGCCTACGCCGAGCTGATCGGACGCGGCCGCACGCCCGGCGACGAATTGCGCGACCGTGCGCTCGAGCACGGCCCGCTCCGCGTCCTCGAGGAGGAAGGTCGTGCGTGAGATTGTGGCTCGTGGGCTGGAGGCCGCGCGAGCGCGCACGATGCGCTTGACCGACTTCGAGGACACCGAGCTCACCCGTCAGCACAGCCCGCTCATGAGCCCGCTGGTGTGGGACCTCGCCCACATCGGCCAGCAAGAGGATCTCTGGCTGCTGCGCGGGGGCAACGCCGCGGCGCAGGGCATCCTGCCGACCCGGATCGAGCGGCTCTACGACGCGTTCGAGCACCCCCGGGCATCGCGGGTCGCCCTCCCGCTGCTGACCCCGGGCGAGGCGCGCGGCTTCATCGGCGACGTCCGCAGCCGGGTTTTCGACGCGCTCGGCCAGGTCGACGAGGACGGCCTGTTCCCGTACGTCATGGTCGAGCAGCACGAACAGCAGCACATCGAGACGATGCTCGCCACCCTCCAGTTGCGCGACGGTGTCCCGGTCCTCGGTGCCGGCTCGCCGCTGCCGCCGGCGCGGGCCGTGCCGCACGACGCGGTGCTGGTTCCCGGCGGTGAGTTCGTCCTCGGCGTCGACGCCGACGCCGAGCCGTGGTCACTCGACAACGAACGGCCCGCGCACGTCGTCGACCTGCCGTCGTTCCGGATCGGCCGGGTGCCGGTCACCAACGCCGAATGGCGGTTGTTCATCGACGCCGGCGGCTACGACGAGCCAGCGTGGTGGTCGCCGCGCGGCTGGGCGCACCGGCTCGCGGCCGGGCTCGAGCGCCCGCTGTTCTGGTCGGCCGACGGGTCGCGGCGGCGCTTCGGCCTCGTCGAGGACATCCCGCCGGACGAGCCGGTCCAGCACGTCTGCTTCTTCGAGGCCGAGGCCTACGCCGCCTGGGCGGGCGCGCGCCTGCCCACCGAGCGGGAATGGGAGAAAGCCTGCGTGTGGGACCCAGCCCTGGGCCGGCGGCGGCGCTGGCCGTGGGGCCCGTCGGCCGTGACACCCGCGCTCGCGAATCTCGGCGGCGAGGGTCTGCGCCCAGCGCCGGTCGGGGCGTACCCGGCCGGCGCCTCGGCGTACGGCGTCGAGCAGCTGATCGGCGACGTCTGGGAATGGACGTCCTCGTCGTTCGAGCCGTGGCCCGGCTTCGCGCCGATGCTCTACGCGCAGTACAGCGCGCCGTTCTTCGGCGGGGACTACCGGGTGCTGCGCGGCGGATCGTGGGCGGTGGGCGGCGCCTCGATCCGGCCGTCGTTCCGCAACTGGGATCTTCCGATCCGCCGACAGATCTTCTGCGGCCTTCGACTGGCCTACGACGTTGTGTAGACACCTCGCCTGGCTCGGCGCGCCGCGAACCGTGGCCTCGCTCGTGCTCGAGCCATCGGACGGACTGCTGCGGCAGTCCTACGCCCCGCGCCGGCAGAAGCGGGGCCGGCTCAACGCGGACGGATGGGGGGTTGGCTTCTACCCGCCCGGCCGCACCGAGCCGGTGCGGTGGCGCTCCTCCCGACCGCTGTGGAGTGACGCGTCATTCGCTTCGGTCGCACCCGTGCTGTCGTCGGGAGCGGTGCTCGCGGCGGTGCGCTCGGCGACGCCCGGCATGCCGATGGACGAGACTGCGGCGGCGCCGTTCACCGACGGCCAGTGGCTGCTCTCGCACAACGGGCGGGTGTCGCGCCAGGTGCTGCCCGCGCGCTCGGAGGCGGAGTCCGTGTGCGACTCCGCGCTGCTCGCGGCGCACGTGTTCGCCCTGGGCCCGCCGCGGCTCGTCACGACGTTGCGTGAGATTGCCGCGCTGGACCCGGACGCCTCGCTGAACGTTCTCATGACCGACGGCGTGCGGATCGTCGGAGTCACGTGGGGCGACGAGCTGAGCTACCTGGTCGAGCCGGACGGCGTCGCCGTCGCCAGCGAACCATGGGACGACGACCCGCGCTGGGTAGACGTCCCCGACCACCACCTGATCGAAGTGACCTCGGCCGAGGTCACCATGACCGAATTGGAGAACGAGTGAGTATGGATGTGTATCTCGACTCCGGCGCCCTGGCCGACCAGATGGCCGAAGACGTCCGGGCCGGCCTGACGGCGAGCCCGAAGACGCTGCCGCCGAAGTACTTCTACGACGCGCGGGGCAGCGAGCTCTTCGACGAGATCACCCGGCTGCCGGAGTACTACCCGACACGCACCGAGCGGGCGATCCTCGCGGCGCGGGTCGGCGAGATCGCGAGAATGACGCAGGCCGAGACGCTGATCGAACTCGGCAGCGGCACTTCGGAGAAGACCCGGCAGCTGCTGCGGGCACTGCGCGATGCCGGGACGCTGCGCCGCTTCATCCCGTTCGACGTCGATCCCGCCGTCCTCAAGGACGCGAGCGCGGCGGTCGCTGAGGAGTTCCCCGGCATTGCTGTGGCTCCCATAGTCGGCGACTTCGAGCGGCACCTCGGCGAACTACCGGGGCACCCGCGCCGGCTGCTCGCGTTCCTGGGTTCCACGATCGGCAACCTCGAGCCCCAGGAGCGGGCCGCCTTCCTGACGGCGGTGCGCGCGACGCTCGAGCCCGGCGACGCGTTCCTCTTGGGCACCGACCTCGTCAAGTCGGCGCAACGGCTCGTTGCGGCCTACGACGACGCCCAAGGCGTGACCGCCAGGTTCAACAAGAACGTCCTGTCCGTCGTCAACCGCGACCTCGGAGGCGACTTCGATCCCGACGCGTTCGACCACGTCGCCGTATGGGACGCCGAGAACGAGTGGATCGAGATGCGGCTGCGCTCGCACGAGGGCCAGACCGTGCGGATCGCCGCCCTCGATCTCGATGTCCGGTTCGAGCGCGGCGAAGTGCTGCGCACCGAGATCTCGGCCAAGTTCCGTCGCACCGGGGTCGAGGCCGAGCTCACGGCCGCCGGCCTGCGTCTCACCCGATGGTGGACCGATCCGGCCGACGACTTCGCGCTCTCGCTGTCCGTCCCGGGCTAAGGCGTCAGCTCGGGGTGGGCGGCGATGTAGCCGGGGAGCCGTTCCTCGATCCGCCGGCCAACCATCTCGCGCTGTTCCTGGCTCAGCTCGGACGTGTGCTCGGCCAACCAGTCCTTGGGATCCTCGCCGGCGTCCAGCAATGCGATCACCTGACTGATCCACATGTCGGCGCCGGAGTTGGCCAGCTCGTAGCCGACCTCGGCCGAACCGTCGTAGCCCACTCCGTCCTGGCGCTGGTTGACGCCGGTTTCGGCGTAGTACTCCGGGGTGCCGGCCTGGGCCAACTTCACGTACCGGCAGGCGACGAAATAGATGTCCGCGTTCTGGTACTCCGGGTCGGCGAACAAGCCCGCGCAGACCGCGGCGTCGTGCCACCCGCTCTCGCCGCACTTGTCACTCGTGCACAGCAGCATCCGGCCTGCGACGGTCCGGCGTTCCATCCCCGCTGGGGTGATGTAGTCGTCGGTGGCGACCGCCGACACGGTGTAGTTCTGCGCCCATTTGAAGCCCTCGACCACCTGATTGGGTTCGGCCGTGAGCAAGGCCTCTCGAGCCTTGTTGGAGTCGAGGAACAGCTTGAGGTTCTCGCTGTAGTACAGCAGCCGGCTGTCCTGCGGCACGAGCGCGTACGCAGGTTTGGACGCCGGGTCCCACGATCCGTGCGCGTCCAAGAGGATGTCTGCCATTGGTGCCCATCCTTTTCGTGATGACCGCGTCGCAGCGGTCTGACCAAGGGAACTTGATCCTCACAGAGTCGGCCGACGTCGGTGGAAGGTCTGCCCGTTCGGGCAGGCGTCAGCCGAGGTTGCCTGTGAGCAGGTAGTACTCGTCCGCCCGCTCGAGAGCACCGGACGCCTCGAGCGCCTTGAGGGCCTTGCCGACGTCCGGGCGAGACGCGGCGACGATGGCGGCCAGCTCCGTGTGAGTGAGCCGGAGCGTGATCAGGACCGACCCGTCGGGCTGGCGCACACCGAAGGTGTCCGCGAGCCGCTCCAGCGTGGCGAGCACTCGCGGGCCAACGTCAGTCTCGGTCGGCAGCAGGACGGGTCCGCCCGCCGCGTCGGCGACCGCGGTCAGCAGGCGCTCGGTGAGCACCGCGTCGTCCGCGGCGGCGCGCAGCAGGGCATCGTGCGGGACGAGGACCGCCTCGACGTCACTTACTGCGCTCGCACCGATCCGACGCGTGCGATCGGTGGCGAAGATGCCGACCTCCATGACGGCGTCCGGAGCCCGGTAGCGGCCAACCGGGTTCTCGTCCCCGTTGGCTCGAATCGAATGCGTCTCGACCCGTCCGGACACGAGCACGACGAGATGGGTGGCCGATTCACCGACTCGGAACACCGGCTGGCCCGAGACGTAGCTGTGCATCGCGCAGGTGGCGACGAGGGCGTGGATCGGCCGTCCGTAGAACAGCGGGCACTGCGTCAGCGCGCCCGAGATGCGTCCACCGCCGCTCACGCGCCGAGCCTAAACCGCTGGGCCTCGTGGCTGCGGGGGTTCGCCCGGCGGGGCACCGCGGCCTCAAGTGCGGACGTTGGGCACGTTGATCGGGCAGCGCGGGCACAAGGCGGTCGGGTCCGCCTCGCGCTCGGGGTCGGGTTCGGTCAGCTGATCACTGATCAGGACCGCGGACAGCACGCCGCCCAGCGCGCACAGCGCCGCCGCGATGAGCACGGCGTGGTGGAAGCCGGTCGACAGCAGGGCGGGATTGTCATACGCGCTCGGCGTGATGCCGGCGAGGCCGGGAAGCACGGCGACGGCGAGCAGGCCAGCGGCGCGGGCGACGTCGTTGTTGACCGCGGACGCAACACCCACCTGGCGGGCCGGCGCGGCGGCGAGGACCGCGGCCGTCAGCGGGGCCACCGTCGCCGACAGGCCCAGGGCGAAGACCAGGACAGCGGGCAGCACGTCGGCGAGGTAGGACGCGTCGGCGCCGACGCGCACGAGCATGGCCAGCCCGCCCGCCGCCACGATTGGGCCGACCGTCATCGGCCAGCGCGGTCCGATCCGTTGCGCCAGGCGACCCATCCGGGCCGAGAGCAGGAGCATCACGAACGTCACCGGAAGCAGGGCGCTGCCGGCCGCGATCGGCGTGTAGCCGGACACCCGCTGCAGCTGCACCGGGATCAGGAACAGTGCCCCGGACAGCGCCGCGTACACGACCAGCGTGACGACATTCGCGGCCGAGAACGTCCGCGACCGGAACAGCGACAAGGGCATCATCGCGTGGCCGCTGCGGGCCTCGACGACGAGGAAGCCGGCGAGCAGCCCGACGCCGAGCACCAGGCAGCTGACCATCGCGGGCGACCACCCGGACTGCGGGCCTTCGGTCAGCGCGTACACCGCGAAGGCCAGCCCGAGCGCAGCGAGGACGGCGCCGGCCACGTCCAGCGGCCCGGAGGCCTCGTCGTCGCGGGTCTCGGGCACGTAGCGGGCCGAGAGCGCGATGACCGCCGCTGCGATCGGGACGTTGAGCAGGAAGACCAGCCGCCAGCCCCACGGCGCCAACCCGACGAGCACGCCCCCGAGAACCGGGCCGATCGCGGTGGCGATGCCCCCCAGTCCCGACCACGACCCGACGGCCGCGGCCCGGTCCTGCTTGCGGAACACCGCCTCGAGGATCGCCAGCGAGCCCGGGGTGAGCAGCGCCGCGCCGACCCCCTGCAACGCGCGCATGCCGATCAGAACCCCCGCGGTCGGCGCGACCGTGCAGCCGACCGAGGCCACGGTGAACCACATGACGCCCAGGACGAAGATCCGCCGGCGGCCGAGCCGGTCGCCCAGGGAGCCGCCGAGCAGCAGCAGGCCCGCGAGCGTCAGCGTGTAGGAATTGACGGTCCATTGCAGCGCGGTCAGTCCGGCGCCCAGGTCGCGTCCGATCCGCGGCAGCGCAACGTTCACGACCGTGCCGTCGAGCGCCGCCATCCCGCTGCCGAGGATCGTCGCCGCCAGCACGCCGCGACCCTGGGCCGAGCGCAGTACGAGCCCCGGCTCGGCCACCATTTCGCCCGTGACCACGTCGGCGAACGCTACCCGCGTCAGCGGGGAAGGGTCAGGTTGTAGACCTGCGCGGCGTTGTCGGCCAGGACGAGCCGGGCCGTTTCGTCGTCCGGGCACAGCTCGGCGACGGCCCGGGCGTTCCGGGCGATGCCCGGGATACCGGGCCAGTCCGTCCCGAAGATCATCTTCTGGGTGAGGCGGGCCCAGTTGTGCCGCTGGTAGTAGATCTGCAGGCGCGACGGCGGCAATCCGGACAGCTCGATCCACACGTGCGGGTTGGTCAGCGCCAGGAACGCGGCCGCGTCGTACCACCAGCCGCGTCCGCCGTGCGCGAGGACGACGTCAAGGGCCCGGAAGTCGCGCAGGACGTCGTCGAGCAGGATCGGGTCGCCGTACTGGTTCAGCGCGCCGGGAAACGTCGACGTACCGCAATGCACGATGACCGGGAGGCCGCGCTCCTGGCAGATCGTGTAGGCGGGGTAGAGGGCGCGCTCGTTCACGGCGAAGCCGCCGTGGACGGGATGCACCTTGAGCGCGACTGCGCCCAGGTCGAGCTGGCGGACGAGTTCCTCGTCCACCGGATGATGCAGGTGTGGGTTGATGTTGGCCGCGAACTTGACGCGGGCCGGGGCGTAGGCCGCGAGCGAGGCCATGTCCTCGACGGCCTGGGTTCCGGTGACCTTCGGGCTGTACTCGGATAGGACGACGGCGATGTCCACGCCCTCGGCCGCGAGCAGTTCGGCAAAGGCGGCTGGGCGCACGGCGTCGCCGTCGTACAGATCGCGCAATGCGGGTGAGTCGAAGTCCTGGACCCACGTGGGCCAAGGCAGCTTGAGCCCGTCGAGGCGGGCGGGATGGAGGTGGACGTCGATCAGCGGGCGGCCGTCGAGCATCTAGCGGCGCCCGATCAGCGCGCGTATTCGGACCGCCGGACCCGGCCGCAGTGCATGCACGCCACCGGTGTTGCCATCTCGGTCCAGACGTGACCGCCGCGGCGACACGGACCCCGCCGCAGGCGGGCGCGATCGACGATCTGGGTGAGCGTCATCCCGTCCTCCTGACATCCGGCAACCCGCCTTCTTCTTGCGCAACGCACCGGCATTCAGAAGTCTTCCCGGGCCCGCCCGGTTCCACTCACGCATCCAGGCCCCCGGTGAGCACGGTCGCGGCCATGGCCCGCAGTTCCACGCGACGAATCTTGCCGGTTGCGGTCGTGGGGTAAGCGTCGACGAAGACGATCCGCCGGGGACGCTTGAACGACGGCAGGCCGTCCCGGCAGAACGCGACGAGGTCATCTTCGGTGACGGTCTTGCCGGCCCGCAGCACGACATAGGCGACGGGTTTCTCCAACCCGTCGCTGTCGTGTGCGGCGACCACCACGGCCTGGGCGACAGCATCGTGCGCGAGCAGGCGGGCCTCGACCTCGGCCGGGCTGACCCAGATGCCGCTGGCCTTGAGCATGTCGCCGGTGCGGCCGAGGCAGGTGTAGTAGCCGTCCGGGTCCTCGACGTAGGTGTCGCCGGTGCGCAGCCACTCTCCCTGGAATACCTGCCGGGACGCGTCGTAGCGCGACCAGTAGCCGGTGGCGGTGGACGCGCCGCGCACGAACAGGGTGCCCGGCTCGCCGCGCTGCGCCACGCGTCCGTCCTCGCCGAGGATCCGCAGGTCGTAACCGGGGACGGCGATGCCGGTGGTTCCCGGCCGCACCTGGCCGGCGCGGTTGGACAGGAAGATGTGCAGCATCTCGGTCATGCCTATTCCGTCGATGATGTCGACGCCGAAATGCGCCGTCCAGCGCTGGTAGAGGGCGGCGGGCAGTGCTTCGCCGGCCGACACGGCGAGGCGGACCCCCGCCAGTGAGTCGGCGGGCAGTTCGGCGCGAAGCATGTTCGCGAAGAACGTCGGCCCGGCGAAGAACAGCGTCGCTCCGTACTTCTGGACGCGCTCGACGAGCAGATCGGGGCGGGCCGGCGCCGGTTCGAGCACCGTAGCGGCGCCGACCGACAACGGGAACAACAGCGAGTTGCCGAGGCCGTAAGCGAAGAAAGCCTTCGCCGCCGAAAGGCAGCGGTCCTCGGCGGTGATGCCCAGGACCTGCGCTCCGTAGGTCTCGCAGGTGTACTGGATCGAACCGTGCCGGTGCATCGCGGCCTTGGGCAGCCCGGTCGTGCCCGAGGTGTATAGCCAGAACGCGGGCGAGTCGGCGATGGTGGCGTAGCCGTCCTCGCGGCCGTCGCTCGCGGCCAGTGCGTCGAGGTCGTGGATCGGCAGCGTGGTGTCGACCGTGGCGTCCGGGCCGGCGAGCACGGCGACCACGTCGGGTGCGGTGGCCAATGCCGCCGCGGCCAGCGCACCGAATTCGCGGGTGACGGCGAGGACCCGGGCGCGGGAATCGCGCAGCAGCTCGGCCAGTCCCTCGGCGCGCGTCATGGTCGACACCGGGACCGGGACCGCACCCATCCGCATGGCGGCGAGGTAGACCACTACGAACTCCGGCGAATCGGCCATCACCATCAGCAGCCGCTGCTCGGGCTGCAGCCCGATCGCCCGCAGACCCGCCGCGGTGCGCACGACGCGATCGCGCAGCTGCGCGTAGGTGTAGTCGCCGCCGACTCCGGTCAGCGCCAGACGATCGCCCACCCCGCCCGCGACGTGCCGATCGAGCAGGTACTCGCACGCATTGAAGGCGGTCATGGCGCTAGGGCAGGTGGACGTAGTCGTAGTCGAACGGCTGGCCGTTGATGCCGTTGCGCGGGGGTGCGATCCACGACGCGATCTTCCCGCGTTCGTACACCGGATGCATCAACGATCGGACGTGGGTCTTGTCGACCTCGGTCGGTAGGTACCGGCCCTG
>JAVHVH010000166.1:0-5811 GCA_032160665.1 Pseudonocardiales bacterium
AGCTCGAGCTCGAGGCCGAAGGTGTTGCTCTCCTCGACGGTGATGACGCCTTCCTTGCCGACCTTGTCCATGGCCTCGGCGATGATCTCGCCGACCGTGGTGTCAGCAGCGGAGATCGACGCGGTCGCGGCGATCTGCTCCTTCGTCTCGACGTCCTTTGCCTGGTTGCCCAGCACCTCGGACACCGACGCGACGGCCGCCTCGATGCCGCGCTTGAGCGCCATCGGGTTGGCGCCCGCGGCGACGTTGCGCAGGCCTTCCTTCACCAGTGCCTGGGCCAGGACGGTAGCCGTCGTGGTGCCGTCACCGGCGACGTCGTCGGTCTTCTTGGCAACTTCCTTGACGAGCTCGGCGCCGATCTTCTCGAACGGCTCCTCGAGCTCGATCTCCTTGGCGATGGATACGCCGTCATTCGTGATCGTGGGGGCGCCCCACTTCTTCTCCAGCACGACATTGCGGCCCTTCGGGCCGAGCGTCACCTTGACGGCGTCGGCGAGCTGGTTCATGCCGCGCTCAAGGCCGCGACGGGCCTCTTCGTCGAACGCGATCAACTTGGCCATTCGGTGTGGTCCTCACTCTTAGGTGGACACGCTTGTCATGCCGGCGTGCGGTGCCCGCGACGGACGGCCCGATACCGGACCTCACTGCCCAACCGGCTGGCACTCAGCGTAGCCGAGTGCCAATTCAGGTTTAGCACTCGGTCCCGGAGAGTGCAAGGTGGCCGGGACGCTGGCGCAGGTGGACATATCCTGACGCCACCATGGCGACGGTCACGCAGCTGCGACAGGTGGCGGCCTTCGCGTCCGAGCTGTATCGGGCGAAGGCAGTCACCGCCTATCACGGGTACTTCCGAAACGACCCGATGTCGCTGCTGATGCTGGGCCCGGCGCGCGACAACCCGTACCCGATCTACGAGCGGCTGCGGGCCGAAGGTCCGATCGTCGCGACCCGGCTCGGCAACTGGGTGACGACCAGCCACGCGGTGTGCAACCGGGTCCTGCGCGACCGGCACTTCGGCGTGCGTCCTGAGGGTGCGGTCCCGGGCGACCAGGCGTTCGATCTGTCCTTCCTCGAGCTCAACCCGCCGGACCACACCCGGTTGCGCCGACTGGCGACGCCGGCGTTCAGCCCGAAGCAGATGGCCGGCTATGCCGCGCGGATCGAGAAGACCGTCCACCAGCTCATCGACGACCTGCCCCGAGCCGGTCGCGTCGACCTCGTGCAGACCTTCGCGGCACCGCTGCCGATCACGGTCATCACCGATCTGCTCGGCGTTCCCAACACGCACGTCGACGATTTCGCGCGCTGGGGCGCCACGATCGGCAGCGCGCTGGACGGCGTCAAGTCGCTCCGTCACGCCCGCGCGCTGATGGAGGCCAACTCTGGGCTCGAGGCGATGTTCGGCGAGCTGTTCGAGCTGCGCCGCCACGAGCCGGCCGACGACGTCATCAGCGCGATCGTGGCCGCCGAGGGCGAGCGCATCGAGGCTCGCGAGATGGTGCCGCTGTGCGTCCTGCTGCTGATCGCCGGGTTCGAGACCACGGTCAACCTGATCAGCAACGGCGTCCTGGCGCTGCTCGACCACCCGGAACAATGGGCGGCGTTGTGCGACGACCCGGGTCTCGCGGCGAATGCCACGGAAGAGATCCTGCGCTTCGACCCGCCCGTGCAGCGCACCGGCCGCCTCGCGCTGCGCGACGTCGACCTCGACGGTGTCGCGGTGCGCAGGGGGCAGTTCGTCGCCACCCTCATCGGCGGGGCGAACCGCGACCCGGAGGTCTACGCCGACCCCGCGCGTTTCGACATCGCTCGCACGCTGCCGGTCGAGCACCTGGCGTTCTCGAGCGGCATCCACTATTGCCTCGGGCAAGGGCTGGCGCGGCTCGAGGCGACCATCGCCTTCGCCGCGCTGGCTCAGCGTCTCCCCGAGCTGCGCCGCGCCGGGCGCGTGGTGCGCCGCAACGCCGCGACTATCCGCGGACCCTTGCACCTGCCGGTGACTCCCGGCCGACCCCGGTGAGAGCACGAGCGGCCCGGACCGTCTCCGGTCCGGGCCGCCTGTTGGCTGCGGTGTCTCAGGCGGTGACGACGCGGACGTTCTCGGCTTGCGGGCCCTTCGGGCCCTGAGCGAGATCGAACTCCACGCGCTGGCCTTCGTCCAAGGTGCGATAACCGTCGGCCTGGATGGCGGAGAAGTGGACGAAGACGTCCTCCCCGCCGTCCACGGCGATGAAGCCGAATCCCTTTTCGCCGTTGAACCATTTCACGCTGCCCTGTGCCACGTGCACTCCTTCGAGGGGGCCGGTCCGATCCCACACTTCGTGGGCCTCGGGGTCTTCGTTCCGCGGTCCCGCATCACTGCAGTGCACGCTCCCGGAGGACCGTGGGACTTCGCCTGCGAAACGTCGGTCACTTCGACCGCCGCGGACGCTACACGGACCTCCGCAGGCCGCCAAGACGCGGTTAACCGGGTCCTAACGCCGGTTGCGCGCGTCCCTTCAGCGCTCGCTGTCCAGCTGCGCGAGCTGCTGCGCGGCGTACCGATCTCCGGCCGCGGAGCCAGCGGGAACGGCCGCCTCGATATCGGCTAGGTCGGCCCCGTCCAGCTCCGTGGCGGCGGCCTCGAGCGCTTCCGCAATCCGGGACCGCCGGCGCATCCCGATCACCGGAAGGATGTCCTCGCCTTGCGCAGCGACCCAGGCGATGGCGAGCTGGGCGACCGTCAAGCCGTGTCGCTTCGCGATCGGCTCCAGACGGTTGACGAGCTCGAAGTTGCGGGTCAGATTCTCGCCCTGGAATCGCGGGCTGTGCGCCCGGAAGTCGCGCGGATCGCCGCTCGGCCCAGCGCCTCCGATGAGTCCGCGCGAGAGCACGCCGTACGCGGTGATCGCGATGCCGAGCTCCCGGCACGTCTGCAGAATGCCGTCCTCGATACCGCGGGAGAGCAGGCTGTACTCGATCTGCAGGTCGACGATCGGGTGCACGGCGGCGGCCCGTCGAATGGTGTCGGCACCAACCTCGGACAGCCCGATGTGACGCACGTGGCCCTTCTCGACCTGCTCGGCGATCGCGCCGATGGTGTCCTCGATCGGCACCTCCGGGTCGAGCCGGGCCGGCCGGTACACATCGATGTGATCCGTGCCCAGGCGTACCAGTGAGTAGGCGAGGAAGTTGCGCATCGCGGCCGGCCGGGTGTCATTGCCGCCCCAGCCGCCCTCCGGATCGCGCAGGCCGCCGAACTTCACGCTGATCTGGACGTCGTCTCGGCGCAGCTCCTTGAGCGCGCGGCCGACCAGCAGTTCGTTGTGGCCGCTGCCGTAGAAGTCGCCGCTGTCGAGCAGGGTGATCCCCGCGTCGACGGCGGCCCGGATAGTGGCCACGCTCTCGTCGTCGTCGGCCGGGCCGTACATGCCGGACATCCCCATGCAGCCCAGTCCCAGTGAGCTCACTTCTGGCCCGGTCTTGCCGAGCCGTCGCATCGTCGTCATGGTCTCCATGGTTACTGGCTCGCGGCCCGCGTGGCAGAGACCGTCGATCGTGGGATCGCCGCTCCCCTGGGTACGTCGCATACCGCGGGGCAGAGTGGAGGGTATCGACCGCGACGAGGTCGCCACCTGGCCGGGATGTCGACGGACTACTACAAGAGGCTGGAGCGGGGCCGCGGGCCGTACCCGTCCCCAGCCCTACTCGCCGCGCTGGCTCGCGAGCTGCGATTGACCGACGACGAGCGCGCGCACCTGTTCCATCTCGCCGGCCAAGTGCCGGCGCCGCGGCACGCGACTGGCGCGCACGTCTCCCCCGACCTGCTGCACATCTTGGATCGGCTCACACCCGCGTTGTGGTATCTGACCTCGGCGAACTTCTGGTGCAGAACCCGTCGGTCGCGGTGAGCGGTGACCTCGGCGCCGGACCGGCGCGGGACGTACTTGGCGCGAGGCGGGAGACCACCGCGCGCCCATCACCCGCACACCGACTGGCAATGGGGCCACTTATCAGAACGGCGGCAGGTCGGATGGCAGGTCGGATGGCAGGCGGGCTTGGCCGGTGGTGGGCGGTGGCGCGAGTGGTCGCCCGCGTTGGGTGACTGGTCTGAAGGTCGGCCTGCTTGACGCTGCGGCGTCATCGCCGTGGGCACCGGTCATCTCGCCGGTATCGGCGCTGGGGTCGGGTGGTCGCGGTTGGGGTGGCGGGAGTGGTGGTGCGAGGGCGGGGAGGTGGACGCGGTGTCGGCGCCCGAGTGGGCTGATCCAGACGAACGTGCGTTCGTCGGTCCGGATCACGCGCCAGCCGCGGGCGGTTTTGTTCATGTGGTCGTGCCGGCAGGCGGGGGCGAGGTTCTCGGCTCGGGTTGGTCCGCCGTAGGCGCGATCGCGTAGGTGGTCCTGGTCGGAGTCGGTCGCGGGTCGTCGGCAGCCGGGGAAGATGCAGTGCTGGAAGGTGATCTGGCTGTGCCGGCGCAGCGCCCGGCCGGGGAAGCGGGCGGCGGGATCTTGGGTCGGGCGGTGCTGGGTGGCGTGCTGGGCGGCGAGGTCGGCGAGCACGCCGGCCCAGCCGGGGTGCTGTCGGGCCAGGTCGGGGTCGTGGAGCAGGCTGATCGGGACGTGCAGTTCGACGATGCCGCCCTCGGCTTGGGTCGCCTGCGACGCGTCGACCGGGTGGGGGCGGTGGCGGGTGATGCCGTCGAACAGCAGCCGGCCACCCTCGTCGTGGATCGCGAAGCGCCATTCCGAGCGCCGCTGCCGGGCCACGACCGTGCGGGCGACATCGGCGGTGACGGTGCCCCACCCGGCCAGCTCGCCCGGCTGCTCGTCCAGGCCCAGCAGCGTGGCGAGCCCGACCCGCACCTGCACGCCACGCTGCGGCACCGGGGCGGCGTGCTCGCCACGCTGCGGCCCCGGACCCGGGGCAGGCTCCGCGGGCTCGGATTGACCGCAATCCGGCGCCGGATCGGGCGCCGTTTCGGGCGCCGTTTCGGGTGCATTCCCGAATTGGTCGCCGGCGGTCGCAGTTTCGTCGTTAGCGGTCGCAGTTTCGCGGTCGTCGGTTGTCGCCGTTTCGTCGGCGGCGGCCGCGGTTTCCGCGCCGGTTGTCGCCGTTTCGTCGCGGCGTGGGTATTGGGCGAGCAATTCGGTGACGATCGCGGATTCGGGCTGGCCGTGGAATCGCCCGTCGAGCAGACCGAGGAACAACTCGACCCGCAGGTGGTCCAGCGAACCATTCGCGCCGGCCCGCTTCGCCGCATCGGCGAGCGCGTCGATGCGGGCACACGCGGCGGCGGCCTGGTCGGCGTCCAGGCGCTGCGCGGACACGGTCGCGGTGCCGTCCTCGTTGAGGTAGCCGATCACCCGGCGTTCGCGGACGGCCTGGCGGTAGCGGCGCTCGGCCCAGCCCGGGTCCAGGGCGAGCGCGACCCGGCGCACCCGCTGGGCCAGTGTGCTGGCCGACACCGCGGTGGCGTCGGCCAGCACCTCGTCCAACCGTTTCGCTGCCTGCTCGGGCGTGAGATCGGCGCAGCCCTCGCCCAGCACCACCGCCCGGGCCCGGTCGAGCACCCCGGCCCGCAGCGCCTGCGCCACCCGCGGAATGCCGGTCACCGTGTCGGCGTGCTCGAGTTCGCGGCGCGCCGCCCGGCGGGTCAGGCGCAGTTCGGCGCGGACCTCATCGACCGCGGACTCGAAGATCTGATCCGGCGTCCACACCGGACCACCCCCGACGGCGAGCATCGGGTCCCGGGTGGCGATCTGCGCCATCACCGCCCACACCGGCCCCTGCTGATAGGACAACTGGCGCCACGGCGCGGCCAGCACCTCC
>JAVHVH010000219.1:0-2690 GCA_032160665.1 Pseudonocardiales bacterium
TCATGTCCGGAAACCTGTCGCACCAGATCGAGCACCACCTGTTCCCGGACCTCCCGGCCCGGCGCTACCCGCAGATCGCGCCGGAGGTGCAGGCCCTGTGCGAGAAGTACGGCCTCCCGTACAACACCGGCCGGTTCTCCAAGCAGATCGGTTCGACCTGGGCCAAGATCTTCCGGCTGGCTGTGCCGTTCGGCACGCGAGGCGACACGAAGGCGCCCACCCCGGCTACCGTTGAGCGCGAGTTGGTTCCCGTCGCCGCGTGACAGCGCGCAACGAGCAGCGAGGACGCAGCATGGTCGGCAAGTTCGAGACGCGTAAGGACACCGTGCAGGTGCTCACCGAGTCAGCCGCCACACATGTCGGCCGGATCGCGACGATCCTCACCGGCGCCGTGCGCGATCTCGCGCACGAGGTCGGCGAGTGGGCCACCGACGTCATCGAGATGCGCGAGGCGGCGGCAAGGGCGCGAGCCGCCGAGGGCGTCGACGACTGACCGAGCCGCTCAGAAGACCTTCCGCATGATCATCTGCTTGAGCTTGGTGAACGGCGGGTAGGCGAGCGACGGGTCGGGCCAGGTGGGCTTGCGCAACACCGACTTGCGGTGGCTGAACGTCTCGAAACCCCACTTGCCGTGGTAGGCCCCGGTGCCGCTGTTGCCGACGCCGCCGAATGGCAGCTCGTTGACGAGCAGGTGGTACATCAGCTGGTTGACGACCGTCCCACCGTTGCTGATCTCGTTCACGACCCGGGTCTCGTTCGCGCGGCTCTCGCTGAACAGGTACAACGCGAGCGGCTTGGGGCCCTGCTGCACGTGCGCGATTGCGTCGTCCATCGAATCCACGGTGACGATCGGCAGCACCGGCCCGAAGATTTCGTCACGCATCAGGGCCGAGTCGGCGTCCGGATCGACGATCACGGTTAGCTCGGCCCGCTTGCCATCGGCATCGATCTTGCCGCCACGCACGGTGCGGCCCCCGGCCTTCTCGACGAGCCCAGCGATCCGACCGGCCTGCCGGGTGTTGACGATCGGCAGCGTCGGCTCCCGCGAGAATGACGTGATCGCCTTGTTGAGCTCGTCCACGAACCTGTCTCGGACCAAGCGGTCGACGAGGACGTAGTCGGGGGCCACGCAGGTCTGCCCGGAATTGAGCAGCTTGGCGAACGCGATGCGTCGAGCCGCCACCTTCAGCTTGGCGTCGTCGGCGACGATGACGGGGCTCTTGCCCCCGAGTTCGAGCGTCACCGGGGTGAGGTGCTTAGCGGCGCCGGCCATGACCGCCTTGCCAATCTCAGGGCCGCCGGTGAAGAAGCAGTGGTCCAGCGCCTGGTCGAGCAGTCCCTGGGTGCTGTCGGCCGCGCCTTCGATGACGGCGACAGCTTCCGGATCGAGGTACTGCGGAACCAGCTTCGCCAGCACCGCCGAGCAGGCCGGGGTGTGTTCGGAAGGCTTGAGGATCGCGCAGTTGCCCGCCGCCAGCGCGCCCACGAGCGGGGCCAGCACGAGGTGGATCGGATAGTTCCAGGGTCCGATGATCAGCACGACACCGAGCGGTTCGTACTGGTACCAGGCCTTTCCGGGCTGCACGCTCATCGGCAGTTTGACCCGGGTCGACTTCATCCAGGTGCGCAACTTCTTAGCTGCATACTTGGCTTCGCCAGTGACGGGCGCCAGGTCGGCCAGCCAGGCTTCGACGGCGCCGCGACCAAGATCCTTCGCGAGTGCCTCGGCGAAATCGCTCTCCCGCTCGGTGACGAGCCGGACCAGTGCGTCGAGCTGTTCGAGGCGCCACTCGACCGGCCGGGTGCGGCCGCTGCGGAAGGTCGCGCGCAGCTGGGCGACGGTGTCCGGGATACCGCGGTCCGTGGCGGACTCACCGGTGACCTTGGGATTGCGCGAAGCCGAGAGAGTCATCGGATCCCTTTCATCGGGCGACATACCGTGGGTTACGTTACGCGCCGCTGCAGGACGATAGAGACCTGCAGCGGCGACGGCTACTCGACTTCGAATTGCCCGGTCGTGGTCCCGCCGCTGGTGGGTCGGGCTCAGCGGTCGGAGAACAGCGGGCGGTAGTCGGTGAACGGGTGCAGCGTTCCGTCGTCCCAGTTCTGCGACACCGTGACGAGCGGGTGCCCGTCGGCGAGGAGCAACTCCGGATGCGTATGGCGCGCGTAGCAGAAGTGATGTGGTCGCGGAGCGGCGGGCGCGTCACAGTTGATCATCGGACCGGGGTCGGGTGCGGGTCCGGCGATCGTCGCCGTCCAGCGCTCGAACGTCAGGTCGCCCGCCGCGTCGATTCCGACGGCGGCGTGGCGCGTGTACCCGCCGTCACGGAAGTCCCACGGCCCCGAGCCAACGATCTGGATCGCGCGGGCGGCGATGTCCAGGAGATTCCGACCGGAGACGCGTCCGCCCTCGATCCAGTAGATGACCGAGGGATGTGCCGTCGTCGGGATCGCGACGGCGTGCTGGTCCGGCAGCAGCTGGGCGCCGGCGTGCGAGACGTGCAGGCAGCCGCCCTTCTGCGTGATGGCGGTGGAATGGACGAAGCGGCCTTCTCCGTCCGGACCGGAACTGAACGTATCGCCGAACAGCCACACGCTGCGATTGCCGACCTTGACCGTGAGCGCCGTGTCCGCAGCGCCCCATTCGGCCGGGTTGATCCCCGCGAAGAGAGCTGCGTACCCCTCGG
>JAVHVH010000222.1:0-22776 GCA_032160665.1 Pseudonocardiales bacterium
CTCTCCGTAGATCCCCGCCAGCCACTAGGCGTCGTCGTGAACCGGGTCCGCCCGCCGGCGCCACCACACCAGCCCGGCGAGACCCGCGAGCCCGGCGGCCAGGACCGGCCCACCCACGAGGACCCAGGTGCTCGACCCGCCGTCGTCGGGTCCGGTCGCCGCGGCCGCGGGCCGCTTGCTCGTCGGCTGCGGCAGCGGGATCGCCGGTGGATCGACGACGCCGGCGATGCGGTCGCTGTCCGCGGCGCGGATCGCCGGCGCACCTGTCACCGGGCCGAGGAACAGACTGGCCAGGCTGGTGACCCGCAGTTGGCCCGGGGGGATGGTCCCGATCTTGGCGGTGGCCCGCCGGGCCACGGTCGAGTGGGGCAGAACCTCCACGGTCCAGCTCGCGACCTGCTTGGTCACCTTCGCCTCACGGGCCCGGCCGTAGCGGGCGTACTCCGGCACCTCGAGCACGAGCTTGCCACTGACCGCCGCCGCGCCGTCGTTGACGACGGTCGCGATGTAGGCCACGGACGTCTTGTCCCTCACCTGCGAGACGCCGTCGGACACGCTGATCGAGAGCCTCGTCGCGTCCGGCGCCGCCGCGCCCGGGGCCGGGGCCGCCGAGGCGAACCCGGCGACCACGACCGCGGTGACGATCCTGAGCAGCGGCACGGATCAGCTCGCTGGGCGGCGCCGGCGGCGGACACCGAGCAGGCTCAACAGGCCACCCGCCCCCAGGAGCAGCGCACCGAGTAGCAACGTCCTCTCGGTGTTGCCGCCGGTGTTGGCCGTCCCGCCGCCACCGCCGCTCACTGCCGACGGCACCGGATTGTCCGTGCACAGGGGGTCCGTGGAGACGCAGCTGTCGACACCATGCGCCCCCGTGGGCCGGAGGAAGTTGCCAAGCTCGTGGTCACCCTGGGCGTCGTACGCCTTCACCTTCACCTGGTAAGTGATCCGGACGGTCTGGTCGGCGCCGAGCGTGCCGGTGATCCGCAACGAGCCGCCGGACAGGTCACCGGCCGTCAACGCACTGTCCGAGACATCCGGCCCGGAGACCAGAGTCGCGTCATCCAGCACACCGGCCATCCGATCGGTGTAGTCGACCGCGTACGTGCCCTTCCCGGTGTTGTGGAACGTCAGCGTGTAGGTCAGCGTGTCCCCTGGTTCGACCTTGCTGAAATTCTTCGGGTTCACCGTCTTGCTGACCGCCAGGTCGCCGACCGGGTTGGCGGTGCAGTCCGGCAACTGGGCGTCGGTCGGCGTGCAGTCCGGGGACGTGGGCGGCGGATCGGTCGGTTTCTGCAGGAAGTTGGCCAGGATCGAGTCGCCCCTGTCGGGGTCGTCGATCTTGAGCGCATAGGTCACCGTCACCGTCTGGCCGGCCGCGAGCGTGCCGGTGATGGCCGACCGGTTGTCAGCACCGAAGGCCGTCGCCGTGAGCGCCGTGTCGGACGATGCCGGCTGGCTGGCCACGGTCGCGTCGTCCATAGCCTGGGTGATGTCGTCGACCTTGCCGACCGTCCCCTCGGCGGTGCCCTGGTTCTGGAAGTGCAGCGTGTAGGTCAGCGACTGCCCGGGAACGACCGGCGTTCCGCTGGCCGGATCCACCGTCTTCCACGACACGACGTCGGGCATCGGGTTGTGCGTGCACAGTGGGTTGTCCGCGGTGCACGACGACGGCGGGTCCTCGCCCGCCCGGGTGACGAAGTTGTTCGCCTCGTCGTTGCCGCGCTGGCCCTCCGGCTTGATCGTCACCTGGTAGGTCACGGTGTAGGTGGCGTCCACCGGCACCGTCCCGGTCACCTCGAACTGCTCCTGCCCGATCGGGCTCACGGCCAGGTCGGTGCTGGAGGCCGCCGGCGCCGAGGTGACGGTCGCGTCGTCGAGGACGTCGGCGAGGTGGTCGACGTAGTCGATCGAGCCGGTCGCCGCGCCGACGTTGTGGAACGACAGCGTGTAGGTGAGGACGTCCCCGGAGTGCACCGTCGAGCCGGACGTCGGATCCACTGACTTGGTTGGGATGATCTCCGGCACCGGGTTGTGGGTGCACATCGGGTCGCCGGCCGCACACTGGGCCGGCGGCGTCGTGCCCGTGGGCACCAGGAAGTTGTCCAGCTGGTCGTCGCCCCGCTGGCCGTCCGGCTTGACCGTCACCTTCACCGTCACGGTGTAGGTGGTCGTGGCCGGCACCGTCCCCGTGATCTGGAAGCTGCCGTTGGTGACCGCGCCGATTGTCAGGGCCGGATTGGAGGCCGTCGGGCCGTCGGTGATCGTGGCATCGTCCAGCACCTTCGACAGGTCCTCGGTGTAGTTGATGTCGCCCGCGCCCTGCCCGCTGTTGGCGAAGGTCAGCGTGTAGGTGAGCACCTGCCCGGCCACCACCGTCGAGCCGTCGGCCGGGTCGACCGACTTGCTCGGCGAGATCAGCGCGGCCGGCACCGAGACGGTGTCACAGTGCGGGTCGGTGCCGTGCTTCGGGACGCAGGCCGTGTTCACCATGACGGTGCTGCCGCTGCCGGTGTAGGTCACCGAGTAGGTGATCGTGACCGACTGGCCCGCGGCGAGGGCGCCCGACCAGCTCAGCTGCGAACCGGTCACCGCCGGCGTCCCCGGAAGTGTCGCCGCGGCGTCGCCGTTGTAGGTGGCGTCGTCGAGGACGTCGGAGAGGTCGTCGGTCATCGACGCCGGGTTCTGCGCGGTGTAGTCCGTCCCGCCGTCGTTGGTGACGACCACGGTGTAGCTGACGGTGTCACCCGGCGCCGGCCGCTCGGTGGTGGACGCGCCCTTGTCGATCGACAGGTGCGGGATCGGGTGCACCACGCAGTTGTCGGCGACGAGGCAGTCGCTCGGCGGGTTGGTGCCCGGGGGCGCGACGTAGTTCAGCAGGTTGTGGTCACCCTGCTGGGCGTACGGCTTGACCGTGACCTTGTAGGTGACCGTGTAGGTGGCCCCGGCGGGGATCGTCCCGCTGATCGGCAACTGGTCGTTGCTGACCGTGCCGACCGCGACGTTGGCGTTCGACGCCGTGGCCGCCGTGGTGATCGTGGCATCGTCGAGCACGCCGGCCAGATAGTCCACGTAGTCCAGGCCGCCGGTCGCAGTCCCGGTGTTCTGGATCGTGAGCGTGTAGGTGATGTCGTCACCCGAGGCGACGCTCGCACCGTCCACCGGGTCGGACGTCTTGGCCACGCTCACCTGCGGGATCTTGTGCTCGGTGCACAGCGGATCGCCGCTGACGCACGCGGTCGGCGGTGTGGAACCGGTCGGGAACAGGAAGTTGACCATGTCGTTGTCGCCGCGCTGGCCGTCCGGGCCGACGGTCACCTGGTAGGTCACGGTGTAGATCGCGCCGGCCGGCACGCCACCGGTGACGGTGAACGTCCCGTTGCTGATCGCGCTCACCGTCAGGTTGGCGTTCGAAGCGACCGGCGTGCTGGTGACCGAGCCGTCGTCGAGCACCCGGGTGAGATCGTCGGTGTAGTCCGTCGCCGCCGTGCCCTGGCCGACGTTCTGGAACGTCAAGGTGTAGGTGATCACTTGCCCGGCGACGACCGTCGCGCCATCCGCCGGGTTGCTGGACTTGCTCACCTTGAGGTCCGGGACCTGGACGACGGCGCCACACGCCGGGTCGGTTGAAGCCGCCGCGCAGTTCGACGGCGTGCCCGGGGGCGTGACGACCCGGTTGAACATCGAATGGTCACCGGCGTCCGGATCGTTGACGACCACCGTGTAGGTGATCGTCGCCGTCGCGTTCGCCGCCAGGGGCCCGGACCACGAGATGACATCGGTCGTCGCGTTGTACGACGCCGTCCCGGCCGACGCGGTCAGGCTCGCCGCGTTGTAGGACGAGTCGGTGAGCACGTCGGTGATGTCGTCGGTGAAGGTCGCCGGGTCGGACGCGAGGTAGTCCATCGTCCCGGTGTTGTGCACGGTGATCGTGTAGGTCACCGTTGTCCCCGGTTTCGCTGGATCGGGTGCGCCGATCTTCGCGAGGTGCAGCATGCACTGCGCCGCCGACGGCGACACGTTGAAGATCGCCGGGCCACTCGAGTTGCCGGCCGGCCCGTCGGTGACGGCGCCAGCCGTCGTGACCGCGTTGGCGGTGTTGGACACGGGGACCGTCGTCAGGCAGGGCACGGGATCGATGGTGGTCTGGTAGCAGACCTGCACCGGGTCACCGATCCAGGTCGCCCGCACGCGCGATGCGTTCACCGCCGCGGTGTTGGTCACGGCGGCCAGGTTCACCTGAGCGGTCAACTTCGCCGTGTTCCCGGTGACCGGGATCGACGAGATGTCGATGGACTGGGCGCCGCTGGCCGGGAAGGGCACGTTCGTCCAGGCCGGCAGCGCCGTTCCGTCGGCCCCGAAGAGGGTGAGCGTCGCGCCGGCGTAGTCGGACGCGCTCAGCCCCGGCAGCGTCACCGCGCCCCAGCTGTCGATGTGCCCTGGCTGCCCGTCGCAGTAGTAGACGCTGGGGTCCAGCGCCAAGGTTTGGGACGCCGACGCGCACGGCGCGCCGGTGACGGCGTTGAAGACGCTGATCTGCGCCCCGTCACCGTTGGACGCCATGCAGCCGGGGAGGTTCGAGAGGGCGCGGACCGTGTAGCTGCTCACGTCCGGCGGGTGCGTCACGAACGCGGCGCACGGCTGGACCTTGCCGCCCACGAGAGGTTGGGCGAAGTCGTAGCAGTCGACCACGGTGCCATGGCCGGTGTAGTACTTCGTCCCGCTGAGCACGCCGGTGCCGAAGCCGGCGTTGGTGAGGGGCGAGAAGGCGTACGCGGTCAGGGTCCACGGGTCGGCGATGGCGTTGCCGCTCGGGTCGAAGCAGGCCTGGTGGAGGATTGCGCACGCGCCCTGGAAGGCGCCCGTCGACGAGACGACCGGCATGACTTCGCTGACGAAGGTCCCCGCGGCGCCAGAGAACGGACCGGTCGGCTTCGGGAAGTTCGCACACTTGCTGTGCGTGGTTGTGTCGAAACAGGTGAGGTACGCAGTGGGAGCCGTCGGGCTGTCGTAGGTCACATAGACGTACCGCCCGTAGGTGCCGACCTCCATGATCGAGCCATGTCCGACGGTGGTGCCGGCCACGTCGACCGCCCCGCAGGACGTCGCGGTCGGCGTCACGCACTGGAGGGAGCCGTTGTTGTCCATGTAGTAATAGTTCCCGTCGGCCGCCGCGATCCCGTCTCCGGAAAGCGCGTACCCGGCGACCGTCGTCGTGCCGAGCTGGTTGTAACCGCAGCTCACGAGCGAGGTGAGGTCCAGGCACTGCATGCCGAACACGTTCGTGCCGGTGGCGCCGTTCTGGGTGACCGACCAGTACAGCCGGCCGCCCGCGATGAACGACCCGTTGACGTAGTCGCTTCCGAACGTGCTCACCGGTCCGGTGCCGAGTGGGGTGCCGGCAGTCGGGCTGACATAGCTCGAGTAGCCCGGCCAGCCTTGGCACACCTGGTTGGTCAAGGTCGCACAGAAGACGACGGTGGACGACGCGTTGTGGTGGAAGACGGTGTAGATGCTGTTACCGAAGCCCTCGACCGAGTAGCCGTCCCCGCCGGGCGTGCTGAAGGTGACCGCAGCGGCACTGAAGTTCGGCGACTGAGACGCCGTCGCGCCGCTGAGCACCGTGCCGTTCACCGTGACCGTCGAGCCGGAGACGGTCCCGCTGAGGTTGGGCGGCGTCTGCAGCGAGTTCGGAACATAGGTCTGGCCGCTCGCGATCGGATCGGTCATCCCGACGGTCGCGTCGGCGCCGGTCGTGTTCTTGTAGTTCAGCGCCCACTTGATCGTGTCGCCGGGCTGGGCCGTGCCCTGCGCGCCGCTGGCCGAATTCGCTACTGAGTCGTTGCGGAGGTTGGTGCCGGTCTTGCTGAACGTCGCCGCGGCGGTCGTACCGGCTTCGGCGGTCGCGCTCGCGACCATCGAGGCACTGGTCAGGGCGGCGACGAGGGCAAGAACACTGCCTATCGCCGTCCAGCGCCGAGAACGCTGTAGGACGTGACGGTGGCGAGCCACGTGCCGGGGGCGGCGCGCGAACGGCACCGGGAGATGACGGACAGGCACGGAGGCCTCCAAGTGTCGTCGAACCAGGACTTGCGATTCCCCACACCCAGTCCCCGTGCCCAGCGGCGGCGCCGGGCTCTCTCTGGATCGAGACGAACAGAGTTTTTACGTCGCCGTTGATCTTCTCCAGCTGAGATCGCGAATTTCACCAGGCAGTTCATCAGGGTGCGTATCGCCATTAATCCGCCGTCTGCCCGCAGAAACCGCACCATACGTCCGGGTATGCTCCCAGCGAAATGATCAAGCACTTGCGGTCCGACGCGAACCTGCGGTTCGGCTAGCTGTGACACTGCGTGTCCGCCTTGGTCACAGGACGTGGCCACAAATTTCAAGATGAGCGGTGCCCATGCGCAGCGAAGGGGGAGCGGTGGGGGGCGGTGAACCACGACCGCGTCCGAGTCTTGATCCGGCGGTGGCCCGGAGCGGGCACGGTCAGCCGCGGCTGGCCACTCCCCTCATCGAGCGGCCCCAGTTCCGCGACCGCCTCGACACCGGCCGGCCGCTCACGGTGCTGCGTGCACCGGCCGGCTTCGGCAAGACGACGCTGGCCGCTCAGTGGCTGCGCGACCGCGCGGCGCCGACGAAGATCACCGCCTGGCTGCGACCCCCAGCCACCGACGATCCCAACGTCTTCTGGTCGGCGGTCGTCGAGGCCCTCGCCCGCGCGGGCCTCTCCGTCACCGCCGACACCGACAGCTCGGCGCCCAGAGCGGCGCTTGATCTTGCCCTGCGGCTTGACGGCCCGCCGGTGCTGCTCGTCATCGATGATCTGGACAACGTCAGCGACCCCACGGTTGACGAGCACCTGGTCCAGCTGCTGCGCGAGGCGCCGCGGCTGCGTCTGCTGATCACCCTGTCCGGCGGCCGGCGGTTCCGCGCCGGCCGAGTCACCAACCTCGACACCGCCAACGTCGCTGCCGCCGACCTGCTGTTCACGGTCGACGAGACGACGAAGCTGGCTGCGGCCCTGATGGCGCCCCAACCGGCGATCACCGCCGAAACCGTCCACCGGCAGTGCGCGGGTTCGCCGGCACTGACCCGCGCCGTCCTGGTGGAGATCGCGGACCGCCGCCCGCCCGCTGGCGAGGCCGAGGTCGTCGCGATCGTGGACGAGATCGCCGGGGACTTCCTGCGAGACCGCGTCAATCGCGCGCCTGCCGCTCGGGGGCTACTGAACTTCGCGCTGACGACATCGGCCGCGGAGGAACTGACAGTGTCGCTCGTCGAGGCGCTCACGGAGGACCCCGCGGCGGAGTCCTACCTGGAGCACTGGGCCGGCGCCGGCGCACTGCTCGTCGACCGGCGCGGCGGTGAGCCGGTCTACCGCTGGCCGCCCGCAGCGCGCCGGCTCTTAGCGGCCGAACTGTACCGCCAGCACCCGGAGCGCATCGCACCGCTGCATGCCCTGCTCGCCAAGGCCTACCTCGACGATCACCCGGGATGGGCGATCGGACACGCCGTCCAGGCTCAGGACTGGGCGCTGGTTGTCCGCGTCATCGATACGGCCTGGCGCGCGCTGCTGGTCGAGCAGCGCGAGCGACTGTACGACGCAATCACTGCCACCCCCCCGTCATTCCTGCGCACCAGCCGGCGCGCGACGGCGATGCGCGACGTCATGCTGCAGGTCCCCGCTTACAACATGCTGACGACGAACGTCCTGCCCGGAGCCCCCGAAGCTCTGGAGGTACTCAGCCGATCCGACAATGCACCCGAGCAACTCGACGTCGCGCTCGCGGTGCTGGTCGCCTTCCGCAACTGCGCTTCGGTCGAGGCCGCCCGCAGCGTCGCCCTCCGCGTGCTCGACTTCGCCCGCGCGACCCGGGCCGCGCATCCGGCGGCGATCGCGAAGCTGTTCCCCAGCGTGCTCGCCCAGGTCGGGGCGGCACTGTTGGCGGCCGGCGACCGCGGGCGGGCCCTCGACCCGTACCGCGAGGCGTACCAGCGCGCATCCGAGGGCGCCTTCGACTACGTCGCGCGCGACGCCGCCAGTAAGCTCGCGTTCATCCACGCCCTCGACGGCGACCTGCGCCGCGCATCGCTGTGGTTGCAGCGTTACGAGGACGCGCCGGCTACCTCAAGCTGGCTGAGCACGTACTTCGAGCCCGCCGTCGCCACGGCCGCACTGTTGACCGCGCTCGACCGCCTGGCGATCCGGGAGGCCGTGGGCATCAGCAACCAGGTCACGCCGCCGTTGTTCCCCGACCGACTTCGCGGTCTGTACCTGTACGGGCGCGCATTGCTTGCGCTGCACGACGGAACGACCGCCGATCTGCTCGACGAACTCGACGAAGCCAGTTCGGAGCAACGTGATCTCGCCACGGCGGGGGGGCACGAGGCGGCGTTGCTCGCAGCGGCGAAGGCGGATCTGCTCCTCGCGCTCGGGCGGGGCAACCAGGCGCGAGCCGTCCTGCTCGGTGATCACCGCGACCACCCCGCCCTGCGGGTCAGCCACGCCCGGCTCGCGCTCCTCACCGGTGATCACGCGACTGCGCTGCGCTATACGAACGACCCGCAGTGGGAGCGCCGCGCGAGCGTGCGCGGCCGGCAGGAGCTGGCGCTCATCCACGCCGTCGCCGCGCACCGTTGCGGCCATCGCACCATCGCCACGCAGACACTGAACCGAGTAGCCGAGGCGGCACGGGCCACCGGCGCGCTGCGACCGTTCGTGACGGTCCCCCGGCACGAGCTGCACCAGATGGCCGCCGACGCCCCGGCCGCCGCCGCATTGCTTGCGTCCGAACCGGTGGCGCGGCATCCCGACATGTTCCCCGAGAGCGTGCCGGTCGTGACCCTGACCCAGCGCGAACAGCTCGTACTGGAGAAGCTGGCAACGGGGCTGACCCTGCAACAAACCGCCGACGCACTCGTGGTCTCGTACAACACGATCCGCACCCAGCAAGCGAGCATCTACCGCAAGCTCGGCGTCGACGCCCGCGCAGACGCCGTGACGCGCGCCCGGCAATGCGGGTTGCTGTAGGCGCTAGCCCCGCGCCAGGTCCTGCCGCGGCCGTTCATGCGCCGCCCTTGCCACGTCGCCGAGGCTGTCACGGCCGAGCGCTGATCTCGGCGGACCGGACCGTAGGTCAGAAGGTCGCGGTGTCGATGACGAAGCGGTACCGGACGTTGCTCGCGACCACGCGGTCATAGGCCTCGTCGATCTGCTCGCCGGAGATGACCTCGATCTCGGCACCGAGGTTGTGCGCCGCGCAGAAGTCCAGCATTTCCTGGGTCTGCCGGATGCCACCGATCATCGAGCCGGCCCAACTGCGACGCATCGGGATCAGGGCGAAGGCCGGGACCGACAGCGGCTCGGGCGGCGCGCCGACGTTGACCATCGTGCCGTCCAGGCGGAGCAGTGACAGGTACTTCTCCATCGGCAGCGTCGCCGACACCGTGTTGACGATCAGATCAAAGGACCCAGCCAGCTCCTCGAACGTCTGATCATCACTGGTCGCATAGAAATGGTCCGCGCCCAGACTCATACCGTCAGCCTGCTTGGACAACGTCTGCGACAGCACGGTGACCTCAGCACCCAGCGCGTGCGCGATCTTGACACCCATATGCCCGAGGCCGCCCAGCCCGACGATCGCCACATTCTTACCCGGGCCGGCATCCCAATGCTTGAGCGGCGAGTACAGGGTGATGCCGGCACACAGCAGCGGCGCGGCCTGGTCGAGCCCGATGCCCTCAGGGATGCCCAAAACGAAGTCCTGGTCCACGACGATGTGCGTGCTGTAGCCACCGTCGGTCGGACGGCCGTCCCTACCAATCGCGTTGTAGGTACCGACATTGCCCTTCAGGCAGTACTGCTCCTCACCGGCCAAGCAGTTCTCGCACTCGCGACAGGAATCGACCATGCATCCAACGCCGACGCGGTCACCCACCGCGTACTTCTCAACCCCAGCGCCGATCTCCTCGACAACGCCGGCGATCTCATGACCCGGCACCAACGGGAAGATGGCCTCGCCCCACTCCTCACGAGCGGTGTGGATATCGGAATGGCAGATACCGGCGTACGCGATCTTGATCAGCACATCGCGGGCACCGAGGTCGCGCCGCTGAATCGTCGTCTTCTCGAACGGTGCCTTGGCGGCCGGAGTGGCGTAGGCAGTTACAGAACGCATGGGGTAGCTGTCTCCTCGTGTTGGCGGACGAGAACAGCCTCGCGCAAAGTGCCGTGCCGCGGCATCACCGGCAGCGGCCATCGTGCATGGCTGCTGCCGGGAATTCCCTGTTCCTGCTGGCAGGTAACGCAACCTGGGCGCCGGTCACGCAAGCCTGCGCACGCCGCGCTCGCGCCGGAAGCTGGCCCGGACGTTTCACTGGCGTTCGGGTGGTCCTAACCGTGGTGCAGTCGCCGAGCAGCAGTGGGTCAGGGAGCGGCCCCGCTACGGCAACAGTGGGCCGCTACCTGACCCATGTGGTGAGTTATACCTCCGACTGCCCTTTGCCACCTCCGCCGAATGGCCGATTTCGAGCCGTGGGTTTGTCACATAACACAACGCCGCATAGGAGCCGATCGGTGTTCGGGCTGCGCTGCTCAGTCCCCGCGTCGAGAGTTGATGCGGTCGATCATCTCGGCGCGGCGCCGGGCCAACGTCGCCATCTCGTCGGTGCGGCGACGCACGTCGTCCACGCCGGCGCCGACCGTGAAGACCATCGCCCATCCGCCGTCACCCTCGAGTTCCGGCACCCGCTCGACAATCTGCTCCTGCGCGACGTGATGCGTACCGGAAAACTCGTGTTCGGGGTCGACGATCGCCACCAGCACGTAGCCCGCGGGGACGTCCGGCAGCGCGGCCACGATCATCTCGGCGTGGTCGGCAAAGATCGCCGCAGCGCGCTGTTTGCGCTCGGCCGCTATCCGGGCCTCGGGCGAAAAATCTCCGTGCATCGTCATCCGTGCCTCAATCCAGATCGTCGTGCAGCATGAGCCGACGGGCGGCCTCGGCCAGCGAGCCCGTGAGTGCCGGGTAGACGCCGATCGTCGAGGCCAGGTCATTGACGGTGAGCCCGCGGTGCACCGCAAGGGCCAGCGGGAAGATCAGCTCGGACGCGCCCGGCGCGACGACGACCGCCCCGATCACCGCGCCCGTCGCCGGTCGGCAGTAGATCTTGACGAAGCCGTCGACATAGCCCTGCATCTTGGCGCGGGCGTTCGTGGCCAGGGGCAGCGTCACCTGGCGAGCAGGCACGGCACCGGACGCGATCGCTTCGTAGCCGATGCCGACCGTCGCGATCTCGGGATGCGTGAAGACGTTGGCCGCAACCGTCTTCAGGCGCAGCGGCGTGACCGCCTCGCCGAGCGCGTGCCACATCGCGATGCGTCCCTGCATGCCGGCGACCGACGCGAGCAGGAGCACGCCGGTACAGTCGCCCGCGGCATAGATCGACGGCACCGACGTGCGCGACACGCGATCGACCGCGATATAGCCGCGCTCATCCAAAGCAACGCCGACATGCTCGAGGCCGAGGTTGTCGACGTTGGGGACCGACCCGACGCACATCAGGGCGTGCGATCCGGTGACCGTGCGGCCGTCGACGAGGTCGACGATCACGCCGCCCTCGGTGCGGCGGACCCCCGACGCGCGGGCCTGTCGGACCAGGGTTCCGCCGCGGCTGGTGAAGACCCGCTCGATCACCTCGGCCGCGTCGGGGTCCTCGCCGGGCAGGACCCGGTCGCGGCTGGACACCAGGGTCACCGGGACGCCGATCTCGCTGTAACCGCTGGCGAACTCGGCTCCGGTGACACCCGAGCCGATGACGACGAGGTGCTCGGGTAGCTCCGTCAGCTCGTAGACGTCGCGCCAGGACAGGATCCGATCGCCGTCGGGCACCGCAGTGGGCAGGGTGCGCGGCGTGCCGCCGGTCGCCACCAGGACGACGTCGGCTTCGAGGGTGCCGATGCGGGTGCCGCCCGCGTCCACGACGTCGAGGCGGTGCGCCCGCGGCGGCTGGTCGGCGCTGAACCGCCCGCGGCCGCTCACCACCGTCACGGCGTCGCGTAGCAGCCGGGCATTGATGTCCTCGGACTGCTGGTGGGCGAGCTTCACGATCCGCTCATTGACCGCGACGATGTCCACAGCGGCGTCGGCATCAACGGCGCCCACACCCACCCTGGACGCGTCCCGGAATGCGCTCACGCGGTCGCTCGTCGCGATCAGCGTCTTGCTCGGCACGCAGTCGGTGAGCACGCAGGATCCACCGATGCCGTCCCGTTCGATGACGGTGACCTGGGCTCCGAGTTGGGCGGCCACCAACGCCGATTCGTACCCGGCCGGGCCTCCTCCGACGATCACGATCCGCGTCACCGGCTCATTGTCCCCACTCCGCCCGCCACCTCGGTACGCTGCCCTCCGATGAGCTTCTCCAGCGGGCTGTATGCGGCGTACGGCTCCAACATGGATCCCGAGCAGATGCTCGAGCGCTGTCCGCACTCTCCAGCGGCCGGCACCGGTTGGCTGCCCGGATGGCGGCTCACGTTCGGTGGCGAGGACATGGGGTGGGACGGTGCCCTGCCGATGGTGGTCCCGGACGCCGACGGCCAGGTCTTCGTTGCCCTGTATGAGGTCTCGCCGCCGGACATGCGCACGCTCGACTACTGGGAGGGCGCGGACACCGGGCTCTACAACAAGATCCGGCTGCGTATCTCAACCCTCGATGGGGACGTCCTCGCGTGGGTGTACATCCTCGACGGGTTCGAGGGCGGCCTGCCGTCAGCACGCACAATAGGGCTCATATCGGACGCCGCGCAGGCCGCCGGCGCCCCTGATGAGTACGTCGCCGAGCTCCGTTCGCGAGCCTGCCGCTCGCTGGGCGAATAAGCGCGGCGGAGGAGCGGAATTCGTGGCACGTCGTTCGCAGGGCTGGGCGTCCTACACCACCGATTACCACCCGGTGAGGGCCGAACCGTGGGATTCGGAAGGCGCGGATCGGTCCCCCAACCCCGAGCTGGCCGACGTGGGTCGCCTCGCCCGACGGGCCATGCGCGGGGTCGTCCGAGCCGCCCGAGCCGGTGAGGGCGCCACGCTCGCCAGCCTGTTGCGGACGCACTTGGGCGAAGGCAGCAGCGACCTGTCCGTGGTTGAGGAGGCCTGGCCGGCGTACGAGCACGTCAACGTCCAGGCCGGGTTGGACGCGTGGCTCGCCGAAGAGGATCGCGAGCACGAGTTGGTCGGCGTCATCGGCTTCCAACATCGAGAGTTCGGACTCGCCGAGCTCGTCGGCAGCGGGCCGGGCGACATGATGGGGATGAGCCTCCGACCCGGCAACGTGGCCCGTGCGAACCTGCCGGCCGGTCCGGACGGAGCCGTCCGGGCCTGCGTGCGCTGCGGGCTCTATCTCGTCAGCGACGGCGAACACCGCACGGCCGTACTGCTGCGCGGGGCCGAACAGCACTCACCCCATCAGGGGGTAACCGTCCAGGTAGTCAGCGCCCAGCCGGGGCTCGCGGCCGACGTTGCCGCGCGCGTGCGGACGCTGGCCGTCGAGCACAACGTGTTCCGGGGGCAGGTGCTGTCCTTCGGCGGAGAAGTGTTCGGCGAGGGCCAATCGCTGCTGCAGTTCCACCGCCGTCCGGCCATGTCCAGCGACGAGCTGATCCTGCCCGCCGATGTGCTCGCCGCCGTCCAACGTCAGGTCGTCGAAGTCGCGCGGCACAAGCGGCAGCTGCTCGCCGCCGGTCAGCACCTCAAGCGGGGTCTGCTCCTATACGGCCCGCCCGGCGTCGGCAAGACGCACACTGTTCGCTACCTGACCGCCAGCCTCACCGACACCACGGTCATCCAGCTCACCGGCGCTGCCCTGCACCTGATCGGCGAGGCCTGCTCGGTTGCTCGGGCACTCGCGCCGTCGATGTTGGTCGTCGAGGACGTCGACCTCATCGCCGAGGACCGCGGGATGTATCCAGGCCAGCACCCGCTGCTGTTCCAGCTGCTCAACGAGATGGACGGGCTGGCCGAAGACGCCGATGTCGTATTCGTCCTCACGACGAACCGGGCCGACCTGCTGGAGCCCGCGCTCGCCGCCCGTCCTGGTCGGGTCGACCAGGCCGTCGAACTGGCCCTGCCTGATGCGGACGGTCGGCGCGCGTTGTTCGACCTCTACCGGGGTCGGCTCGATGTCGACACGAGCCGCCTCGGTGAGGTGTTGACCCGCACCGAGGGCGTGACCGCCTCGTTCCTCAAGGAACTGCTGCGGCGGGCCGCGGTGTTCAGTGCCGAGCACGCCGACGAGCCCGCAGACGCCACCGACACCGTCGACGAGTCGGCGACCCCGTTGCGAGTCTCAGCCGACGATCTGGACGCAGCTCTCGACGAACTGCTGCACACCCGCAACGCCATGACGCGGGTCCTGCTCGGCGGCAGCGCCGAATCCGAGCCGGGATCCGGGGTCAGCCGGCGCTGGCTTTGAGCGCCGCGTGGGCCAGCGCGACGGTGTAGCGCACCCCGATCTCGAGGGCCGCCTCGTCGATGTCGAACGTCCCCTGGTGCAGGTCGAACGCTGACGCACCCTGACCCCGCACGCCGAGTCGCGCCAGCGCACCGGGCACGACGTCGAGGTACCACGCGAAATCCTCGCCGCCCATGCTCTGCTCGGTCTCGGCGAGCGCGTCGGCACCGAGCGCCGCGATGACCGCGTCCTGTTGCACCGCGACCGCCTCGGCGGCGTTCACGACCGGCGGGACGCCCCGCACGTACTCCGTCTGGGCCCGCACGTCCAGCGGAGCGACGATCTCGGCGACGAGGGACCGCACCAGCGGACCCGCGGCGTCCCACTCCTCCCGGCCGAAGACCCGCAGCGTGCCCCGCAGCTGTCCCGACGTCGGGATCGCGTTCGCCGCCCGCCCCGCGTCGACCGATCCCCACACCAACGACAGCGCCGCCCGCGGATCGACCCGCCGCGACAGGATGCCCGGCAGGTCAGTGATGACGCGACCCAGCGCGTACACGATGTCCTGGGTCAGGTGCGGCCGCGCGGTGTGACCGCCCGCGCCGGTGAGCATGACCTGCACCTGGTCGCACGCCGCGGTGATCGGCCCCACGCGCACACCGATCTGACCGGTCGGCAGCCGCGGATCGCAGTGCAACGCGTAGATCTGGCTGACGTCGTCGAGTGCGTTGGTCGCGACCACGCTCGCGGCCCCGCCGGGGACCGATTCCTCGGCCGGCTGGAAGATCAGCCGCACCCGGCCGTCGAGCGCGGCGTGCGCGAGTTCCTCGGCCACGCCCAGCAGGATCGCGGTATGCGCGTCGTGCCCGCAGCCGTGGCACACGCCCTCGACCGTCGAGCGGTACGACACCGACTTCTGGTCAGCAAGAGGCAGCGCATCGATGTCCGCGCGCAGGGCGATCAGCGGACCGTCCGTCCCGATGTCGCACACCACGCCGGTGCCTCCCGGCAGGACGGACGGGCTGAGGCCCCAGCTGGTCAGGTGGTCGACGATGAGCCCGGTCGTCCGCGTCTCGGCGAAGGCCAGTTCCGGGTGGGCGTGCAGGTCGCGCCGCACCGCGATGACGTCCAGGGTCATAGCGACAGCCCGTCCCGCATCTCGTCCACGAGGAGGTCGACCACCGGCTCGAGTGCCCCGCCGTGCGCGGCGGCAACCGCCCGCTGCCGCTGATAGCTCGCGCCGCGCTCGATCAGCCGGGGGATGGATTCCAACTCGGCCGCGCAGTCGAGCCGCCGCGCGTGCGGCAGCAAGTCGTCGACCAGATCGGTGATCGCCTGCTTGACCGGCTGCACCCGTCCGGAGTTGTCGATGACGATCTCGGCGTCGAGACCGTAGCGGGCCGCGCGCCACTTGTTCTCGCGGACGAGCCAGGGCCGCGGCTCGGGCAGCGTGTACCCGTTGTCGAGCTGGCGGTCGAAGCGGTCGACCAGGCACTGCGCCAAGGCGGCCACGCAGGCGATCTCGTCCAGCGAGGGCAGGCCGTCGCAGATGCGCAACTCGACGGTGCCGAAGTTCGGGTGCGGACGGATGTCCCACCACACCTCGCGGATGGACTCGATGGCGTGCGAGGACACGAGCGCGTCCATGTAGCTCTCGAACGCGTCCCAGCCGGACAGCTGGTAGGGCAGACCGGCAGTCGGCAGCGCTTCGAAGATCTTCGACCGGTAAGAGGCCAGGCCGGTGTCCGAACCGATCCAGTACGGCGACGACGCGGACAGCGACAGGAAATGCGGCAGGTAGGCCAGTAACGCGTTGACGATCGGGATCGCCTTCTCGGGTGCGCGTACTCCGCAATGCACGTGCACGCCGAAGATCTGCAGCTGCCGCGCCATCCACTGGTTGCGCTCGATGAGCGCGTGGTAGCGCTCGTTGTCGGTGATGCGTTGCGTCGACCAGTCGGTGATCGGATGGGTGCCGCTGCAGAGCAGCGCGACGTCCCGCTCGTCCGCGACCGCCCGGACCTCCTTCACGGTATCGGCGAGATCCGCACGCGCCTCGGCGACGGTCTGGCAGATTCCGGTAATCACCTCGATGCACGACTGCATCAGCTCGTGCTTCGCCTTCGGGTGCTCCCCGTCCCCGTCCGGCGAGACGGCGGCGAGGATCGCGTCCGAGGCTCCGGTGAGTTCGCGGGTCTCGGGGTCGATCAGCTCGAGCTCCCACTCCACGCCCAGGCTCGTCCGCTGGGACGGGGTGAAGTCGATACGCACTCTGTGAAGCCTAGGGGGTCGCCGTTCAGTGACTCCCTAGCCCGGTGAACACAGCGTCCGGCCCACCCGGCTCCTCGGCCAGTGCCAGCACCTCGTCGCCGGCCCGCAGAACCGTGTCGCCGCGAACCTGCACCAGCGTGCCGCCTCGGCTCACCATGCTCACCCAGAACCCCTCGCCCACGTCCAGCTCGCGGATCGCGCAGCCGTCGGCCGGCGCCCCCGGGGCCACGACATAGCGATGCAGCCCCGTGGGCTCGTCCCGAAATCGCATACCCAGTGCCCACGGTTCGGGCTCGACCACTCGCATCGGCACGTGCAGCATCCGGGCGAGGGTGGGCACCAGGCCGCCCTGCACCATGACCGAGATGAACACGACGACGAACACGATGTCATAGATCTCGCGCGCGTGGTCCGCGCCGTCAACCAGGACGTAGGTGCCGAGCAGGATCGGCACGGCTCCCTTGAGCCCGGACAGCGTCACGAACAGCCGTTCGCCGCGGGTTAGCCGAATCGGGAGCAGCAGCAGCCCGACCAGCACCGGCCGCACGATGACGATGAGGAGTGCGGCCAGCCCCAGGGCTTCCCACAACTGGTCTCCGGCGAATACCGAATTCAAGTCGACGGAGAGCCCGAGCACGACGAACGCCACGATCTCGGCGATGCTCGCGAGTGCACCGGTGAAGCGCTCGATCTCGCGCTTGTACGGTGCCCGCGCGTCACCGACGATGATCCCGGCGAGGAACACGGCCAGGTACCCCGAGCCCGCGCACGCCGTCGCGACCCCGTACAGCAGTAGCGCGAAGGCGATGGTCTGCACCGGGTAGAGCGCCTCGTTGGGCAGCGCCACGCGGCGCATCAACTGCAGCAGGAGCCAGCCGCCGCCGACCCCGACGACGCCACCGACGGCGAGCTGCAGGGCGAAGTGCCCCAGTCCACTTCCAACCGCCGACCAGCCTCCGCCCGTCGCGCCGAGCAGGCTGACCATCAGCGCGATCCCCACCGGATCGTTGGCGCCCGACTCGCCCTCGAGCAGGGTGCCGGAACGTCCGGAGATCTCGCGGCGGCCGAGGACGGAGAACACGACGGCGGGATCGGTCGGAGCGAGGGCCGCGCCGATCAGCAGCGCGGTGCGCCAGTCGAAGCCGAACAGCAGGTGTGCGCCGATGGCCATCGCCGCCGCGGTGACAACCGTGCCAGCCACGCCGAGCCAGACGATCGCGCCGGCTGCGGTACGGGTGCGTACCCAACCGATGTGCATCCCGCCGTCGAACAGGATCACCACGAGGGCGACGGTCACGATGCGCTGGTCGACGATGATCGACAGCCCGCCGACCCGGGGGGCGAGCTCGGCGGCGACCGCGGCGGCGATCAAGAACAGCGCCGGGGCGGGTACATGGATGCGTTCCGCGATCCGGTTCGAGCCGACCGCGATGAGAAGCGCCAGCGCGACGAGCAATGTGATCACGGCGAACGGCACGAGATCACGCATCGCGGTGCATCCTTCCCGGGCAGGGGCGAACGATCGCCGACCAGACTTCCCGGCACACCGCGGGCCAGCCTAGCGGCCCGTCCGTCCCGCCTGGCGGATCTTCCTGCACCACGCCCGCCAGCACGCACCCCGCGCAGGAACATCAACGACCAGCCGCACACACCGGCGCCGCCCCCCGGACCTTCCTGCACCACGCCCGCCAGCACGCACCCCCCGCAGGAACATCAACGAACGCTGTGGCCACCGGAGCCTCGCAAAGGAGATCCGCGCCGGAGGCCCATTCCCTTACCCCCTAAGCGATTGCTTATATGTACGAGCTGAGAACAAACCCGCTGTGACCGTTGGAACACTGCGCCCCGAGTGTCCGACTCGGCACCTGTTGGATCCGTACAGTCAAGAGTTCAACGAATACCGCGGGACGTCGTCCGCAAGGCGATCCCCCGATCGAGAAGGAGGTTGACACGATGGGCATCACACCGACCATCAGCGTCAACCAGGCTTCGCACCGCGTCATCTCGGGGCTCGCAAGCTTCGCCGTCGCGCTCACCATGGTGAAGTACAGCGCGGCCCGTTTCGATGCGGCGAAGGCCGATGCGGCGAAGGCCGAGGCCCGCAAGGCGGAGTAGCGATTCAGAACGGCGGCGGGCCGAGAATCTCGATGGCGCCGGTCTGGGCCGCGGCCGCGCCGACGCGATCGAAATCGACCGGCGCGGGCGGTGCGCCGTCGACCGCCGGCTCGCTGGCCATTCGGTAGAACTCTTCACCGCTGCCAGGCGTCTGGAGGCACCACATACGGGCCTGCACGGAGGTGACCAGGAATGCGTGCGGGACGCCACGCGGGATGACGGCGATGCCCCCGGCCTGCAGTTCGCGAGTCTCGCCGTCGAGATGCAACGCGATCTCGCCCTCGAGCATGAGGAAGGTCTCGTCCGCGTCCGGGTGACGGTGCAGCGGCGTCACCTTTCCCTGATCAAGCTGGTCTTCGAAGATCAAGAATGCCCCGCCGGTTTCGTCCGCCGTCGCCTTCCAGGTGTGGAGGCCACCGCCGCAGAACCACCGCCGCTCCCCCTCGGCGCTGCCCCGCACCGTCGTCGTCGGTATCTGCATCGGGCCGTCCTCCTCATTTCATGGGACTGTTGTCCCATGACGACACTAAGATACCATCAGGGTCATGTCAACGCGGTACGAGGAGTCCGGCCGTACCCGGCAGAAGCAGCGCACCCGTAACGAGCTCATCGCCTCCGCCCGAGAGCTGATCGCCCGCGGCGGGGCGGCGCCGACGGTCGAGCAGGCGGCGGCCGCGGCGGCCATCTCGCGCACGACCGCGTACCGCTACTTTCCGAGCCAGCGGGCGCTGCTGGCTGCGGCTCATCCCGAGACGGCGCTCGACTCGCTGCTGCCGCTTGGCGCCGGTGACGACCCCGCGGAACGGCTCGCCGCTGTCGTCGCAGCCTTCACGACGATGATCATCGACACCGAACAGCAACAGCGCACGATGCTGCGGCTGTCCCTGGACGCCGACGAGGACTCGCCCGACCTGCCGCTTCGAAAAGGTCGTGCGGTCGGCTGGTTCGAAGAGGCGCTGCGGCCATTGACGCCGCAGCTCACCGAACAGGGAATACGCGAGCTCGCGATCGCCGTACGCAGCGCCGTCGGGATCGAGTCACTCGTCTGGCTGACCGACATCGCCGGCCTGCGTACCGACCAGGCCCAGGCACTCATGGGGTGGACCGCGCAGGCACTGCTGTCGCATGCGCTGAGCGTCGGAGTGCCGGGTGTCACTCGCCGTCGAGCGCGCCCAGGATCCGGGCCGCAGCCTGGTCGGGCGTGATCTGCTCGTCGCGGACGGCCTGCTCGGCGGTCCGGACGACCTCCCGAATGCCCGGCGCGGTCAGCCGGCTCAGCAACCGGTCCCGCACCAGGGCGCGCGTCCACTCGACCATCTGATCGCGACGCTTGCGCTCCAGGCCCCCGTGCTCCTCGAGCCACGTCCGGTGCCGGATCACGTGGTCCCACAGCCGGTCGAGGTTGAGGTTGTGCAGGCCGCTGCAGGTGACGACCGGCGTCTGCCAGTCGTCGCTCGTGCCGCGCAGGAAGCGCAGCGCGGCCGAGAGTTCCCGGCCGGCCCGTTCGGACTCGACCTCGTGTTCCTCGTCGGCCTTGTTGACTCCGATGACATCGGCCAGTTCGAGGATGCCGCGCTTCATGCCCTGCAGCTGATCCCCGGTCCGGGCCAGGGTCAGGAACACGAACGTGTCGACCATGTCGGCGACGACGTACTCGGATTGCCCCACACCGACCGTCTCGACGAGCACGACGTCGTAGCCGGCCGCCTCCATCACCAGCATCGTCTCCCGGGTCGCCTGCGCGACGCCGCCGAGCGTGCCCGCGGTCGGTGACGGTCGGACGAAAGCGTGCTCGTCGTTGGCCAGCCGAGTCATGCGGGTCTTGTCACCGAGGATCGATCCGCCCGTACGTCCTGAGGACGGGTCGACGGCGAGGACCGCGACCCGGCGGCCGGCGGCGATGAGGTTCACGCCCAGCTGGTCGATGAACGTCGACTTGCCGACGCCGGGCACGCCGCTGATGCCGATCCGCTCGGCCTTGCCGGTGTCGGGGAGCAACGCCGCGAGCAGCTGCTGGGCCTGGTCTCGGTGGTCAGCGCGCCGGGATTCGACCAGCGTGATGGCGCGGGCGACGGCGGCCCGGTGACCGGCCCGCACCTCGTCGGCCAGCTGCTCGACTTTGACCCTGTCCGCGTTGCTGGAGGCGCTCATCTAGGTCGCTGAGCGGGTCACAGTGCGGAGAGTTGCTCGGTGAGTTTGGCCAGCAACTCGAGCGCCGCGTGGGCGATGACCGTTCCGGGCGGGAAGATCGCCGCGGCGCCGGCAGCCCGGAGCGCATCGAAGTCCTGCGGGGGAATCACGCCGCCGACGACGATCATGATGTCGCTGCGGCCCTGCGCCTCGAGTTCCGCCTTCAGCTCCGGCACCAGCGTCAGATGGCCGGCAGCCAGGGAGTTGACGCCGACGATGTGGACGTCGGCCTCGACAGCTTGACGCGCGACCTCGGCCGGCGTCTGGAACAGCGGGCCGACGTCGACGTCGAAGCCGAGGTCGGCGAACGCCGTCGAGAGAACCTTCTGCCCGCGGTCATGGCCGTCCTGACCCATCTTCGCCATCAGGATCCGCGGCCGGCGGCCCTGCGCCTGCTCGAACGCTTCGGTGGCCGCGCGGGCCTCGTCGATCAGGTCCACGCCAGCACCTGCCTCCTCGCGATAGACGCCGGAGATCGTCCGGATGGTCGCCGAGTGCCGACCGTAGACCTTCTCGAGCGCGTCCGAGATCTCCCCGACGGTGGCCATGGCTCGCGCGGCGTCGATCGCAAGCGCGAGCAGGTTGCCCTCACCGGCGGCCGCCGCGGTCAGCGCGTCGAGGGCGGCCGTCGTGGCGGCGTCGTCGCGCTCCTCGCGCAGCCGGCGCAGCTTCTCGGCCTGCTCGCGCCGGACACCGGCGTTGTCGACCTTCAGGACATCGAGGTGATCCTCTTCGGCGAGGCGGTACTTGTTCACCCCGATCACGGGCTGCCGGCCGGAGTCGATGCGCGCCTGGGTACGGGCCGCGGCCTCCTCGATGCGCAGCTTGGGCAGCCCGGCGTCGATGGCCTTGGCCATGCCGCCGGCCCGCTCGACCTCCTGGATGTGCGCCCACGCCCGCCGGGCCAGGTCGTAGGTCAATTTCTCGACGTAGGCCGAGCCGCCCCAGGGATCGATGACGCGCGTCGTGCCCGATTCCTGCTGCAGCACGAGCTGGGTGTTGCGGGCGATGCGGGCCGAGAAGTCGGTCGGCAGTGCGAGCGCCTCGTCCAGCGCATTCGTGTGCAGCGACTGGGTGTGGCCCTGGGTGGCGGCCATCGCCTCGACACACGTGCGGATGACGTTGTTGAAGACGTCCTGCGCCGTCAGAGACCAGCCCGACGTCTGCGAGTGGGTGCGCAGCGACAGCGACTTGTCGCTCTTGGGGTCGAACTGCTTCACCAGCTTGGCCCACAGCAGCCGGCCGGCGCGTAGCTTGGCGACCTCCATGAAGAAGTTCATGCCGATGCCCCAGAAGAACGACAGCCGGGGCGCGAAGGCGTCGATGTCCAGGCCCGCGGCCAGGCCGGCCCGGACGTACTCCACGCCGTCGGCCAGGGTGTAGGCCAGCTCCAGGTCGGCGGTCGCCCCGGCCTCCTGGATGTGGTAGCCCGAGATCGAGATCGAGTTGAACCGGGGCATCCGTGCTGTGGTGAAGGCGAAGATGTCGCTGATGATCGTCATCGACGGAGCCGGCGGGTAGATGTAGGTGTTGCGCACCATGAACTCTTTGAGGATGTCGTTCTGGATGGTGCCGGTCAGCTGCTCCGGCGCCACCCCCTGCTCCTCGGCGGCCACCACGAACAGCGCCAGCACCGGCAGCACCGCACCGTTCATGGTCATCGACACGCTCATGTCCTGCAGCGGGATTCCGCTGAACAGCTCGCGCATGTCATAGATCGAGTCGATCGCGACCCCGGCCATCCCGACGTCG
>JAVHVH010000231.1:0-28230 GCA_032160665.1 Pseudonocardiales bacterium
TCCGTACCACTACCGCGACGGGCGCGACGGGCGCGACGGGCGCGACGAAGTCGACATCGTCCTCGAGACCCGCTCAGGCGACCTCGCCCGAATCAGCCGACCCGTGAGGACGCGCCGCTCCCGAACCGTCGCTGCGCGGGTGTCCGCGCCAACGGATCAACCTGATCAAGGCCGAGAACCGGCTGCCCCAGCGGCCGCTTCTCGCTGTTGATGACCGGCTTGCGAATCGCCTTCCTTGCCGCCGAATCAGCCGTTCCGTGCGGAGGCGCGCTTCGGCTCGGTCAGTCGCTTAGGCACGATCTCGACGAGCTCTTCGAGTCCAACCAGATTGCCTGCAGTGCGCGTGTGGAGGCGAGCACTATGAGCGTGAGCAGTCGCGGCGATAAGCAGGTTCATGACTCGCGGACACGGGTGCCGGGCTATCGCGCGGCGTGCTCACTGGCTAGTCGATGCTGCCGCGAGTGACGATCCATTCGGTGGGCTGGCCGGTGACGGCGTTGATGTGGTCGTAGTCGGAGTCGTAATGCAGCACGGTGGCGCCGGCCGTCTCTGCGATAGCGGCAATGAGGAGGTCGGGTAGTTTCGCGGCCCGGTGTAACCCCAGCTGCGCGAGTTGTCGCTGCACCTGCAGTGCTCGTTCGCCGGCTGCTGGCGTGAGGGGCAGGCTCGGGTAGGCCTGGGCTCGAGTGGTGGCCCATTGGTCGTACTCGGCCGGGCCGCGTGCTGAATGCAGCAGTTCGAGGTCGACCAGCGGACAGGTGCACAGCTTCTGCCCGGCGGCAAGTCGGCCCGAAATCGCGGCCGTGACCTCGGGCCTGGTGGCGATCCGGGTCCAGACGCTGGTGTCCACCAGTACGGGCCCGCCGGGAGTGCTCACCGCCTCCACGCGTCAGTGCGAACGTTGTCCAGGCTGTCCTGGTCGGCCCACGCGCCGGTTCGGATCATGTCGAGTTCGCGCCGCTGCGCCGCGGCCGCGACCGCGGCACGCAGTGCGGCGGTGACGGTGTCCTTCTTCGTGCGTGTGCCCAGGACCTCGCTCGCGGCAGTCAGGAGGTCCGGGTCAACATCCACCAGGGTTCGGCTCATGCCACGATGATACCTCGCACTGACAGATCGTGTTGTCCTGGCAAGCGTTGCCACGCAGCGAGACTAGGCCAGCTTGTATATCAAGTTTTCGGAGAGACGGTCTCATCGTGCTGCTAGCGTCCCGCGTCTGAATCTCGTTTACGGGTCGCGTGGGGAAGGATCTGGTCGGCGGTCTTGGTCCAGATGAAGGGGTGGCAGCGGTCGTTCCAGTCGTCGATGAAGGTGCCTATGGCGGTGACGAGTTGTGTGACGCTGTCGAAGGATCCGCGGCGGATCGCTTGCCGGGTGATGATGCCGAAGAACACCTCGACCAGGTTCAGCCACGAGCCGGACGTCGGGGTGAAGTGCAGCGTGATCCGGGGTGTTTGGGCAGCCACGTGTTGATCTCTGAGTGCTTGTGGGTGTGGTAGTTGTCCAGCACGACGTGCAGTTCGCGGCGTGGGTGGGCGCGGGCGACCTTCTTGAGGAAGTCGAGGAACTCGGCCTTGCCGTGCCGCTCGTAGCACTGGTCGGTGACCTTGCCGGTGGCCACCTCCAGCGCGGCGAACAGCGTGGTCGTGCCGGTGGGTGGCCCTCTGCGGCAGCCCGGGCCGCACTGGCAGGATCGGCGTGGTCCGGTTCAGCGCCTGGATCTGGCTCTTCTCGTCCACGCACAGCACGATCGCGTTGGTCGGCGGGTTCAAGTACAGCCCGATGACGTCGCGGGCCTTCGCCTCCAGCTCGGGGTCGGTGGAGAACTTGAACGTCTCCCGCCGCCACGGCTGCACCCGATACTTGCGCCAGGCCCGGGCCACCGTCGCGTCCCCTATGCCCAGGTGCCGGCCGAGCAATCGCGAGGACCAGTGCGTGACCCCGAGCGAGTCCGGCGGCGGCTCCAACGTCGCGGCCAGGATCGCCGCGTCATCGATCGTCTTGGGCCGGCCGCTACGCGGCTCGTCGTCCAGCCCAGCGATCCCGTGCACCGCGAACCGGTCCCGCCACTTGATCACCGTCGGCCGCGACAGACCGGCTCCGCCTGTCCGTGGGGGGCGGGTCGGATGCTTGGAAGCTGGAAGTGGTTCGGTGTGCCACCCGCTGGCGTGCGGACAGGATTGTCTTCGAAGACAGTGACGACGATCCTTTTCGTATCGTCGACCGGGCGTTCGAGATCGCGCAGGCGATCGCCGATGGACGCGGGCGGCTGCGCTGGTAGGGCGGGCAGGTTCAATTCCGGAGCCGTGGACCCGTCGGGTCTGGGCGCGACCATGCCCGCGATTGCGCTCATAGCCGATGTCAGCAGTGACCAGCGTTCGAAGTGTCACCGATCCGGTCGTGCTCCTCGAGAGGCGGGTGGATGAGCAGTCCGACCGTACCGACGTCTAGCCTGCGAGTTCTGCGTCCAGATCGACTGACAGATCGCGTACGAGCTGGTGCAGGTCCTCAAGGCGGAAGTCCCACGTCTCGGCTTGAACTGGACCCGTTGCTCGATGCCGCTTGCGGCATCGTCTGCCGAGCATGTCGGACATAAACACGCGGCGAATCACGTTCCTTCGACTCAGCGTGGGCGTCCCGAGGCGAAGCGGCCGAGACGTGGCGTCGTTCACGGAACCTGAGGCGGATACACGACACCCCAAGGAGAAACCAGCAGGCCAGCAAGGCACCGCCGACTAACACGGCGTAGAGGTGACCAGTCCAGGTGTAGCCAGCGACGTCGAGGTGCACGATCGTCTGTCGGTTGTCCCACGCAAGGAGAGCGCCAATGCCTGCCGAGGCGAGCGTGGCCAGCACGCCGAATATCACCACGACAATTCCTTTCGACTCCGAATCCGCGAGTTGGATGCCCCGCCTCGTCGGGTCCGACGCCCGATGGGCCCCCGGTGGACGCAGCGGCGGCATCGGCAGCAAGCCCACGACTCGCGGTCCAATGGCCGCCCCTGTGCCAATGCCGTCACTGGCGGGGGCTGTCCTCGTAGCAGGCTTCCATTCACCTCTCATACCCTCGTCAAATCACGCACAATCCTTCCGGCGGCGGGCACCTAAGCGGCGAGTCGAATCCGTGACCGCCCTTGATGACGGGCCGGACCGCGATCGCGGAGCGCTACGCCCATCTCGGCGCGGACCTGGTCATCAACTATTCCCAAGACCAGGCGGGCGCGGACGCCACCGTTGCGCTGATCCAAGGATTCGGCGTGCGAGCAACCGCGATCCAAGGCGATGTCTCCCGGGTCGAGGACGTCAAGCACCTGTTCGACACTGCGAAAGCTGAATTCGGCAAGATCGACATCGTCGTCGCGAACGCCGGACTCGAGCTCACCGGCCTACCCGTCTCCGACTTCAGCGAAGCACAGTACGACCGAATGTTCGGCGTGAACTCCAAGGGCGCGTTCCTCGCCATGCAGGCCGCCGCCGAACACGTAGCCGACGACGGCCGGATCATCTACATCAGCTCCAGCACAACCGGGTACCCCATGCCCGGCTACGCACTCCACGGCGGCAGCAAAGTAGCCCCGCAGTACTTGGTACAGGTGCTGGCATACGAAGTCGGGCCACGCGGCGTCGCGGTCACCGCCATCCTGCCAAGTGCGACTGCGGGCGCCGGGCTGCACACCACCGTGAGCGACGACGCCCCCATCCGGAAGTTTCTCGCTGAATTCTGCCCGATGGGCCGCATGAGCACCCCAGATGACGTCGCCAACGTCGCCGAATTCCTCGCCAGCGACCTCTCAGCCTTCGTCAGCGGCCAACTCCTCCTCGTCAGCGGCGGAGCAGCCGCCTAGCTCATCTCACCCCTAAGACCTACGTTGCTGATCGAACTCCCTTCCAGTGATTGCCACCCTGCATCTCGCCGCCATCGCTGCACAGCCATGTGCTTGGTGAACTGGGTCCCGAACCCGGCTGGAGCCGTGATCGTCTCATCGATCGCCGCGCTCATCAGACAACCCCGTTTCGCACGACGTCGATCACGTGCCGGTAGGTATCGGCGTGGACGCGCACGTCGAGCAGTTGCGGGCCTGCGTCGTCGGCGGCCAGCGCGGCGTGCAACTCGGCTTCGACGTTCACGGTCGCCCCGCGGATGCCCAGGCCGGTGGCCACGGCGGCGAAGTCGGTACGCGAGTACTGCACGGCGGCCGACCCGCCGTGTCCGTGCGGCTTCTGCTTGGCCTTGATCAGCGACAGCGTGTTGTCGTTGAAGACGACGACCGTGATCGGCAGTTGCAGGCGGGCTGTGGTCTCGAGTTCCCCGAGCGACATGTTGAGTCCGCCGTCTCCGACGAAGCAGTAGACCCGAGCGTCGCGGGTGGCCAAGGCAGCGCCGACAGCCGCCGGTAGCGAGTAGCCCATCGTCGCCAGCCCCGACGAGATGAGTACCTGCCCGGGCTCCTCGGTCTTCCACAACGGCATGGCGACGAGCATGTGGGCGCCGGCGTCAACCGTCGCGACACTGTTCGGCGCCGCGGCGGCTCGCACGATGCGCACGACGTCCCACGGCGCGATTCCGGGCCGGAGCACCGGCCCCTCCAGCAACGCGCGATCGATCACTTTGCGCCGGCGGACGGCGAAATCGGCGGGCCAGGAATCGTTGAGTTGCGGCAGGTGATCGAGCAGTTCGGCCAGCGGCCCAATCACGGTGATGTCGGCGTCGAAGTACCGGTACCCATCAGGTGCGTCGGTCAGCACGACCACCGGCGCGGTGTATTGCCACGGGTTGGGGATCAACTCGATCGAGTCCAGACCCAGAGCGAGGATCAGATCGGCTTCGTGCAGCACGGCGCCGTCGGCCCTGGCGCCGGTGAACGTCCCGGCGGCGTTCGCGCCCGAGTCGGGGACGATTCCCTTGGCCTTGTAGGTCATGAGGACGGGGATTGCGGTGCCGTCGACGAGCTTGCGGATGGCCGCACTGTGGCCGCGGGCTCCGACCCCGGCCACGATTACCGGGCGTCGTGCACTGGCGAGTAGCTCAGCGACGTCGGCCATCGACCCGCCGCCGCCGGGCGGTTCCGGCGGGGCGTGACGCCGGACGTAGCCGGGGTCGACATCGATGTGCACCGCGCCTCGCGGCGGCGTGGTGGCGGTGCGGATCGCGTCGCGGACGACGTCTTCGGGTTCGGCCGAGCCGAGTGTCGTGGACCACTTGGTGACTGGGGCGAACATGGCGCGCTGGTCGATGTTCTGGTGCGCGATGCGCGGCGTGCTGGCCTCGTCGACGGTGTCGCAGAGCAGGAGCAACGGCTGCCGATCCTGCTGGGCCTGGGCCGCTCCGTTGACGGCCGACGCTGCGCCCGGGCCACGGGTGACGACGCAGGCGCCAACGGTGTCGGTGAGTTCGGCGTACGCGCTCGCCATGATCGCCGCGCCGGTTTCGGTGTGCGCAAGGACGAAGTGGATGCCGGCCGCCTCACAGGCGCCGATCACGTCGAGGTTGTTGCCGCCGCCCGGCATGCCGAACAGGTAGCGCACTCCCGCGGCGGCAAGGCCGCTGGCAATGGCGTGCGCGGGGGATGTGGTGGTCATGCCGAGGGCTCCGTTCTGGTCGATTCGCTAGGTCAGGCGAGTGAGGGCAAATGTGACGGACTGGCCGGGGCGGCATTGCGCGGCGACGTCGGCGCTGCGCGGATCGAGCACCGCGACCACGGGGTAACCGCAGGTGGTGGGGTGGTCGGCGGAGAAGATGATCGGCCGCCCGTCCGGCGGGACCTCGATGGCGCCACGGATCGTGGGCTCGGATAGCAGTTCGGTCTCGTCATGTCGACGCTGTAGGCGCCGGCCGTCCAGACGGATGCCGACGCGGTCCGAAGCTGCTTGGACGGTGAAAGTGCCGCGTTCGAACTCGCCCAGAGATTCCTCGGTGAACCAGTCGTCGCGCGGCCCGACCACGCCTTGCAGAGTGATCGGCCCATCGGGCCATCGCGGAATCGGAGCCAGGTCGACGAGCGGTGGCCCGACCACGTCGGTGCCGACGGGCACGACGTCGCCCGCGCGCAGGGCCCGCCCAAGGCCGCTGCGCTCGTCGGTTGCGCGGGAGCCGAGGACCGGTTCGGTGGCCAATCCCCCGCGCACCGCGACGTAGGTGCGCAGCCGTTGCGCCGGAATTCCGAATTGGACGACCGCACCTGCGGGCACCAGTTGTGGTCCATCGCAACCGCCGGGTGTGCGGTCAACGGTGAACGGGCAGGTGGCTCCGGTGACGGCGATGACCCCGGCGCGGTCGAAGCGCAGCGTGGCCCCGGCGAGCAGCAGCTCGAACGCGGCCGCGCTGTCCGTGTTGCCGACGAGCCGGTTGGCCAATTGGAGGCTGCCACGATCGGCGGCGCCGCCCCTGGTGATCCCCCAGGCGGCGTGGCCCACCCGGCCGAGATCCTGGACGCTCGCGTGCGGCCCGGTCGCCACGATCTCGATCATCACGCGGCCACGAATCGGATCGAAGTGCCGGGCGCCAGCAGCGCGGCGGGCAGCCGAGTCTGATGCCAGAGGTTGTCGACCGCCCGGCCGATGAGCTGCCAGCCGCCGGGGCCGGTGCGGGGGTAGATGCCCGTCAGCTCGCCGGCCAGGCCCACCGCGCCCTTCGGCACGTCGACGCGCGGTGACGAGCGGCGCGGCACGCGCAGCCGGGGGTCGCCACCGGCCAGGAAGTAGAACCCCGGAGCCATGCCGATGAGCACGATTCGGTAGAGGCGGGCCTGGTGGGCGGCGATGACGTCGGCCGGGGTCAGGCCGGTGTGCTGGGCGACGTGGTCGAGGTCGGGTCCGGAGTAGTCCAGGCGCAGGCAGACCTCGTCGCCAGAACCCTCGGCCGGGTCGGCATTCGCCGCGGGTCGGCTCCATACCTCGGCGAGACGCTGTCCGAGACGCGTCCGATCGGTCAACGTCGGATCGAAACGGATCAGCACCGTCCGAAGACCGGGCATCGTCTCGACCAGACCTTCGACCAGGACATCGACCGCGGCACCGGCCCGCGGGCCCGCTAGCCGGGCGTGCAGCGCGGCGGCGTCGTCCGCGCTGTCGAGTTCGACGAGTACGGCGGTGCGGCCGTAGTTGAGAAGGTTCACGGCGCGTCCACGAAGCTGCCTAACGCCACACCGTTGTCGTGCAGGGCGGTGGCGACTGCGCGAGCCGCCGCCACTGACGCCGCGTTGTCCCCGTGCAGGCACAAGGACTCGGCGTGGACGGACACCTCGATGCCGTCGTACGACGTCACCGCTGCCCGGCAGGCGAGTTCGACCGCTCGCCGCACGATCGTGTCGACGTCGCGCAGAACCGCGTCGGGCATCGATCGGCTCACCAGTTGTCGATCTCGGTCGTAGGCGCGGTCAGGAAATGCCTCGGGCACCGTACGCAAACCTGCGGCGGCAGCCTGTTGTTCGAGTTGGGAGCCGGGCAGGACCAGGATCGGCAGTGTCGCGTCGACCGCGAGCACCGCGTCGACTATCGCGCCGGCTTGCTCGGCGTCGACCGCCGAGACGTTGTTGAGCGCACCGTGGGCTTTGACGTAGCGGACCTTTGTCCCCTCTGCGCGGGCGCAGGCGTCCAGTCCGCCGATCTGGTACACGATGTCGTTGGTCAGTTCAGCGGCCGGCATCGAGATTGGGCGCCGGCCGAAACCGGCGAGGTCGCGGTAGGAGAACTGCGCCCCGACCACCACCGACTTCTCCCGCGCCGCCCGGCACACCCGCCGCATGATGGTCGGATCCCCGGCGTGAAACCCGCACGCGACGTTGGCGCTGGTGATGACCTCGAGCAGCGCGTCGTCGTCACCCAGGCTCCAGCGTCCGAATCCCTCGCCGAGGTCGGCATTGAGGTCGATGCGGGCCTCACGACGCGCGGTCAAGCGAACAGGCTTCCGGGAATGCGCGGGTACTTGTCCAGCCCGAAGACCTCGACCTGGGGTGAACGCTGCTGGACCAGGACGCCGCCGTCGACGACCAGGCAGATCCCGGTGACGTACTCGGCGTCTGCGGAAGCGAGGAACACCGCCGGCCCGGCCAGGTCGTCGGCCCGGCCGCCGCGCCCGAGCGGGACGGTGTCGTCGCGCAGTTTCTTGGCCGCGGGGGCGAGGTGCGCGGGGTGCGTCGCGATGAGTCCGGGCACCAACGCGTTGACCCGGATTCCGTAAGGCGCAAGTTCGATCGCCAGGCTTCGGGTCATCGCCTCGATGGCGCCCTTCGAGGCGTCGTAGGCGACAGCTCCGCGGTGCGAGCGGTTCGCGCCGCCGCTGGACATGTTGACAATGATCCCGCCGCGGGCCGCGACCATGATCGTGGAGACTCGGCGGATGAACAGGTAGTGGCCCTTGAGGTTGGTCCTGATCATGTTGTCCCACCACTGCTCGTCCCCATCGAGGAAGTGACGCAGCGTGCTGACGTCGCCGGCGTTGTTGACGAGGATGTCGACCGTTCCGAACGTGTCGAGTGCGGCGTCCACGACGCGGTCGACGTCGGCCGGCTCGCCGACATCGGCCTGGACCGCCAGCGCTTGCCCGCCGTCGTCGGTGATCTTTGTGGCGGCCTCGGCTGCACCTTCGCCGTTGATGTCGGCGATCACGACACTCGCGCCCTCGGCGGCATAGCGGTGGGCGATGGCGTAGCCGATGCCCTGGGCGCCGCCGGTCACGATCGCGACCTTGCCCTTGAGTTCGTCATTCGGTGCGCGCATGTTTCCTCAGTTCGTCTGTCGGGATCGGTAGCAACTCGGTATCAGTGGTGGTCGGGCGTGCTCAGATGACGATCCGCTCGACGCGCCGGGTCCCGATGGCGGCGAACCGCTCGGCCCGCAGCCCGGCCAGGTCGATCGTGGGCGGGCGGCCCGTGAGTAGCTCGGCCACGTGCTCGCCGACCGCAGGCGAGAGCTGGAATCCGTGTCCGGAGAAGCCGGTCGCGTAGTAGAAGCCGGCAAGATCCTCAGCCTCGCCGACCATGCCGTTGTGGTCGGGACTCATGTCGTAGTCCCCGTGCCAGTAGGAGCTGATCGGCACATCACCGAGAACTGGCAGGCGCCTCATCGCCGGACCCATCAGGTCCTCGGGCTCGAACTCGCGGCCGGCGAACACGAGGCCCTGGCCCTCGCGATGGAAGTAGAAGCCGGTCGAGAAGTCGACCGTCAGCGGGCTGCCGTCTGGCACTCCGCCGTGGTGGCGGGAGAAGAAGATCCGGCGGCGCTCAGCGCTCACCGGCAGCTCGACTCCCGCAGTGGCGGCAATGGCGCCCGACCCGACCCCGGCGGCGCAGACGACCGCCGACGTAGAGATGTGCGCGTCGCGGAGGTCAACCCCGGTGACCCGGCCGTTGTCGGTGACGATCCTCGTCACCTGCTCGCCCTGTCGGATCGTCACGCCGCGGCGCCGGGCCGCCGACGCGTAGCCCTGCACGACCGACTCGGGCGTGGCGTATCCGTCGAGCGGGCAGAACGTCGCGCCGACCAGACCATCGATGTCCAGCTGGGGCACGAACTCGAGCGCGGCCTGCGGTGACACCAGCTCGACCGGGATTCCGAACGAGCGCTGCATCTGCGCGGCCGCGCGGAACAGGTCGAGATCGGACTCGGAGTCGAGCAGGAAGAGATAGCCGACCTGGTGGAAGAAGATCTCGCTGCCGGTCAGCTCTTCGAAGCGGGTGAACTCGCCGAGCGAACGCTGGGCGAGCTGGGTGTTGAGCGCGTCGCCGTGCTGCATCCGGATACCCCCGGCCGCCTTGCTCGTGGAGCCGCTCGCGAGCGTGTTCGCCTCCAGGAGGACGACGTCGGTGCAGCCGGCCTCGGCCAGGTGATACGCGACGCTCGCGCCGACGCACCCGCCACCGATGACTACGACATCACAGGAAACCATCTCGCTCCATTTCGGATCCCAGATTGGTCATCGTGGCAGATCGCTCCTGGTGTCGTCAAGTGGTCGAATGTGTCAATGAATTTGGGCATCATCGTGAGCCGTGCGGTACGACGGCACCGCCATTCGAACGGCGATCTCTCCCGAGTTGTGCTAGCTTTCGGATCCGAGATTGGTTTGGGAGGTGAGCTACGGTCGTGAGCGACAGACACCGGTTCGACGATCCAAGGGGCGTGGTGGCAGTGTCGGACGAGCCGATCGAGCGTGCCGTCATCGCGCAAAGTGGCGCCGGGGAGCTCTCGGTCGTCGACGGAACGGCTCCGCTCACCACGAAGGCCGATGAGATCGCCCGAACGATCGAAGAGATGATCGTCGCGGGCCGCCTGAAACCCGACCAGGTGCTGCGGCAGGACGAGCTGTCCCGGCAGTTCGGGGTGAGCCGCACGCCAGTGCGCGAGGCGTTTCGCCAGCTCGCCGCGTTGGGTCTGGTGTCCTTCGTCCCCAACCGTGGGGTGCGGGTGCGGACGCTCGACCAGGACGAGTGGGGACAGGCGTTCATCGTGCGGGCGGCTCTGGAGGGGACGGCCGCGGAGCGGGCTGCGCTGCGGATAACCGAGGCCGAGCTCGGGTGCATCGACGAGGCCAACGAGGACTTCCGGCGCCAGACCGACCTGCTCCGTAGTCCTGGCCTGAGCAGCGACGAGCGTGAGCGGGCCTCGCTCGCGTGGATCGCCGCGAACGACGCGTTCCACGAGGCCATCCTGGGTGCGGCGCAGGTGCCGCTTATCGGTCGTCTGATCTCAGGTCTGCGGCGGGTCTTCTCCGGGGAGTCCATGTGGGCGCCGGGTTCTGCGGCCGACCGACTTTACGAAGTCAACGTCCGACAGCACGACGCGATCCGGCATGCGCTGGCGGCCGGCAGCGCGGACGCGGCACGCACGCTGGCCCACGATCACGTGCTCGATTCGTGGGAGATGTTGAAGGCAGTACTGGCCGAGGCGCCGCTCAGCTCCCAGGGTCACCAGCACCCGCCCGCATGAGGATTGCGCGGGCCCGCAACAGCACCGGGCGGTCCACCATCTGACCGTCCACGACGGTGACCGCGTGCGCGGCCGTCGCCACCAGTATCCGGCTCGCCCAGGCCACCGCGTCCTCGCTCGGTCGCAGGGCCTCGTGGATCGGCGACACCTGCAAGGGATGGATGGCGAGCCGGCCGGTGAAGCCGCCGGCCACCGACTCCCGCGTGTCCGCCTCGATCGCCGCGGCGTCGCCCACCACCGCGCACACCCCATCGATCGGCGGGGCGAGGCCGTGTTCGGCCGACGCCGCCACCAGCGCGAAGCGGGCCGGAACGAGCAGGTCACGTCGATCGGGGTCGATGCCCAATTCGGCGCACAGGTCGAGGTGTCCGAACGCGAGTCGGACGACTTCGGGTACGGCGCACAGTGCGGCGGCCCGCTTGACGCCGGCCGCGGTCTCCACGAGCGGCACCAGACACACCGACGTTCCGAGCTCGGCCTGCACCGCCCGCAGCGTGTCGGCGTCCTCCGCCTTCGGGATCATGACGCCGACCGCGCCCGGCGGACAAGACGCCGCCAGCATCGTCAGGTCGGCACGGCCGACTGGGCTGCGCGGATGGTTGATCCGGACGACGAACTCGGCGCCGGTCTGGGCCAGCGTCGCGACATGGCCACGGGCCGCGGGCTTGTTCGGCGGGGCAACGGCGTCCTCAAGGTCGACGATCACCAAATCAGCGCCCGACGCCCGGGCCGGGTCGAAGCGCTCCGGCCGGTCGCCCGGGACGAACAGCAGCGACCGCGCGCCGGCAATACGGCGAGCCATCGGCCCCGGGGCGGCCATCACGGGATCGTCTGCGCGCGTCGCCGGGCGAGGGCAGCGAGGATCTCGTCGTTGTGCTCGCCGAGGTGCGGGGCGGCCCGCCGGACGCTCGGCGCGATCGCGTCGAACTTCCAGGGCGTGTTGACGACGCGTACCGAACCCGCGTCGTCGCGATCGAATTCGAGCACCATCCGACGCCGGGCCGTGCTCGGATCCTCGAGCACCTCGCCGATGTCGCGCACTGGACCGACCGGGACCCCAACCAGTTCGAGCGCGGCGATCGCGTCGGTGACGGACAGCGTCGACAACACGGCGTCCAGCTCGACGCCCAGCTCGCGCTGGTTCGCTACCCGTAATGGGTTCGTGCCGAACCGGGCGTCGCCGGCGAGGTCGGGACGGCCGAGGGCATCGCACATCCGCCGGAACTGCGCGTCGTTGCCGACACACAAGTTGATGAAGCCGTCATCCGTCTGGAACGTGCCGTAGGGCGCGATGGTCGCGTGGCCGTTGTGGTCGGACGCTGGCGTCACGCCGGTGCTGAGGTAGCGGGCGGCGTGGTGGGTCAGCATCGAGACCAGGCTGTCCTGCATTGCGATGTCGATGACTCGTCCTCGCCCGGTGTGGTGACGTTCGTAGAGGGCGCTGACGATCGCGGCGGCGGCGAACATGCCCGACGCGATGTCGCCCACGGGCACGCCCCATTTGGTCGGCTCTCCGGGCGGGCCGGTCATCCGCATAACGCCGCTCGTCCCTTGCAGAATCTGGTCGTACCCCGAGCGAGGACCCTGGTCCTGGCCGAACCCGCTGATCGAGCAATGCACGAGTCGAGGGTTGAGCGGTTGCAACTGGTGCGCGGCGAGACCCAACCGGGCGGCCGTGCCGGGACGCCAGTTCTCGATGACGACATCCGCATCCGCGATCAGTGCGAGCACCGACTCCAGATCGTGTGGGTCCTTCAGATCTCGGGAGACGCTGCGCTTGTTGCGGTTGACCGACATGAAATACGCCGCGTCTCGTCCCACAAACGGCGGCCCCCAATGCCGCGAGTCGTCACCCCGTGCGGGATTCTCGACCTTGATCACGTCGGCGCCGAGGTCGGCGAGCATCAGCGTGCAGTACGGACCGGACAGCGCCTGGGTGAAGTCGACGACCGTGACACCTGCTAGTAGCGACAGCCCGCCGTGGGCCGCGGCCTCGATGCTCTCGTCGCTCGGAGCGCGCGCTGGGCTCAACGATTGACCTTGAGCACAACGGTCTTGGTCTGGGAGAACGCGGCCAGCGCTTCGAAGCCCTTCTCGCGCCCGTACCCGGACTTCTTCACACCCCCGAAGGCGTACTCGACGCCGCCGCCAGCTCCGTAGGTGTTGACGTAGACCTGGCCAGCCTGGATCTCCTCGGCCATCACGTGCGCGATGTCGAGGTCGCGGGTCCACACCGCGCTGATCAATCCGTACTCGGTGCCGTTCGCCAGCTCGATGGCTTGCTCCAGCGTGCTGAACGTGGTGGCGGCCACTACCGGCCCGAACACCTCGTCGCGGGCAATCTCGGCGGCCGGGTCGACGTCGGCGAAAAGGGTCGGTGGGAAGTAGTAGCCGTCCTCGGGTGTGCCGATGCGCCCTGGGCCGCCGTGCTGGGCCGCGTCGGACGCGGCCCGCGCCACCATGTCGGTGACGCGAGTCAGTTGCTTGGCCGAGATGAGCGGTCCGAGGTCGGGATCGTCGGGGCCGGCTCCGATCGAGAGCGCGCCGAACATCTCGGTGATGCGCGTGATCACCTGATCGCGGACGTCTTCGTGCACCAGCAGGCGTGATCCGGCCGAGCAGGTTTGTCCGGCGTTCTGGATCACCGATTTCACGATCACCGGCATCGCTCGGTCGAGGTCGGCATCAGCGAAGACGATGTTGGGTGACTTGCCGCCGAGTTCAAGCGCTACGGGGATGACGTTATCGGCTGCGGCTTTGGCCACGAGCGAGCCGACCGGCACCGAGCCTGTGAAGGACAGGTGGTCGATGCCCGGGTGGGCGGCCAGTGAGGCGCCGGCCTCGCTGCCCAGGCCGGGGACGACGTTGAGGACGCCGGCCGGAAGACCGGCTTCGAGGGCCAGCTGGGCCAGCTTGATGACCGACAGGGGCGCGTCCTCGGCCGGCTTAACGACCGAGCAGTTGCCGACGGCGATCGCGGGCGCGACGGTGCGGCAGCCAATCTGCAGGGGGTAGTTCCACGGGATGATGTGGCCCGTCACGCCGAACGGCTCGTGCCGGGTGAAGGCCCGGAAGTCGCCGTCGGCCGGGTAGCTGTGACCGAAGAAGGCCTCCAGCGTGTTGGCGTAGTACTCGAAGTAGCGGGCCGCGACATCGGCGTCGGCGCGGGCCTGGGTGAGGGGCTTGCCGGTGTCGCGGCTCTCCAGCAGCGCGAACTCCTCTCGGTCGCGCTGCAGGGCCTGCGCGATCCGCCGCAGGATCGCTGACCGCTCGCGGGCCGGGGTGCGGCGCCAGCCGGGGGCCGCGGCCCGCGCGGCGGCGACCGCGGCGTCGACGTGCTCAGCGCTACCTCGCGCCGTGCGATCCAAGAGTTGGCGCGTGGACGGGTCGACCACGTCGAGGGTGTCGTCGGTACCGACGAACTTGCCATCGATGACACAGGGCTGGGCCGCCACAGGCTTCTCCACTCAGTTGATCGGGGGGACGGACGGGATGAGGACGCTGGAGGTGGCTGCGGCTGCCCGACCGCGCAGGTCAGCCAGCACCGCTTGAGTGTGTTCGCCGAGCGTCGGGGCCGGTTCGACGCTGCCGCCCGTCGAAGTGAACCGCAACGGCGAGCCCGATGCCAGGTACGGACCCACTCCGAGCTGGTCCAGGGACCGAGACGATCGGGTTCGCACCCTCCGAAGTCTGCAGGTGACTCATGGCCTGGCCGAACGTGCGGTACCGCGACCAGACCAGCGAGGTCGCGGACAGGGCCCGACACACGTCGTCGACCGGCCGCGCCGCGAACCATCTCTGGAACAGTCCGGCGAGCACCTCGCGGTACTCAAACCGGTCGTCCTCGACCGAGAAGTCGACACCGAGCGAAATCTCGAGCGCCGAGGCCGGGCTGACCATGTCCGTCATCAGCAGCAGGTCGCGCCAGTGGCGCGTTGTCAGCGCCACCGCCATGAGCCGGGCACCGTCGGCGCAGATGAAGTCGCGGGCGAAACCGCCATAGAACCCTTGTTTCTTGGTGTTCTCGGCTGCAGCCGAGAAAATCGGTCGGGGTCAAACAAGGGTCAAGGCCGTCGCTCACGGTCTTGGGCTTGCCCACATGGCCCAGAAATACTGGGACAAAAGTGGAGCTGAGGGGATTCGAACCCCTGACCCCCTCGATGCGAACGAGGTGCGCTACCGGACTGCGCCACAGCCCCAAAACCGGTGTGGCCGCGCCGAAGCGGGCCGTCGATCAGGGTATCAGGGGCACAGCGGTCGACAACGCCATGTCAACCACGCCGAGAGTCAGCTCGCGCGTCGTTGCGACGCCGTCGCCGCGACCTCTTCGGTGTACAGCCCGGTGAGGTCGATCGTGTCCATGCTGTGCAGTTCGATGTCGTCGTCGTCGATCCGGACGACCGATTCCGGCGCCTGCTCGAAGCGCCCGATCTCCTCGGTCGCGTCGTAGCTCGCCGGTCGCCGGGTGGCCGCACGATGCTGTCGGTTCTCCCGGCGGGCACGGTCGTGCAGCGCCTGGTTACGCAGGAACAACACGTAACCGCTGAACCCGAGCAGGAACGGCGCGGCCAGCAGCCACATCGCGCCACCCATGACCAGCGCCGCGAAAGTGAACAACAAGCTGCCGCCGACGAGGATGCCGAGCGAGCGCCGGCGCCGGGCCAGCATCTGGGTCCGGGCCTCGGACAGTTCGGATCGGTCGGGCGGGTACATCAGCGCCTCCTGGGCGGCGGGCACGGGACGGCGCGCTGGCGCCGCGAGCTGGGCACGGTGCTGGCGCGGGACGTAGACCTCGGCGCGCGCTTCGTCCGGCGTCCCGGCCCGACGGCCGAGAGCACGCATCGCGCGACCGAACCCGTCGATCGACCGCTCGCGACGGCGCGCGTCATTGCGGCGTAACACCATAGGGACGACGACGATCAACCAGAGGACGACGAGGACGAGCACCGTCATGAATGGCGACAGCATCCCGCACCTCCAGTCACACCAGTAACACGACTGTGCCAAAGCTAGTGACGGAGGAGCCCCCGACGCCGAACGTGGGACGGCGTGTCGAAGAAGAAGCTCGACCTGAGGTTGAGAAACCCAACCGAGGCGACTCAGTGGCGTCCGCGCCACGAGGGCTCGGGGGGCAGCACGCGCAGCCGCGACACCATGCTCCGTCCGTTCAACTCCTCCTGCGTCACGGCGAACGCGATGTGGTCGCGCCACGCCCCGTCGATGTCGAGAAAGCGCTCGTAGAAACCCTCGCGGCGCAGCCCGAGCTTCTCGACGACACGCAGGCTCGGCCGGTTCTCGGGACGGATGTCCACCTCGACGCGGTGCAGCCCGACAGCGACGAAGCAGTGGTCGATCGCTACGGCCAGCGCCGTAGGCGTGATGCCGCGGCCGGCGATCACGTTGTCGATCCAATAGCCGACGGTGCATGAGCGCAACGCGCCGTGCACGACGTTGGAGACGTTCATCTGCCCGACCAACCGGCCGCCGTAGGTAATCATGAACGGCAGCATCGCGCCCTTACGCGCCGCGGACCGCAGTGCCGAATGCAGCGCCGGCCAGGCGGTCACCGAGTTCCGCTCGTCCCACGCGTGCGGTGAGGTCGGCTCCCACGGCGCGAGCCACTGCTCATTGCGCAGCCGGATCTCGCTCCACACCCGGGCATCGCGCAGCCGCGGCGGCCGCAAGACGACTGGTCCGGCGGACGGCGTCGCGGGCCAGCCGGGCGTCTTCGACATGCGCCGGCTCAGCGGTTGGACAGCAGCAGCGGCATGACCGTCACCTTGGACCCCGGGGCGATCTCGGTCGTCTCTTCGTCCACGATGACAAGGCAGTTCGACAGCGCGAGCGCCGCGATCAGGTGCGAACCCGGTCCGCCGATGAACGAGACGCTGTACCCGCCCGAGGCCTCTCGGTGCAGGACGCCGCGGCGATACTGCCGCACGCCGTGCGGGCTCTTCGCGCCTTCGAGGGCCACCGCCTGAACCGTCGCCCGCTGCAGGCTGCGCTTGCCCAGCATCTTGCGGATCGCAGGACGGACGAACGCCTCGAAGGACACCAGGCTGCTGACCGGGTTGCCCGGGAGGCAGAAGATCGGCACGGTGCCCCCGATGTGCCCGAAGCCCTGTGGCTTGCCGGGCTGCATGGCGACCCTCGTGAACTCGACAGTGCCGAGCTCGGTGAGCGCCTCCTTCACGACGTCGAACGCGCCCATGCTCACCCCGCCGCTGGTGACCAGGACGTCGGCGCGCAGCAGTTGGCTTTCGAGCGTGTCGAGGAGCTTGGCGTGGTCGTCCGGCACGATGCCGATGCGCACGGCGTCGGCGCCGGCGTCCTTCGCTGCCGCCGCGATCATGTAGGAGTTCGAGTCGATCACCTCGCCGAACGCGGGGCGATGACCGACCTCGATCAGCTCGCTGCCCGTCGACAGGATGACTACGCGAGGACGCGGCCGAACCAAGATGCGGTCTCGTCCGATCGCGGCGAGCAGGGCAAGCTGCTGCGGGCCGAGGGCGGCGCCGGTGCCGAGCGCGGGTGATCCACCGGGCAGGTCCTCACCGGCGCGCCGCAGGCACTCGCCGGTCCGTACCGGGCGATGAACGCCGACGCGGGCCAGGCCGCGATCGGTGTCCTCGAGCGGGATGACGGCATCGGCACCGGCCGGGATCGGTGCGCCCGTCATGATCCGCATTGCCAGCCCGGGTCCCATGCCAGACCGCGACGAGGCTCCGGCGGCGATGTCGCCGACCACCTGCAGGTGGGCGGGCACGTCTGGCGTCGCGTCGCGCGTGTCGATGGCGCGGAGCGCGTAGCCGTCCATCGCGGAGTTGTCGAAGCTCGGCAGGGGGAAGTCGGACGTGACGTCCTCGGCCAGCAAGAGGCCCTGTGCGTCGAGCAGGGTCAGTTCGATCGGGTCGATGGTCCCGATGCCGTCGAGCACGGTGGCCAAGTGCTCGTCGACCGTCCGTAGGCGATCGTCGTCAGCCACGAGCGCGTCTCCTCGGTGTCGATGCCGGGCGGTCCCGGGGACGGTCATGCGCGGTCAGTCGTCCTCGGGCTCATACTCCCGCAACCATGCCCGGAAGTCGGCTCCGATGTCGGGATGTCGACCGGCGATCTGAACCGCCGACTTCATGTAGTCCAGGGCGTTGCCGGTGTCGTACCGGCGGCCACGGAACACGACGCCGTGCACCGGGACGCCCGCGTGTGCGAGCTGCTGCATCGCGTCGGTCAGCTGGATCTCGCCTTTGGCGCCGGGCTCGGTGGTGCGTAGAGCGTCGAAGATCTCGGGCGGCAGGACGTAGCGCCCGATGATGGCCAGCGTGCTGGGCGCGGTTTCCGCCGGCGGTTTCTCCACCAGCTCCGCGATGCCGACGACGTCCGAGCCGGGGTCGGTACCAGGCGTGAGCGCGACGCTGCCGTACTTGCTGATGTCCTGGCGCGGGACGTCGATCAGGCCGATGACGATCCCGCCGTGCTCGGCGTGGACCTCGAGCATCGTCTCCAGCAGCGTGTCCCGGTCGTCGATGAGGTCGTCGGGCAGCAGGACGGCCAACGGTTCACCCGCCGCGAACTCCGCACCGTGGCCGACCGCGTGACCGAGTCCGCGAGGCTGCTTCTGCTCGGCGAAGCTGTAGGTGGCGAGATCACTGATTCGACGGATGCTGGCGAGCGGGGCGGAGTCGCCGCTCTCCTCCAGGAATGACTCGAGTTCCGGGTCGCGCTCGAAGTACTCGGCGATCGCCCGCTTGCCGGGACTGACAACCAGCAACACCTCGGTGATGCCCACTCCGGCTGCCTCGGCGACGACCAGTTCGATGGCTGGCGTCGTGACGATCGGCGCGAGTTCCTTGGGGACGGCCTTGGTCAGCGGCAGGAACCGGGTGCCCCGCCCGGCTGCCGGAATCAACGCCTTGCGGACGCGCGGGTTTGTCATCCCGCGAGCCTAACGGGGCCAGAATGGACCGATGGGCGGTGGCGATGGCGTCGAGGACACGGCAGCCGAGAAGGACCGGTTGCGCGCCGAGCTGACGCGCGCGCGGGCGGCACGCCCACAGGCGGAACGCGACGTGGACCGAGCCGCGCTCCGAGACCTCGTGCTCGATGGGCTGGCGGGCGCGGACTGCGTGGCGGCGTACGAACCGCTCCGCACCGAGCCGGGTTCGACCGAGTTGCTGGCCGCCCTGCATGGGCGCGGGGTGCGGGTGCTGGTGCCGGTGACCATGCCCGATCGCGACCTCGACTGGGCGCAGTGGACGGCGGACGGAGTGGGCCCGATGTTGGGCCGCGTGGCGATCGCCGCGGCGGGGCTCGCCCTCGTCCCGGCGTTGGCGGTCGCTGCCGACGGGACCCGGCTCGGTCGCGGCGGCGGCTCCTATGACCGGGCGTTGGCGCGGTGCGCCCCGGGAGCGCGACTCGTCGCCCTCCTCTTCGACGGCGAGCTGGTAGCCCGGTTGCCGCGCGATCCGTGGGATCGGCCCGTGTCTGAAGTGGTCACGCCGGCCGGGTGGGCCCGGGTCGGGCGGAATACCGAAGTCGCCGACTATAGTTAGCAGTCGTAGCGTTGGAGTGCCAGCCCAGCTCGGGTTGCGGCGCCGCTCTCGGTCCGTCGGAGGAACTCGGTCATGCCCACCTATCAGTACGCGTGCACCAACCCGGACTGTGGGGAACGCTTCGAGCTCGTCCAGTCGTTCACCGATCCCGCGGCGAGCGAATGCCCGGTGTGCGGCGGGGTGGTGCGCAAGGTCTTCTCCGCCGTGGGCGTCGTTTTCAAGGGCTCGGGTTTCTACCGCACCGACAGCCGGGCCGCGGCCGCGGCCGCGAATGGGAACGGCAAGGCGTCGAGTGACGCCGCCGCGTCGAGCACTTCGTCGAGCTCCGACTCGTCGTCATCCTCGGATTCGTCATCCTCGGGTTCGTCATCGTCGGACTCGTCCTCGTCGTCCTCGTCGAAGGAGTCTTCCGGGTCGGCGGCGGCCAAGTCATCGTCGAGCAGCTCAGCCGCGGCCGGTTCCGGTTCGACCGCCAACGGCAAGGCGGCCGCGTCCTCCTGAGCGCGACCGGCCGGAGCACAGCCGCCTGACATTGCGTCCTGCGCCGTCCACAGCGCGTCCGGCCGTCCACAGATCTTTCCGCGAACCACGGCGGACCTGTCCTGGCTCCTAGCGTGGCGGCATGTTCCGTTCGCTGCGTCGGCGGCTGCCCCGCCTCGGTCGCTGGCCCCGTCTGTGCGCCGCCGGTATCTGCGTCACCCTGGCGGTGAGCAGTGCGGTGAGTGCCCGGCGCGACGCGACCGCGAAGGGCTCAACCGCACCGGTCGTCGTGGCAGTTCGGGCGTTGCCGGCGGGGCATGTCCTCATCGGTCACGACGTCGTCGTGCGGCAATGGCCGGCGCGGGTACGTCCCGGCGCCGCCCGGGCCAGCCCCAACGAGGTGGTCGGGCGCCGGTTGGCCGGTCCAATCGCCGCGGACGAGGCGATCACGTCGACCCGTCTTCTTGGACGCGACCTGACGACCGGCCTCGACGACAACTCCGTCGCCGCGCCGATCGCGGTCGACGACGCACATCTCGCCGACCTCATCCATCCCGGCGACCGGGTCAGCGTGCTGGCCACCCCGCGTCGGTCGGAGTGGGCCGGCACGGGCGCTGGCACCGATACCAATTCCTCGACGGACGTGACGGTCGTCGTGACGCGCGCCGTCGTGCTCGCCGTGCTGGCCGATCCGGGTGACGGCGTCGGCACGGCCGCGACCGAGATCGTCGTGGCGGTTCCGCGGGAAACCGCGACCCGCATTGCCCGGCTCAGATCGTCGCGGGTGTTCGCCGTGCTCGGCGACCCACCCTAGGCTTCCGACGTCGGCGGCAGGGATCGCCGGCGCGCGGCGGACCTCACGGAGGCTGGCATGCTCAAAGGTTTCAAAGAGTTCATCATGCGCGGCAACGTCGTCGATCTGGCCATCGCAGTGGTCATCGGCACCGCGTTCGCCGCGGTGGTGAGCACCTTCGTGTCGTCGATCGTGACGCCGCTGGTCAATGCCGCGGGCGGGAAGAACACCAACGGCCTCGGCTTCTCTCTCAAGCACACGGCTGGGGTGGAGCACGGCGCCGCCGCCGACGTCCTCGGCAAGTCCACCTTCATCAATGTCTCGGCGATCATCAACGCGATCATCGTCTTCCTGATCACGGCCGCGGTCGTGTACTTCCTGTTCGTCGTGCCGATGAACAAGATTCAGCAGCGTCGCGCCAGGAAGCTGGCGACCGGCGAACCCGACCCTGCTCCGAAGTCCGAGGACATCCAACTCCTTGAACAGATCCGCGATCTGCTGGCCAAGCAGAGCGTCTGACAGGCCTCCTGCGCTATGACTCGTGATGGGGTGGTCGTTCGCGGCGGTACCAGTCCTCGTCGCGGCCGCTCGGCTCGTCCCCCCATCCGAGGTCGACCTCGTCGCTGGAGACCGACGGCAGCACGGGGGCCCCGTCGTCGCTGCGGTCCGGGTCCGGGCGGGTAGCCCGACGGCCGGGTGGCGGCGAGTGGTCGGCGTCTCGGGTCATGGGACCAGTGTGCCGACCTCGGAGCGAAGTGCTTGGATGAAATCGAACCAGCCCGACCCCACCCCGGAGGCACGAGCCATGGTCGAACCGAGCAAGATCACCGAAAAGGCAAGCGAACTGGCCGGTCAGGCCGCACAGGCCGCCGGCCCGGCCATCGAGAAGGCCAAGGAGGTCGCCGGCGAGCTCGCCGAGAAGGCGGGACCGTTGATCGAGAAGGCCGCCGAACTGGCCGCCCAAGGTGTCAGCGTCGCCGCCGAGCAGATCGACAAGGCGACGGGCGGGAAGTACTCGGACAAGATCTCGTCCGTGTCGTCCAAGATCGAACAGACACTCGACCGCGAGAAGGACAAGTAGGTCCGTCGCGTCACGGGCAGTTGACCCACTCGTCGGTGCCGTCGGTGAAGACCTGACGCTTCCAGATCGGCAGCCGTGACTTGACCTCTTCGACGAGCCGAGCGCATACGTCGAAGGCCTCTTGACGGTGCGCGGTCGACACGGCGGCAACCAGCGCGACGTCGCCCACGGCGAGCACTCCGACACGGTGACTGACCGCCAGCGCGAGCACGTCGGGCTCAGCCGCGAACCGCTCGGCGATTTCGGTCAGCACCTGCTCGGCGCTGGGATGCCCCTGATACTCCAGCTCGACGACGCCGCGGCCGTGATCGTGCTCGCGCACGACACCGCAGAACACCACGCGGGCGCCTGCGCGCACGTCGTCGACCGCAGCCTCATGGTCCGTGGTCCCGAGCGGTTCGGCGGAGATCCGCGCGATGCGAACGACGCCGTGCACATCTGCGCCGGGCGCCTGCCCGCCAGTCACGTTCCGCCCCCAGGCCGATGGTCGCCACCGCCGAGCTGGTCAACCGCGTGCTCGAGCAGCGGGATCAGCACCATCATTCCGTCTCGCACGCCACCGGGCGACCCGGGCAGGGTGACGACGAGTGCGGCGCCGATCGTCCCCGCCACTCCACGCGAGAGCACCGACGTCGGCACGGTTTCGCGCGACACCGAACGCAAGGCTTCGGCAATGCCCGGGACTTCGCGCTCGAGCATCGGCTGGATGGCCTCCGGGGTGACGTCGGTCGGCGTCAGGCCAGTGCCTCCGGTCGTCAACACCGCGTTCGCCCCCGCGGCGAGCGCGTCCTGCACCGCGCCGCGGATCGCCTCGATGCGGTCCGGGACGATCCGGCGCAACACGACGTCGTGACCCTCGTGCCGCAGCGTCGTCTCGAGCAGGTCCCCGCTGTCGTCGGCACGCTCGCCGGTAGCCGAACGGTTCGAGCAGGTGATGACCGCAGCCTTCACGTTGCGTCCTCGCTGTTCCAGTTCCCGGACCGTCCGCCTGACTTCTCTAGCAGGCGGACGTCGGTAAGGCGGGCCGAACGATCCACAGCCTTGATCATGTCGTAGAGCGCGAGGCCGGTCACCACGACCGAGGTGAGCGCTTCCATCTCGACGCCGGTCCGGTCCGCCGTGCGGGTCGTCGCGATGATCTCGACCGCGTCGTCCTGCAACTCGAGGTCGACCGTCACCCCATGCAGCGCGACCGGGTGGCACAGCGGCACAAGGTCCGGGGTTCGCTTCGCGCCAGCAATGCCAGCGATCCGCGCCACCGCCAACGCGTCGCCCTTGGGCAGGCCGTCGCGGCGCAGCAGGTCGATCACCAGTGGCGTGGTGACGAACCGGCCGGCCGCGCGCGCGACCCGCACCGTGACCGACTTGGCCGACACGTCGACCATGCGGGCGGCGCCGGACTCATCGACGTGCGTCAGCGCCGGCGGTCGAGTCGGGTCAGCGGTCATGACTGCAGCGTAGTAATCGCCTACGCACCGTAACTTGCTGCCACGGCACAACCTGCTACTTAGCCGACTCCTAAGCCCTCTCAAGGCGCTCTAATGTGCACGCGGCCGACAAATGCGTCGAGCCGTCAACACAGCCCAGGAGGTTGTAGTGAAGATTGGCAGTCGAGGACTCGTAGTCCTCGTTGCGGCCGGCGCGGCCACCCTCGCCACGCTGACCGTCCCCGCAGTGGCCGGTGCGACGCCGGGCGGCGGAGTAAGCAACCCCTACTCCCCTGCCTACGGCCACTCGTACCGGCACGGTGTCATGCCCACCCAGGCCGTCAACGCGAAGATGAAGTCCTGGGCCAAGGCGCACCCCGGCGCGGCCGCCGCAACCGGCACTCGCACGTTGTCCTACGGCGGCGGGGTCAACGGCATCGGCGTCCAGAGTGGCCACTCGAAGGTGTACCTCGTCTTCTACGGCACCCAATGGGGCACTCAGACGACCACCAACGGCATCAGCAGCTTCTCCGGCGACCCGAACGGCGCCGCCCAGGCCGCGCAGAACATGTTCAAGGGCATCGGCACCAACAACGAGCTGTGGTCGGCCGATCTCACGCAATGGTGCGACGGCCCGAACGTGGCCACCGGAGCAGTCAGCTGCCCGAGTAACGCCGCGTTCATCCCGTACCAGGCCGGCGGCGTGCTCTCCGGCGTCTGGTACGACAACTCCAAGGCCTCCCCGTCCGTGGCGACGGCCGCCCAACTGGGCTCCGAATCGGTCAGCGCAGCAGCGCACTTCGGCAACACCACGGCGGCGTCGAACCGCTACGCCTACTACGTGATCCTCTCGCCCAAGGGCACGAACCCCGACAACTACCAGGGCCAGTACTGCGCGTGGCACGACTGGAACGGTGACGTCGGCGTCTCCTCCCCCTACGGCGACATCGCCTTCAGCAACCAGCCGTACAACATCGACTCCGGCGCGGGTTGCGGCGTCGGCTTCGTCAACGGAAGCACCAACGGCAAGCTGGACGGCTACACGATGACTCTCGGCCACGAGTGGCAGGAGATGATGTCGGACCAGAATCCGGCCGGCGGTTGGACGAACCACACCGGCAGCACGTACAACGGCCAGGAGAACTCTGACGAGTGCGCCTGGATCGCGGCCGGCTCGACCGGCGGCGCGGCCAACATCACGTTCAGCACCGGCACGTTCGCCCAGCAGGCGTCTTGGTCCAACGACACCAACAACTGCGCGATCACGCACCCAATCGTCGGCGGCGGCGGCACCGGCAACACGGTGACCGTCACCAACCCGGGTAGCCAGACCGGCACGGTGGGCACGCCGAAGAGCCTCCAGATCAGTGCGTCCGATTCCGGCGGCCTGGCCCTCACCTACAGCGCCACCGGTCTGCCCACCGGCCTGTCGATCAATGCCTCCACCGGTCTGATCTCGGGCACGCCGTCCACGGCGGGGACGTTCAGCACGACCGTCACCGCGAAGGACAGCACGAACGCGTCCGGCAGCGCGACCTTCTCGTGGGTGATCAGTACCAGCGGTGGCGGCGGCTGCAGCGGGCAGAAGCTGACCAATCCCGGCTTCGAGTCCGGGTCGACCGGCTGGACAGCCACGTCCGGGGTGATTAACACCGACGGCGCCCATGCGCATGCCGGCACGGGTTACTCCTGGCTGGACGGGTACGGCTCGACGCACACCGACTCGATCACGCAGACGGTGACGATTCCGGCCGGGTGCGCGGCCTCGCTGACGTACTACCTGAGCATCACCAGCAGCGAGACCACCACCACGACGGCGTACGACAAGCTGACGGTGACCGTGAACGGCACCTCGCAGCAGTCGTTCTCCAACCTCAACAAGGGCGCGTACGCCCAGCGCACCGTCAGCCTTTCCTCCTACGCAGGTCAGACGGTGACGATCAAGTGGACCGGGACGGAGGACTCGTCGCTCCAGACGTCGTTCTTCGTGGACGACACCGCGCTCACGCTGAGCTGAGTTCACAGGCAGCGGGCCGCCGGATGGACTCCGGCGGCCCGCTGTCGTCTGCCGTGCTCGGCTCCCGCTGGGCGCACTGACCGCCCCGGAAATGCCGTTCTCATACAGCATCGGCATGATGGGTACACCATGCCAAAACGGAGCTCGCCGTGGCGGAACGCGGCGGTCGGCGCACTCGTTTTGCTGCTCGCGGTCGCCCTCGGTCTCGTGACGTTTCGGGGGAACGACCTGCCCACAGAACCGATCCCCGCACCGTCCACGGTGCCCGGCGGCGCGTCGAACGTCCCGGTCCGGATCCCGGCGACGGACGGCGTCACCCTTGTCGCGCAGGTGCTCACACCGAAGGGCCACGGCCCGTACCCGCTCGTCGTGATGCCCGCGAGCTGGGGGCAGGGCCCTGGGCAGTACACCCAGATCGCCCGTCGATTCGCCGCGTCCGGATATGAGGTGGTCGCCTACGGCCAACGCGGCTTCGGCGGCTCAGGCGGTTCGATCGATCTTGCCGGCGAGGCGACGCAGGCCGACGTCAGCACCGTCATCACCTGGGCGTTGGAGCACACGCCCGCGTCCAGTACGAAGATCGCCTCCGTCGGAATCTCGTACGGCGCGGTCATGTCGCTGCTCGCGGCGGCGAAGGACGCCCGGATCCGGGCGGTGGTTGCCATGAGCGGGTGGAGCGACATGGCCGCCGCGTTCGCCCCGTCGGGTACGCCCAATGTGGCCGCGCTACGCATCCTGCTCTCGGCCGACCTCGCGGCGGGCAAGCTGACCAGCCAGGTCGACGCCCTTGCCCTCAGCGTGCTGTCGCCCGACGCCGCGTCGTTGCTCGCCGCGTTGTCGCCGACTCGCTCCGCGGACGCGTCGATCGCGCAGCTCGACAAGAACGATCCTGCAATCATGATCGCCAACCCGTTCGAGGACTCGTTGCTCTATCCGGCAAACATGGTGCCGTTCTTCAACGAGCTCACGACCCCCAAGCGGCTGCAACTGGCGCCCGGCGATCACGGGGGCCCGGAGTTCGCGGCACTGTCGGGTAAGCCCGACAAGACCCTCGACGACGCCCTCGACTGGGTGGACCACTACTTGCGCGGGACCCACAACGGCATCGACAACGCCGATCCGATCCAGTTGCAGGACATTGCAACGCGGACGTGGCATGGCTACCGCACCTGGCCCGTCGCCTCCACCGCCGTCGAGCTCGGTGCTCCCGATGCGCCAGGGAACGTTGTGACCTCGGGCGCTTCGCCGTGGACCCACAGCGTGACGACCGGCACCGACACGGTGGCCGGCAGCGGACCGGCTATCTACGCCGCACCGAATCCGTACCAACCGCCCCGGATCTCGATCGGGTCGATCGCGCCGGCGCAGGCCTTCGTTTGGAACGGCGCACCCCGCACGCAGCCACTGTTGATATCCGGTCGGCCCACGTTGCACGTGACCGCGACGTCTTCGGCCGGTCCGGGCACGCTCTACGCCTACATGTATGACGTGGACGGGGCCGGCAACGCCAGTCTGATGACGTTCGCGCCGTACACGTTTGCGACTTCCGGTTCCCCGCTGACAATTCCATTGGGCCCGACGTCGTGGACGGTGGCGACCGGCCATCACGTCGCCCTTGTGATCGACTCGGTCGATGCCCGCTACCGCTCGGCTGCGCCCGTTGGCAGCACGCTGACGTTGTCCTCGCCCGCGACTCTCGACGTGCCGACCGGCTCCTGAGTCCCACTAGGGTGGAATCGCTCAGTGTCGGCTGCGTCGAGTCGGCAAGTGGCCCTCGTAGCTCAGGGGATAGAGCGCCGGACTCCTAAGCCGGGCGTCGCAGGTTCGAATCCTGCCGGGGGCACTCGAAAATCGCCGCATTTGCTGGGCTGTAGCGGTGCTGCGCGCCAGCTGCGACGCGCCGTCACAAGCTCTAGTCCGCTAAAGGTCCGCATACGGTTATGTGCCGGTCGACGTTCGCGTACCCGTCGTCTGTAGGCACCGCCGACGTGCCGCCAGCGCACGAGATTGGCGAGGCCACGACGGGGTGGAGCAGCTGGTTGAACGCCGCGGCACCCGAAAGCCCGGCGGCGATGACACTGATGCAGCCTCCGACGTTACTCAGCCGAAACGGTCAAAGTGGGCGCCCGCAATCTTCCGTCGCTAAACCTGCCTTCGCGTAGCCAGCTGCGCAGCCACCCTGCGCTCCGCCGGGTGGGAAACGTGCGACAGGAGAACGTCTTTGAACCCGCATCAGATGCGACCCCAAGCTGCAGGCCATGCGCGCCACCGCTTCAGGGCTCGACGGCTGGCGAGCGGACTTATGGTGGCCGCTGTGCTTCTGACCGTGTCGCCGGTGGGTGCCGGTGCCCTACCAGGACACTCGGCGACGCCGGCAGGCGGCCGCTCGTACGGCTACGGACCGCCACCCGGTCCGGCCCGAGATAACTACGGCGGCTTCGCCATCGACGAGGCCAGTATCCCCGAGATCCAAGACGCGATCCTCCACCACAAGGTGACTTTCACCCAGGTTGTCGACGACTACCTGCAGCGCATCAAGGCGTACAACGGCACCTGCGTGAGCCAGCCCAACGGCCCGCTCGGCCATGTCGAGATGATCCCCAACGCGGGCAAGGTCAACGCGCTGATGACGCTCAACCTGCGCCCGGCGACACGCGCGGCATGGGGCTTCAGCGACCACTACGCCCGCAGCCAGACCGACGCCGTCGACAACAACCCGAGCATGCCCGACGCGCTCCAGACGGCGGCCGAGGAGGACGCGGCGTTCGCGCGAACCGGAAAGCTCGGCCCGCTGACGGGCGTCGTGTTCGCCATTAAGGACCAATACAACACACGAGACATGCGCACCACCAGCGGCGCAATCGCCAACTACGCCAACGACCGTCCGCCAACCGACGCAACCGTGGTGGCGCGGCTGCGAGCGGCCGGAGCGATCGTCCTCGCGAAGGCGAACATGGACGAGT
>JAVHVH010000037.1:0-6815 GCA_032160665.1 Pseudonocardiales bacterium
CGGCCCCGAACTCAGCGGCGAGCGCCTTGTTGAGGTTCAGGCACGCCGCGCGGTTCACCGTCGTGGCGAAGAACGCCGGATCGGGGTACTTCGCGTACACCGCGTTGATGTTGATCACGCGGGCAGCGTCGCTGCGCCGCAGATGCGGCAGCGCGGCGCGCACGCAGCGGATCTGGGAGAACAGCTTGACGTCGAGGTCGGCGTGCCAGTCGTCATCGGACAGCGTCTCGAAATTGCCGGGGCGGGCTCCGCCGGCGTTGTTGACCAGGATGTCAAGACCGCCGAGGGCTCGCGCCGCGGCGTCGATGAAGGCGGTGACCTGATCCGGCGCAGTGACGTCGGCGACCTGGGTGAAGACGTGCTCGGAGCCGATCGCCTTGGCCGCGGCATCGAGCTCGTCGGCGTTGCGCGAGCAGATCGCGACAGTTGCGCCCTCGGCGACGAGTTCCTGCGCCGTGGCTAGCCCAATACCCTTCGAGCCGCCCGTCACCACGGCGTGGCGCCCCTGCAGGCCGAGATCCATCAGGCCTGCTCGTCGACCGCGGCCCGGGCGGCGTGCTCGAGCAGGGTCGTGCGGGGCGGGCTGAACACGTCCACCTCGACGCAGCCCTCCTCGCCCGCGATCGCACCGTGCGGCACCCACGGCGGCACGACGGCGATGTCGCCGCGGCGCATGGTCCGGGTTTCACCATCGATGGTGAACTCGAAAGCACCATCGAGGACCACGATGACCTGCTCCTCGACATGCACGTGCATCGGCGCCTCGGCGTGCGGCTCGAAGGTCACCAGATTGGCCAGCGAGTTTTGCCCCAGCGTGGGTTGGAAGCGCAGCCCCGGAACGAACTCGACGCCCGGAATCGTGCTGGCGTCGACGAAGACGCCGGGCGCCGTCGGCTTCCCGGCACCCTCGAGGCTGAAGTGCTGTGCGTGGCTGCCGCTCATGGCTGACCTTTCGTCCGGAATCGTGCGATGGGGAGGACCGCGGGAGATCAGGGCGTGCGCAGCGAGTCGGCGGCGCGGGCCAGCCGGGCGATACCGGTGTCGATCTCCTCGATCGTCGCTCGGCTGTAGGACAGGCGCAGGTAGTCGTGCTGCACGTCGTTGGCGAAGAACGGCGCGCCCGGGACGAAGGCCACGTCGGCGGCCGTGGTCACCGCTGAGAGCTGGACGGTGTCGATGCCCGGCAGCCGCAGCCAGGTAAAGAAACCGCCGCGTGGGACGGTCCACGTGGCGTCGGCCGGCATGTGCCGCCGCAACGCCGCGTCGATCGCCTCGCCCCGTGACCGGTAGAGGGCGCGCTCGCGCTCGAGTTGCGCCGGCAGATGGCCGCCGCGCAGGAAAGCCTCGACGATCCGCTGGCCGAGCGCGCCGGCGCACTGGTCGGAGTTCTGCTTGGCCACGACGAGCTGGGAGACGACCTCGGCCGGCGCCGCCGCCCAACCGAGGCGGATACCGGGAAAGATCGTCTTCGAGAACGTGCCCATCTGCATCACAACATCAGGGCCGAGCGAGAGCAGGCACGGTAGCCGGTCGTCGTAGAAACCGAGTTCGCGGTAGGCGACATCCTCGACGATCAGCACGCCGTGTGTCCGGCAGAGGTCGACGAGTTCATGCCGCCGGCGTAGGGACATCACGCGACCGGTCGGGTTCTGGTACTCGGGGATGGTGTAGACGAGCTTGGGCACGACACCGCTGTTGATGAGCTCGGCCAGCCTGGCCACCTGCATCCCCTCGTCGTCCATCGCGACGCCGTGCATGGCGGCGTCGAAGCCGGCGAAGCCGGACACGGCGCCGAGGTAGGTGGGCTCCTCGACCGCCACGATGTCGCCCGCGTCGAGCATGCTTTTGCCGATGAGTGTCACCGCGTCGATGCCGCCGCTGGTGATCATCAGCTCGTCCTCGGCGGGACGATGACCGTCGGTCCGAGCCAGCAGATCACGGATCGCCTCGCGCACCGAGGCGATGCCCTCGCTCGGCGCGTACTGCAGCGCTACCTGCGCGTCGTGGGTCAGCAGGTCGGTGACGATCCGGCCGACCGTCTCCGTGGGAAAGAGCTCCGGTGCCGGGAACCCCCCGGAGAAGTTGATCACGCCCTGGGCGTTGGCGAGGGCGAGGATGCCGGTGAGGAAGCCGTCCTGGCCCGCCGTTCGGCGGGACATGCGCCGCTGCCAGACCGCGCCTTCGTTGCCGACCGCCGCCCCGCTTGCGCCCTGCATTGGCACCGCTCCTTCGCCTCGGCGCCGCTCAATGGGTAATGACGCCTTGACAAGACCTTACATGCAGCCTGAAACTCGGTGTCAACACTTTACATAGGTAAGGTCCCGGGCCACCTACGCCTTACTGGGTCGAATCTGCCGCGTCCGTGCTCGGCGTCGAAGAAGGGAACCTCCGGGTGTCGCCACGATCCATCGGGCCGAGCGGGACCTCCTTGCGCTCGATCGCGCGCTACGCGGCTACGCCGTCGGAGCCGGCGGCCGTCGACCAGATCGACCTGCGGCTACTGCACGCCCTCAGCCTTGACGCCCGTCAGTCTCAGCGCAGCCTCGCCCGCGAGCTGGGCATGTCCGCCCCCGCCGTGGGCGAGCGGCTGGCCCGTCTCGAACGAACCGGCGTGATCCGTGGCTACGCGGTCCGCGTCGATTGGGCGGCGCTCGGCGTACCCACCACTGTCCTGCTGACCATCACCGCCGAGCACGGCCACGAACAGGGGCTGATCATGAGCCAGCTCATGACGATCCCGGAGGTGGAGGACGTCCTGCTCGTCACCGGCGACGTCGACATGATCGTGCGGGCCCGGGTGCGCGACCACACCCACTTACGCGACCTGCTCATGAACCGCGTGTGGCAGATCGACGGCATCCAGCGGACCGAGACAGCGTTGACGATCGCCGAGATGCCGCCGAAGAACGCGGCGGCCGACCTGCTGACCGAGCTGCTGCGCAAGGACGAACGCGCCGCCGAAGCCGGCAACCCCACCACGGCCGGAAGCACCGAACGATGACAATGGATCAGCGCCGAGGCGTCCGACCATCGCCGCCCCGAGTGCCTACCCGGAACGTCTCGTTGAGCGCGGTGAGACGATCGAGATCACCGATTGGGGCAGGCCGGTCGCGGTTCTGGCACCGATTCTGACCGCGGCAGCCTCGGCGAGCTGAGGGCCACCGGTCGGAGGGCGAAATCGACGTGGCCCCGGCGGGGCGAGTAGACGCGCTTGGCGGTGATGAGCCGCGGAATCGTCCGGGCCGGCGCAAGCGGGCCGTCTGGGATGCACGACGACCGGACCCAGGCCCCATAAGCCGGGCGGCATACACTGGCTCGACGCTCCAGGAATGATTTGGGAGCGAGGGGCCGTGGGTTCGAATCCCGCCACCCCGACCGACCGAGCCTTCCGAACAACCCTGGATCCGCCCGTCGCTACCGAGGAGCAGCAGCACGTGAAGAGCACCGTCGAGAACCTGAGCCCGACCAGAGTTCGGCTCGCCGTCGAGGTGCCCTTCGACGACCTCAAGCCGAGCCTGGACAGCGCGTACAAGGCCCTGTCGCAGCAGGTCCGGGTTCCGGGCTTTCGCCCGGGCAAGGTGCCGTCCCGCATCATCGACCAGCGCGTCGGCCGCGGCACCGTCCTTCAGGAAGCAGTCAACGAGGCCCTGCCCCGCCTGTACGGCGAGGCCGCCCGTGAGCATGAGCTGCGCCCGCTGGGCCAGCCGGACATCGACATCACCAATCTGGACGACGGCACGTCATTGAGCTTCACCGCCGAGGTCGACGTCCGTCCCGAGATCGCGCTGCCGGAGTTGGACGGCATCGCCGTGGCGGTCGAGGACGCCGCGGTCACCGATGCCGACGTCGACGAGCAGCTCGAGGAGCTGCGCGAGCGCTTCGGCACCCTGAAGGGCGTCGACCGCCCGGCCGCCGAGGGCGACTACGTCTCGATCGACCTCGTCTCGATGGTGGAGGGCGAAGAGGTCGAGGGCGGAGCGGCCAAGGGGCTGTCCTACGTCGTCGGCTCCGATGATCTGGTCGACGGGTTGGACGAGGCCGTGACCGGCAAGTCGGCGGGCGAGAGCGCGAGCTTCACCACCACGCTGCGCCAGGGCGACCATGCCGGTTCCGAGGCGGAGGTGACCGCCACGGTCAAGTCCGTCAAGGTCAAGGAGCTGCCCGAGATCGATGACGACTTCGCCCAGCTCGCCAGCGAGTTCGACACCGTGGCCGAGCTGACGGACGACCTGCGCACCCGCCTCGGACGGGTGCGGGTCATGGAGCAGGGTGCCCAGGCCCGCGACCACCTGCTCGAGCACCTCATCGACACCGTCGAGTTCCCGCTGCCGGAATCGGCGGTGACCTCCGAGGTCGACTATCGCCAGCACGACATCGTCCACTCGCTGGGCCACGACGACTCCCTGTTCGAGCGCTACCTCGAGTCGCAGGGCAAGACGCGCGAGGAATTCGACGCCGAGATGCGCGAAAGCGCCGAGAAGTCCGTGCGTGCGCAGTTCATCCTGGACGCGATCGCCGACCGCACCGAGGTGCAGATCGGCGACTCCGAACTAACTGAGTACCTCGTCCGGCAGGCTGCGAGCTACCAGATGCCTCCGCAGGAGTTCGCCAACCAGGTCATCCAGGCCGGCAACCTGCCGATGCTCGTCGCCGACATCCGCCGCAACAAGGCGCTGGCCGGCGTACTCGAGACCGCGGTGGTCACGGACGCGTCCGGGAACACCGTCGACCTCGCCGCGCAGGCGGGCGGCCCGTCGCTCGCCGAGATCGCCGAGGGCGCGGGGGCCGACGACGACTACTCCGACGAGGACGAGGGCTGACCAGCTCGCGTGACGCCCTGAGCGAACGCGGGCCGATACGGGGAGTCCCGGCGGCCTGCGCTTCGTTAGGGTCGAAGACATGACCGAACACGAAGGAAGGTCCCGTCCCGTGAGCAGTTTCGATCCGCTACCGACGCGCGCCACCGAGATGCGCTCGCCGGGCGCCGGTATGACGCTGAACGACTCCGTCTACGACCGGCTGCTGCGCGAGCGGATCATCTTCTTGGGCCAGCAGGTCGATGACACGATCGCCAACCAGATCTGTGCCCAGCTCTTGCTCCTCTCGGCCGAGGACCCGGGCCGCGACATCAGCCTCTACATCAACTCCCCGGGCGGTTCGGTCACCGCGGGCATGGCCATCTTCGACACCATGCAGTTCGTTGATTGCGACGTCGCCACCTACGCGATGGGCCTCGCGGCGTCGATGGGGCAGTTCCTGCTCTCGGCCGGCGCCAGCGGCAAGCGGTACGCGCTGCCGCACTCGCGCATCCTGATGCACCAGCCCTCGGCCGGCATCGGCGGTACCGCCGCCGACATCGCGATCCAGGCCGAGCAGTTGCGTTTCGTGAAGAGCGAGATGGCCCAGCTGATCGCCGAGCACACCGGCCAGTCGGTGGATCAGGTGCAGGCCGACTCGGACCGCGACCGCTGGTTCACGGCCCAGCAGGCGCTCGAATACGGCTTCGTCGACCACGTCGTCAGCCGCGTTGCCCAGGTGCCCAATGGCTCCGGCCCGGCACCGGCCTGAGAGGAATTGACATGAGTGAACTCGTCACCCCGGCCGGCGCCGGCGGGCTGCACTTGCCGCAGTCGCGCTACGTGCTGCCCTCGTTCGTCGAGCGGACGAACTACGGCATCAAGGAGTCGAACCCGTACAACAAGATGTTCGAGGAACGCATCATCTTCCTCGGCGCGCCCATCGACGACGTCGTGGCCAATGACGTCATCGCGCAGTTGATCGTGCTGGAGTCCAACGACCCCGATCGCGACATCCTCATCTACATCAACTCGCCGGGCGGCTCGTTCACCGCCCTCACCGCCATCTACGACACCCTCCAGTTCGTCCGTCCCGAGATCCAGACGATCTGCATGGGTCAGGCGGCCTCCGCCGCGGCGGTCCTGTTGGCCGCCGGCACGAAGGGCAAGCGCTACGCGCTGAAGAACGCCCGGATCCTCATCCACCAGCCGTCGGGCGAGGGCCAGGGGCAGGTCTCCGACCTCGAGATCCAGGCCAACGAGATCCAGCGCATGCGCGTCCTGCTCGAGGAGATCCTGGCCAAGCACACCGGCCAGACCATCGAGAAGGTCCGCAAGGACATCGACCGGGACACGATTCTGACCGCCGACCAGGCCAAGGAGTACGGCATCGTCGACGAGGTCATCAGCTCGCGCAAGCTGGTCCAGGACGAGTAACACCGAGGTGAGTATGGCGGCGCGCCGGGGCCGACCCGGCGCGTTATCGGGCGACTTCGCCGGGCAATGCGGGTACCGTGCGGGGGGTCTGACAACGTCAGCGACGCTGTGCTGTTTCCGATGTCCCGGTTGTATCGTCGATTAACTCAGCACCAGAGGGGATGGGTCGCCCGTGGCAGCACGTGTCGGCGAGACCGGTGATCTGCTCAAGTGCTCGTTCTGCGGCAAGAGCCAGAAGCAGGTCAAGAAGCTCATCGCCGGTCCTGGTGTGTACATCTGTGACGAGTGCATCGACCTGTGCAACGAGATCATCGAAGAGGAGCTCGCCGAGACCAGCGACTTCAGCTTCGACGAGCTCCCCAAACCCAGCGAGATCTACGAGTTCCTCAACGGCTACGTCGTCGGGCAGGATCAGACGAAGAAGACGCTTGCCGTCGCCGTCTACAACCACTACAAGCGGGTGCAGGCCGGCGGCGACACGAAGCCACGCAACGCCGAGTCCGCGGTCGAGCTGGCCAAGTCGAACATCCTGCTGCTGGGTCCGACCGGCTCGGGCAAGACGCTGCTCGCCCAGACGCTGGC
>JAVHVH010000253.1:0-2664 GCA_032160665.1 Pseudonocardiales bacterium
TTCACGGCCACGGTCGAGCTCTGGGTTGCGGCCCGAACGGACGAGGAGCTGCGCGCGCACGTCGCCACCGTCGAGCCGGTGCTGCTCTCGAGCCTTCGCGAGGTCGCCGAACGCAGCGGGAGCGCGACGGACGGCGCTTTCGCCGACGCCGACCTGTTGGACGCGGTGTTCACGGCGATGGACACCATGCGCGGGCTGATGATCTCGGTGTGGCACCTGCCGCCGCGGCAACGCAGCGCTCGTTGGCGGCGGGCCCGCGAGGGCCTGCGGGCGCTGTTCCCGTCGAACGAGCGCGTGGTCAGGGCGATCGCGAAGGCCACCGCTGCTACTCGGGCCTGACCCTCAACGACCGAGCAGGCCCTTCGCCACGTGGGTCACCTGTACCTCGTTGCTGCCGGCGTAGATCATCAGCGACTTCGCGTCGCGGGCCATCTGTTCGACGCGGTACTCGGCCATGTAGCCGTTGCCGCCGAACAGCTGCACCGCCTCCATCGCCACGTCCGTCGCGGCCTGCGAGGAGTAGATCTTCATCGCCGACGCCTCGGCCAACGACGGCGGCCTTCCGGCCTGAGCCGCTTCGAGCGCGTTGAACACCATGTTCTGGACGTTGAGCCGCGCGATCTCCATCTGCGCCAGCTTGAGTTGGATCAGCTGGAAGCGTCCGATCTCCTGACCCCACAGCGTGCGGGTCTTCGCGTAGTCGACGCACAGCCGCAGGCACTCGTTGATGATCCCGAGCGAGAGCACCGCGACACCGATCCGCTCGGTCGTGAAGCTGCTGCGGGCGCTCTCCCGGCCGTCCCCCTGCTCGTGCGACTCGGTCTCGCCGAGCAGGCGGTCCCGGCCGAGTCGGACGTTGTCGAAGAAGATTTCGCCGGTGGGCGAGGCATTCATGCCCATCTTGTGGAACGGCTTGCCCTGGGCGAAGCCGGGCAGGCCGGCGTCGAGAACGAAGGCGAGCACCGGGCGATCGCGCTTGTCGACGCCGGACCCGTCGTCGAGTTTGGCGTAGACGACGGTCGTGTCGGCGTTCGGGCCGTTGGTGATGAACGTCTTCTGGCCGTTGAGGACGTAGTCGTCACCGTCGCGCGTGACGTACGTCTTCATGCCGCCGAACGCATCGGATCCGGAATCCGGCTCGGTGATCGCCCAGGCGCCGACCTTCTCGAACGTGACGAGATCAGGCAGCCAACGCTCCTGCTGGGCGAGCGTGCCCCGCGCGCGAATCGTTCCCGCGGCCAGCCCCAGGCTCACGCCGGCCGCAGCGACGATGCCGAGGCACGCACCCGACAGCTCGGCCACCGCGATGGCCGCCATCGATGCGGCCCCGTCCGGCAGACCACTGGACGACGACGCCGGCTTCTCCTCGCCGTCCGGGCCGCCGCGCTGACGCTCGAGGTCCTTCTTCAGCGCCTCGCCCGCCATCACGTCCACGCCGAAGTTCGCGAACAACTTGCGGATGATCGGATACGGCAGCAGTTCACCGCTCTCGAGCGCCGCCGTGTGTGGCCGGATCTCGCGGTCGATGAAGTCCCGCATTGCGTCACGGATCATCAGGTCCGCGGCAGACCACTCGAACATTGCGATCAGCTCCAGTCCGCCGTGCGATCGGCGACGAGTTCGATTGTCCATGGACCGTCGGTCTCGGTGCTGCGGGTGATGTGCCAGCCCTGCAGTTCCTGGATCGAGCCGCCCTGGACGCCGAACATTTTGCCCGTGTGCGGGCATTTCTCGGTCGCGAGGTAGGCGACAAGGGGCGAGATGTTGGCCGGGTTGAACGCGTCGAACTCGCCGTCGGCCACAGGCGCGGCGAAGATCGCGCCCATCCCGGGCGTGGCCAGGGTCAGCCGGGTGCGCGCGATCGGTGCGATCGCGTTGACCCGCACGCCGTAGCGCTCGAGCTCCTGCGCGGCGACGAGGGTCATCGCGGCGATCCCGGCCTTGGCCGCGCCGTAGTTCACCTGACCGGCGTTGGGCATGAACGTGCCCGATGCGGACGCGGTGTTGATCACCGAGGCCGCCACCTGCTCACCGGCCTTCGACTTGTCCTTCCAGTACGCCGCCGCATGGCGCAAGACTGCGAAGTGACCCTTGAGGTGAACGGCGATGACGTCGTCCCACTGCTGTTCGGTCAGTCCCGCGATGAAGCCGTCCCGCAGGATGCCCGCGTTGTTGACCACGATGTCGAGTCGGCCGTACGTGTCGACCGCCTGCCGAACCAGGCCGTCGGCCCCCGTCCACGTCGCCACGTTGTCGGTGTTGGCCGACGCCTGCCCGCCCGCCGCGGTGATCTCGTCAACCACCTGCTGCGCCGGCCCGGCGTCCGATCCGCTGCCGTCGTTGGCGCCGCCGAGGTCATTGACGACGACGCGCGCCCCTTCACGTGCGAAGAGCAGGGCGTGCTCGCGGCCGATGCCACGTCCGGCTCCGGTGATGACGGCAACCCGTCCGTCCAGTTGTCCCATGATTTCTCCTGAGCGGTTGCGGCCCCGTCCCACTGCTTTGCACCTTTCAGGATCCCGAATCGTCCCGATTCGGGATCCTGAAAGGTGCAAAGCGGGGAGGGAGGGGTCAGGTGGATATCTCAGCGAGGCCGTCCTTGATGACGACCTCGCCTCCGACGGTCGACTCGAAGACGTACGTGCTGACGCCATCGGCCGAGCC
>JAVHVH010000257.1:0-11463 GCA_032160665.1 Pseudonocardiales bacterium
GCGATTCGGTCCAAGTCGGCTAGAAGGTCGCCCTGCTCGGGAGGAACACTGGCCGCGGCGGCGCGCGCCGCGAGTGCGAGGGAGACCAACCGCTGCTGCGCGCCGTCGTGGAGGTCGCGTTCGATCCGGCGACGAGTCTCGTCGGAGGATGCCACGATCCGCTTGCGCGAGGCAGCAAGCTCGTATCTGGTCTCCGCGTTACCGATCGCGGTCGCGATGAGCTCGGTGAAATTCTCGAGCCGGTCCTCGGAATCGAGCGGCAGGGATTCCCGGGCCCACACGCTCACCGTTCCCCATAGCCGTCCCTCCACGACGATCGGACACGCAACTACTGAAGCGAGGTCTGGTTGCCGCCTCCCGACATCATGCTCGAGGACGGACTGGAGCTCCGTCGCCTCCACTCGGGCGGAGAGTCCTGTACGCAACACCTCCGTCGCGATGCAGTCGACGAGCTCGCGGCAGTCTTCGGTCGAAACCTCCAAGCCCGTCGATGCGGCAGAGACCACCGAGGCGCGGCCGTCAGGCTCGAATCTGGCGACACACGCCATCTCCGAGCCGAATAGGCGCCCGACTTCCTCAATAGCGGCAGAAAAGATCTCGTCCGGCGTTACCCCCGCCGCCACCAGCGTCGCGACCCGCCGCAGCGCGGCCTGCTCCTGAGCCAGCCGTGTGGCTCGAACCTCGGCCATCCGTCGCTCCGTCACGTCGCGCGCCATCGAGTACATCAATCTCTCCTCGGGGACCGCGGTGGCCGTCCACTCCAACACCCTGTACGAGCCGTCCTTGCGCGCATAGCGGTTTTCGAACGACAGCGTCCTCCTGCCGATACCGATAGCGGCAGCCTCGGCGGCTGTTCTCTCTCGGTCTTGGGGATGGACGAAGTCGAGGAACGGTCGTCCGAGCAGTTCTTCCTCCGTGTAGCCCAGGACCTGTTCCGCTGCCGGATTGACGCGCGTGAAGTAGCCGTCGAAGTTGGCGACGGTCGCGAGATCCGCGGAGAGGTTGAAGATGCGGTCGAAGTCCCGTTGCGCCCGCGCTCGCCGGGCCGCGATGACGCCGAGAGCGCTGGCGAGAGCGGCAAGCACGAGGCCGGTCGCGAGGATGATCCACGGCAAGATCGCGCCCGGGCCTTCTACAGATTCCACCGGCATGACCACCGCGAACTGCTGTCCCGCCACCAGGAACTCCTCGCGGACGGTCTTCGCATCATCGCGGTCCCGCGACAAGCCGTCGGCGGCCACGAATCGCAAGCCCGCGGGGTTGCTCGCCGACGCGCGCAGCGTCGCCTCCGGTACGAACAACGCCACCGCGCCGGGGCGGAGTGCGCCGTCGATCAGATTCGGTGCCGGCGCGATCAGGAAGAGGCCGCGGGTCCCGTCTCGCTGAGTCGCGACGGGCGTGGCGCCCACGCCACCGGGAAAGATCGCGCGCTGCAGTGCGGTGCCGGTTCCCGGTTCACCTCCGAGGTCGGCGCCGCGTCGGTTCATGGGCGAGAATCCAGAGATCAGGGTCGCGGGAAGATAGGTGGAGCGACGCGGGGAAACGGTGCCCCGTTCGTCGGGCAACACGATGGCGTGACCGACGCGCTGTTCGTACGCGGAGCGTTCAGCGCCTCGAACCTGCTCGACCCAGGCAACGGTTGCGAGGTCGGCCGGACCGAGCCATCTCAATGCGGCCGCGGTGAACTGGGCGTTTGTCACCCCGGCGCCACCTTCGTCGACCATGAACCGACGGAGGCTCTCCGTCAACGCCGTCGCCTCCGCGACACGGCTGTGAATCTGGGCGGCCGCGACCTCTACGCGCTGCTCGGAAGCACGCCCCGCCTCCCACTCGGCAACCACGCGGGCCAGGATGAAGCCCGCGATCGTCACCCCAAGAACGACAGCCACTACTGCGATGTGTCGCGATCGCAAGACCGAACCTCCACTTCTCGGCACGCCCGAATCGCACGACCGCAGGCTGGACCGAAGCGCAGCGGCGCGATCAAGTGATCTTGCGCCAGCCCCCCATCGTCGTCGCCAGTTCGTTCATCGCGCTCGTATATGCCTCGTACGACGGCGGCGTATCCACCCGCCAATTGCCGATCTGGTTCGCCCGGACCGCCGGCAGCGCCGCGAACGCCGGGATCGCCTTCGCGGACGAAAGCGGGAGCGTGAGCGAGCGCGCGTCGTAGAGGATCCCGTCGGCGGGATACATGTCGGCGTGCTCCCAGGGCACCCTGTCCCAGTAGGGCACGGACGTTTTCGCGGTAACTAGCGGCACACCGAGTTGCGCGTACAGACGCAGGTCTCCCGCGTCGGCCACCTTTGCGACGTACATGGTGTTCTGGTCCCCGGAGACGGCGATGATCCGCATGTTCGCCGTGCGTCTCGCGACTGCGGAGAGTTTCGCCTTAGCCTGGCCGAACTCGGAACGCGCGTGCGCGAGCGCGCCCGACTCCGTGTTCACGCCGAGCGCGCGGACAAGGTCGGCGAAGCGATCGATCTGCTCTGTCGCAATCGCGTGCCCGTTGATCCCGACGATCGGTACCTGCGAGCCGATCGTCTTCTGCTGCTCCACGTCCTTGAAGCCGAAGACGAGCGAGGGCCCGGATGTTGGGTACCACCGCGAGACGATCAAGTCCGCCTTCACCGACTGCAGCTTCGCCACGTCGATCTCTCCGTATACCGAACCGATCAGCTCCGACTCGGTCCATGGGTATCCGGCGAGCGCCGGTTCCGCGGCGGGATCGTCGCCGAACACACCAACGGGCGTGACGCCCCACCGGAAAAGCGCAGCGGCCGCCGTGCTGTATGCGACGATGCGCGTCGGCCGTCGGCGCAACGTCACCGTCTTGTTCCGATCGTCAACGAAGCGCCAGCCCACCGCGTCGTGCGCGGCGGGGCCGCAGCCGACCAGCAACAGCGTGGATGCCGCAAAACCGACGGCCAGCACCTGCCGGCGCGTGAGAGCCCGCTCGAGCGCGTTCTCGATCATGGTGTGCCGTCATACGGGAGTGGATCTTCAGGCAGTCCGCGACCTCGGATGCGGTCGTCAAGAGACCCGGCGACTACCTCGGACGGCTCCGCGCACTCGTAGCCGACGACCATGTCGCCGTCCGGCGTCGCCGACCGCAAAGCATGTGCCGCGCGATGAGACCCGGCGGGGCGAGCTCGGTCCCGGTGTGATCGCGACCGCCTTCTCCCACAACAGATGAGCCGTTCCGGGCGCACGAAGACATTGTCCCCCCGGTTGCTTGCCACGTAAAGTTCCCCCGTTGACTCACGCAAGATGCCCGCGTAGGTGGGGTCGTTGCCTCATCTGAGGATGCCCGCGAGCGGCGTGTCTGCCGGGCTGGTTGAGCTGGTTCGGATAGGGCCGGTCGATGGGGCTGACGGTGAGTCAACGCATTGCAATCACGGAGGTGATCGCGATGCGGTAGCGGCGGGCTGACCGGGCCGGGAAGAAGATCATCCTCAACGCGCTGACCGCGATCGTCTCGACACCATCATGTTCCCCGGTAATCGCCGCGGCACGGTTGCGGAGGGGCACGACGAACTCGACGAAGGGAGCCGCCCGGCTGGTCGCGGACGCGCTGATCAGCGCAACCAAGGCCGGCGCGACCGGGGTGCGGATGTTGCGCGCGGACTCCGCGTTCTACAACCACGAGGTGATCGCCGCCGCCGGGCGCCACGGCACCCGGTTCTCGATCACCGCACGCCAAGATGAGCCGGTCGCCAAGGCGCTCGCGGGCATCGCCGCTGGACGACCATCAAGTACCCGAACGCCATCTTCGGTGAAGACCAGCAGCGCCGGATCAGTGACCCGCAGGTCGCCGAGATCGGCTACACCGCGTTCGGCTCCCGGCGCCGCGACCAGTAGTACAGCCCCTCGGCCGCCGGCAGAATCTCGCCCGCCTCGAGGGACTCCCGGATGAGCCGGGCATCGTCGGACGCGCTCACGATCTCGACCCGCCCCGGCACCGGTGAGCTCCGCCCAGTGGCGGACGTACTCCCGGACGTGGGTGCTCTTCAGTCCTGCCTGTCGAGCGCCGTTTCAACGTCGACTACGAACCCATCCCGTTCCTCGTAGCATTTACGCCACCGAGAGCCGATGGTATGCGGCTTCCGCACTACGGCCCGGCGTGTGTGGTGTGGGACATAAGCGAGCGGTGGGTCACGTTGTTGTCGGCGAGCGACGGCTAAATCGAGAGGAACATGTGCGATGGCCCGTGCCGTGCAATTCGATCATTACGGTCCCGTCGACGTGCTGCATATTGCCGAAGTAGGCCGACCGTCCCCGACAGCACGACAAGTGCTGGTTGAGGTGGTTAGCGCTGGCATCAACCCGGGCGAGATCGCAATCCGTGAGGGTTTGCTGGATGCGCGTTGGCCTGCGACGTTTCCGTCCGGGCAGGGGAGTGATTTTGCCGGCCGGGTGGTCGATCTTGGAGCGGGCGTGCAGGGTGTCGCCGTCGGCGAGGAAGTCATCGGATTTACCGACGAACGCGCGTCGCAGGCCGACTTCGTGCTTGTCCCGGCCAACCAGGTCACGGCCAAGCCCGCAGCCGTAGATTGGGACCAGGCCGGTGCGCTGAAAGTCGCCGGAACAACAGCGTATGCCGCTGTTCGCGCGGTGGCGCCGAGGGCCGGCGAAACCGTGGCGGTCAGCGGTGCCGCCGGCGGAGTCGGGTCGTTGACCGTGCAGCTGGCGCGGCGGGCCGGCGTGCAGGTCGTCGGCATCGCCGGCGCGTCGAATAGCGACTGGCTCCGGTCGCTCGGTGTCGAGCCGGTCATCTATGACGATCGGCTTGCCGAACGCCTGGGTGCGGCCGCACCGGCAGGCATCGACGCGTTCATCGACACCCACGGTGGCGGCTATGTCGAACTCGCGCTCGAACTGGGGGTCCAACGTGGGAGGGTTGTGACGATCACCGACTTCGCCGCCGCGGAGAAGTTCGGCGTGCCGGCAGTGGGAGGTGCCGAGGCCAGCACAGCATCGGTACTGGCCGATCTGGCCGCGTTGATCGCCTCCGGTGAGCTGACCGTGCCCATCGCGGGGAGGTACCCCATCGAGAACGTCCGGAACGCGTACACCGAACTGGCCAAGCGGCACACCCGCGGCAAGATCGTCCTGCGCATGCGGTGAACTCGCCGCTCCTCGCGGCGGGCACGTCATCGAAATCGTCTTGAACCCGGACTCGCCGCGCGCCTTCTGAACGTGACAGCCAGCGCGCTCACCTCCGGCAGCGGAAGCGAGCCATCCATACCCCGAAACGGAACGCTGCTCGGCGCACTGTTCGAGAGCCTCGTCGCGCTCAACCTGCGCGTCTACGCCCAAAGCGCCGAGGCCGACGTCAGCCACCTGCGAACGCAACGCGGCGAACACGAAGTCGACTTCATCATCACCGGCACCGACCACGGCATCATCGGAATCGAGGTCAAGCTCTCCGCCACCGTCGACGCAGCCGACGTGAAACACCTCAGATGGCTACGCGAACGCATCGGCGATCAACTCCTGGATGCCGTGATCATCACCACGGGCACGGAGGCGTATCGCCGCGAGGACGGTATCGCCGTCGTCCCCGCAGCTCTCCTGGGGCCCTAGCCGCTGCCAGAACAGGTCGTGCCAGATCGGTTCGCGGTGTCCGCGGTGATACACGAAAGTGATACACGAAGCACCGGAATCGGTGTCCAACGGTGAACCTCGCCGGTCAAGGACGACCCACATCGGCCAATGATTCCGGGGCCTCCATCGCTAGAGGCCCCATTTCACGGGCGGCTACTTCTCATGACACCAGTGGCAGGCCGCGTACCCGACCGACAGCAGGACGGGCAGGTCGCGAGTGCGGGCTTCCGCGAACGCCGTGTCCGACCATTCCCACCAGTCGACCGGGTTGTCCGCGTGCTGGCGCAGGTACGGCGACGTGGAGTTGGCGAGCCGGTTCACACCCCCAACCCTGCTAGGCGCAAGGACACGCTCAGTGATCACCGGTCACTTTCTGTGAATACTGAGCTTCGCCTTACGCGCATTTGACATCGGGCGGGCGGCGGCGGAGATTAACACCACTGCGGTCAGCGTGTTGACAGCGCATTACGGGCCGCTCCAAGGTAGGCAGTTCGCGCGGGGGGTGCGATCATGCCGAGCTCGCCGATCACCCCGTCCGAGCTTGGAGTTGCTTGATGGATCGCCCGGCCCGGGGTACCAGCATCGTCGCGACGGCTATGGCGCTCGCGGTCATGGGTGCGATGACGACAGCTGCGGCCGAACCCGCACCGACCAATCCGATCCCGACGACCAGCACGAGCGGCCTGACGGCCGCGGCCGACGGCTCGGCCGTGCTGATCGTGCACACATCCGGCGGCACACACGCCCTGCGCGCCGATCTCGCCGGCTCCAGAACGCGCGTTCGGCACGACTTCGGCGTCCTGCATGCGCTCTCCGTCCAGGTTCGCGCCGCGGACGTGTCGAGCGAGATCGCTCGCCTGCAGGCCATGCCCGGAGTGACGAGTGTCGAACGAGCGGTGCAACGAACCTTCACCGGTGCGGCGACGACCGACCCCGGCCTGGCCAAGCAGCAGTCGTATCTGGATGCAGTGCAGGCCCCGACTGCGTGGAAGACGCAGCACGCCTCGCCGGCGATCAAGATCGCGATCGTGGACAGCGGCATCGACGTCGGGCATCCCGATCTGCAGAACAAGATCGTCGGCACGTACAACGCGGCGGATCCCACCAACCCGGCGATCACCGACGAGGTCGGGCACGGCACGTTCGTCGCCGGTGTCGCGGCCGCGCAGACGAACAACGGCGTCGGCGTCGCCGGTGCGGGTTACAACGCCGCCATCCTCGGCGTGAAGGTCGCCGCGGCTGACGGCTCGATCACCATCGACGACGAGGTCGCCGGCATCAAGTGGGCCGCCAACCACGGCGCCGACATCATCAACCTCAGTCTGGGCGGGCCCGATTACAGCAGCGCTGAGCGGTCGGCGGTCGCCTACGCGCAGAGCAAGGGCGCCCTTGTCGTCGCCGCCGCCGGCAACGACGCGACCTCGGCGAAGTCATATCCCGCGGCCTATCCGGGAGTCGTCGCCGTCGGGGCCGTCGACACGGCCACGCACACGCGGGCAAGCTTCTCCAACTTCGGCGCGTGGGTCACACTCGCGGGGCCGGGCGTGGGCATCTACTCGACCACCCCGCGCGCCGGCTCGGAGTTCTTCCCGAACAAGACCGGGTACGGCACGGGAGACGGGACGTCGTTCGCGTCACCAATCGTCGCGGGCGAGGCCGCCCTGCTGAAGGCACAGAACCCGACCATGAGCCTGTCGCGGCTGCGGGCGTCGCTGGTCGGGTCGGCGCACGGGTACACGACCGGGCACGTCGGCGCCGGTCTGGTCGACTTCGCCCGCGGACTCGCGCACGTCCCGCCGAACAGCACCCCGGCCGACCTCACGCCACAGGGAACCAGCAACACCATCCACGTCGTCGCCACGTCCACGGCCCCCAAGGTCGCGTTGCGGATCGACTCGAGTCCCTTCTTGCCCGCGGTGCCAGTGGTCAACGGCCAGGCCGACATCAACCTCGCGTCGTGGGGATTCGCCAACGGACCCCACACGCTGTACGCCGTCGACTGCACCGCATACGGCGAGTGCAACACCTCGGCCGCGACGGCGGCGGTCGACCTCGAGAACACCGCGGCGGTGCTCACCACTCCCGCGGCGGGGGCGACCGTCACTGGCCGGTTCACCGTGCAGGCGACCCATCCGGGTGGGGGCGCGCTACGTCTGCTGATGGATGACACCGTCGAGGGCTTCGACAAGTCGGCGCCCTATACGTTCACGCTCAGCGCCAGTGGATTCCGTGATGCGCCGCACACCATGCGGGTGCAGCTGTGCTCGCTGAACGGCCGGAACTGCTCGAGTCCGGAATCCGCAACCGTGACCATGACGAGCGTGGCCCTGCACCCCAAGATCGCCCCGCTCGATCCGTTGGCGATAAGTCCGAACGGCGACGGCACCAAGGATGCCGGGACGCTCGCCTTCTCGCTTCCGGACGTCGAAGCGGTTCGCGTCGAAGTGTCCAACGCGCACGGCACAGTCGTCCGGTCCGCGGGTCTGGGCGCCCTGGGCGCGGGCCCGCACAGCTGGATCTGGCACGGACGCAGCGACGACGGCTCGCGAGTGCCGGACGGGGCCTATTCGCTCGCGCTCAGCACGTCGCACGACGGAGTTCGCGGTTGGGTCAGTCGGCCCGGGCGGGTCGACACGGCGGCACCAACGCTGGCGCATCCCACCGGCGCTGGCGCGGTCGTCTACCCCTACCGCGACGGCTACCGGGACACCTTCACCACCCGGACGATCCTGGGCGAACGAGGCACGCTGACGCTCACCGTTCGGACCTCGACGGGAAGGCTCGTCCGCAAGATCTCCGCGGCCCGCGCGCGAGGGCACGCCGCGATCACCTGGGGCGGGTACGACAATCAGGGTCATTGGGTGGCCGCCGGAACCTACCAATGGCAACTTGCGGTGACCGATGCGTCCGGCAACCGGCGGCTCGGCAGCACCTACCGGCTGCGGCTGTCGGGCCAGCGCCTCACTCCCGAGACCGTCGGGGTCAGCTTGGCCGGCGACCGCTTCGATTCCGCCGGAGTGACCGCGTCGTGCGCCACGGCCCGGGTCCGTCCGTCACGGTTCGCGCACGGAATCCGACTGGTCAACGCCTGCCCGGCGCGTGGTTTCGAGATCGCCTTTGCGCAGTACACCTTCACGCTGCCGAGGGCTCTTAGGTACACGCGGATCACGGTCCGCGCGTACGGGCACTCCCTGCGCGTTCCGTCGGAGATCACTGCCGCATTCCTGCGTACCGATGGCGGGATCGAAATTCCCGGGTATCTGAAGGTCGCCCGGACCGGCGACCGGTGGCACACGATCGCTTCGGTACCCGCTTCCGCGCACGTGAACTCGAGTCGGCAGGTGCAGCTGACTTTCATCCTGGACAGCTACTACGCGAACACGAACGACTTCGATCTGGCGCGGGCCAAGATCCGCGTCGGCATCGTCGTGCTCAGGTAGGCCGTCGGGCGCCGTTGGCTCGGTCCCCACACGAGAAACGACGAGGCCGCCGGACGACGGTCCGGCGGCCTCGCATTCCCGCTGCTTACCCAGGAGGGGGGCACCAGAACCTGGGCGGTGCGGGAGGTCGAGTTCGGTGAACGATCAGTAGGTGCGGTCGATCGGCTCGGCCGGGCGCGCGTACGTGGTGGTAGGCGTCCCCGATACGACGGTGGTGCGGCGGTGCGTACCCCACATGACCAGCTCGAACAGCAGACCCACGATGCCGACGACCATCAGGATGACGCCGACCACGGCGAGGTTGATGCCGTTCACCTTGTCGGTGACGGCCCACTTCAGAATGGCGCCTACTGCGATGAGAAACAGGCTCGCACCAATTCGCATGACGAGCTTCCTTTCGTATGTCCGGCGGCGGCCGGGACCCCCACTGTTGTCGACCTTGTGTTACCCGCCGGGGCCCGCCATCTAACGCTGGGCGTACTTTTATTGACTAGTGTTCAACAGTCTGACTAGGGTCCAGGGACATGGCGCAGCGCAGTAATCCGGCCACTACGGACGGCGGTTCCCGAGCCGATGCCAGGCCCTACGACATCGTGATCTTCGGAGCGACGGGCTTCGCCGGTCGGCTCACGGCGGAATACCTCGCGCGCACCGCGCCGGGTTGCCGGTGGGCGCTGGCCGGGCGCAACGCGGCCAAGCTGGCCGAGGTCCGCGAGGGATTGGCGATGATCGATCCTGGGCTGGCCGAGGTGCCCCTGCTCGCCGCCGACGTGACCGACCCCGCCTCGGTCCGCGCAATCGCCGAGTGCACCCGGGTCGTGATCACGACCGTGGGTCCCTACGTCCTCTACGGCGATGCTGTGGTGCAAGCGTGCGCGGCGGCGGGGACGGACTATCTCGATCTCACCGGCGAGCCCGAGTTCGTCAACACCAGCTACGTGCGCCACCACGAGGCCGCGGTCGACAGCGGCGCCCGCATCGTGCACGCCGCGGGTTTCGACTCGATCCCGCACGACCTCGGCGCGTACTTCACGGTGACCCAGCTGCCCGAGGGTGTCCCGATCCAGGTGTCCGGGTACGTCCGCGCCTCCGGCACGTTCTCGGGCGGGACGGCCTATTCGGCAATGACCGGGTTCTCGCGACTTCGCCAGAACGTGCGGGCGTCGCGGGAGCGCAAGGCGCTCGAGCCGCGGGACACCACCCGTCGGGCGCGCGCCGTCGCGGGCCGGCCGCACCGCGATCCCATCGACCGAGGGTGGGCGATGCCGCTGCCCACGCTGGACCCGCAGGTCATCGCCCGATCGGCGCAGGCGAACGAACGGTACGGCCCGGACTTCCGTTATTCGCACTACGCGTCGCTGCCGCATCTGTACACGGCCGTCGGCGGGGTGGTCGGCGTCGGCGCGCTCGTCGGCGTTGCGCAGATTCCACCCGCCCGGCGCGCGCTGCTCGCACGTCGCAAGCCGGGTGAAGGACCCTCGGCCGAGACGCGCGCCCGGAGTTGGTTCACCGTCACGTTCGTGGGCGAAGGTGGCGGCGAACGCGTCGTCACGAGGGTCTCGGGCGGTGACCCCGGCTACGACGAGACAGCGAAGATGCTCGCCGAGTCCGGCTTGTGTCTCGCCTTCGACGCTCTGCCCGCGACGTCCGGTCAGGTGACGACCGCCGTCGCGATGGGGGACGCGCTCATCGATCGGCTGCGCAAAGCGGGAATCGCCTTCGAGGTGCTGGCCTGATCTGAGCGCCGCCCGGCTCAGTGCTGCTCGGGGTTCAGGTCCTCGTCGTCCGGAGGCCGCGGGAACCCCGGCGCCTGCTGGCCGCCGGTGAAACGAGGCAGCTGAGTGGTCTGGTCATCGCGCTGACTGCCGGTGGTCGGTTGCGCGGGCATGCCCTGCGTCGGCGGTGCCTGGGTCGGCCGTGCCTGGGCCGGCGGCTCGGGCGTGGTCGGCGGCGGCGCCGTGGGTTCTGCGTCACCGTCCTTCGTCAGCGACGGGAACTGGGTCGTCCGCTCCTCGTCACCGGGGGGCGGGGTCGCGGCGGTCGATCCCGCTGACGGGTGCCGACTGGGCGGACCGAAGTTGCGGTCCTGCCACGGGGCACTGCCGGACGGAGCCTGTGGCGGCTCGCCGAAGAAGGGCGGCGGCGGGCCGGCGGCGCCGTCGGCCACCGGGGTCCTCCGGGTCGTCACCGCCACGAGGGCGACGACCAGCGCGGTCACCAGTCCGAGCCCGATACCGGCAACGAATGCCGGCGCGTTGGGGCCCAGCCCTCCGAAGACGGCGTTCGTGAGCCGACTCGTCCCGGGCCGACTGAACGCATCCCCGATAACGAGCCCGCGCACGATCGTCGCGAGTTCGGTTGCGACGATCACCGACATCCAGGTGCCGAAGAACGCCCGTCCGAAGGTCACCGGACC
>JAVHVH010000271.1:0-8048 GCA_032160665.1 Pseudonocardiales bacterium
GGGGGGGGGCGCCCCCGGGGGGGGCCCGCGGGGGTGCCGGTGACGGCAACCAGTTCGGCCAACGACTCCTCGATCAGGTCCGCGAGCACGTTGACATCGGGCGTCGCTTCGCGGTCACCGTTGATGCCGTAATAGACACCGCCGTCGTAGGAGGTGAGAGCGATGGACACCGCGTGGCCTTCCGTCAGCGGCAGGAAGGGGAACATCTCGGTCATCAGGGCTCCGGCCGCATAGAGCGAGAACTGCGGTCCGGGCACGTTCGTGACGACCAGGCTGAACATGCGGCGGGTCAGCCCGCTCGAGGCGCGCGCGCCCAGCGCGTGGAGGGTGGGTGGCGCGAAGCCGCTCAGTGAGACCAGCCGGTCGGCGTCGACCGCCCGTCCGGATGCCTTGTGCGACGCCATGGCGTAACGGATCTGGGCCAGCCGCAGGACCGGGTCCGGCTCGCCCACCGGCAAATCCACCAGCAGGGGGTGCACGTGCCCGGCACCGCTCGAGGCCACCGACTCGCGCGCGGAACCGGCGGGATGGCTGTCGGACCGCTCGGTGCGGGACGCGTCGGCAGGATCGCTGACGCTGACCGGGACCAGGGCGCGGACGCTCGCGGCCGAACGCAAGGGCTCGGCCCGCGACAGCAACCAGCCCCGCACGGCGCCCGACACGACGGCCAACACGACATCGTTGACCGTGCCTCCGAAGGCGTCCCGCACCCGCCGGTAGTCCTCGAGGCGGGTCCGCGCGATCGCCAGTCGGCGCTGCTCGCTCAGCTCGGCATGCAGTGGCGAGGAGGGCGCGCGGCGCAGCACGGCACGCGCGGCCGAGGCGACTCCACCGGCCACCGAGGTGGCCCGTGCCGCCGTGATCCGAACGTCACGAGCTGCGGCACGCGCCGTATCGGCCAGCGCGATCGGCCGGTGCAGCACGCCGACCAACGCGTCGCGGACCAGGTCGAACGAGTTCGGCTCCGGCCCCGGCATCCAGATGGCCTCGACAGTGCGCCGCGGCTCCGGAGCGGCGTCCAGGATCACCTGGGCCAGGTCGATTCCGTCGCGCTCGTCGACCATCGCCTGATGGGTCTTGGTCACGATCGCGACCCGTCCCTCGGACAAGCCCTCCACGAGATACATCTCCCACAGCGGGCGGGACCGATCGAGGCGCCGGGACTGGATACGCGCGCAGAACTCCAACAGCTGATCGTCGGTTCCCGGCCGCGGCAGGGCTGACCGCCGCACGTGGTACGTGATGTCGAAGCTCGGATCGTCGAGCCAGAGCGGGTTCGCCAGATGCCCGGGCACCATCCGCACCCGCTGCCGGTACCGCGGAGCGAGCGAGATCCGCTCCTCCAGCAGCCGGACCAGGCGGTCGTAGTCGAACCCGGACGGCGGCGCAGTGAAGACGGCCAGGCCGCCGAGGTGTTGCGGAGCCGTGCGGGTCTCGCGATGGAGGAACGCGACGTCCGCAGACGACATCCGTTCGCTCATCGAGTGCCACTCCTCCGGATTCACGTCGCGCTAGCTGGCCATTCTCACAGACCAGTTCGTCGGTCACCCGTAGCAGGGCTGCGCCGGACGTCAACGCCGGCGTCGACGACTCGGTGCCGGCGCCGGCACGCCGGCCAGCGCAGCCGCGAGCTCGACGATCGACTGGCGCAGCGGGCTGGCCGGGTGCGACTCCCCCAGCAACCGTCCCGTCGCCAGCGCCGCATCCGTGGCTCGCGTGTCAGCCGGGAGCAGGGCGGCCGGCGTGCGACCGGCGAACCGCTCGAGCGCGGCCGTCAGCTCGGCGGCCGCGTCCCCAGGCACCGCTCCCGGGCGGACCCGGTTGAGCACGACCCACACCGGCGCCGCCACCTCGGCGTCGCGCAATTCGGCCAGGCCGCGGACCAGTCGCTGCATGCCGATGGGATCCGCCCCGCCGACGACGAGCACAAGGTCGGCGTCGTCCAGAACCGCCAGCGTCGCCCCGTTCCGCCGAGGGGCGAGCGTGTCGAAGGAGAGCTCCTCGTCAGTTTCCAGACAGAAGCCGCAATCGATCACGGTGAAGTCGGCGAGCGCGCGAGCGGCGGCCAGCACGGTCCCGATCGCGGACGGCCGCAACTCCGGCCAGCGGGATGCCAGCGGGATCCCGGTGAGCACCCGGAACTGGGGGCCGAGCTGCCAACACAGTGCGGCGAGTGCGGCCGGGTCCAGCCGCTGCCCGCCAGCCTGCCGGCAGGCCGCCGCGACGCCCGGCGACTCGTCCAGCAGCCCCAGCACGACCGCAACCGTGCCGCCGTACACATCGGCATCGACGAGCAGGCTCGCCGCGCCCAACCGGGCCAGCTCGTCGGCCAACGTCACCGCGACCGTGGTCCGGCCCGGCGCGCCCGTCGGGCCCCAGACGGCGACGACCGAGCCGCGGCGGGTCGGTTCGCGGGCGGCCACCGGGTCACCGGCGCCCGGCGGGATCGCCATCGACGTCGACGGGTCCGCGAAGGCTCGGTGCGAGCGGTGCGCGGACGTCGCCGGCGCTCCGCCGTCGGCGGAGGACCGGACCGCCTCCATCAACACCGACGCGACGACGGCGGCTTCGGCGTCGTCGGGCAGGACGTGGGCGATGCCCAGCGCCCGCAGCCGCTCCTCGGCCTCGACATCGCCGCGCGCGGCGACGCCCACCGGCACGACGGCGGCCGCGGCCAGCCGGTCGACCACGTCCGAGTCCAGCCGCCGCAGCGAGGACGCAATCAGCACCGCACGGCCCTGACCGGCGCCGGCAACCGCGAGCAGGTCGATGACGTCCACGCATCTGCGCACGATCTCGACCGCATGCGGGCCGCGGTCGAATGCCGTGACCAGCCGCTCCTCCCAGGCGGCGCCGTCCGCGACGCTGAGCACAGCGAGCTTCATCGCGTCGGCGACTCGCTCGTACACGCGGACAGATCGGGCAGCTGCGCCGACTCCCGCGCGGCCGCGCCGGGCGCGGACAGGCTCGAGCTCGGAGCCGCACCCACCAACACGCCCGCGCGGATCTGCGGGTCTTCGAGCGCGAGCGCCGCAATTACCCGGTCCGCGACCGCGGGCGGCACGCTGATGACGACGTCCTGGCCGCCGGTACCCGACGTGAACGAGCCACCGGCGTCGGCATGCACGTCCTGCACCGTGACATCCGGCAGCAGAACCACCGAGGAACACGCCGCGGTCGACACCCAGACCTCAATGCGCTGCCCGGTGTGCAGATTCGGCGCCGCGCCCGCGGCAATGGGCACCGTGAGCGTCGTCCTCGGCTCCGTCTGCGCGACGGCGCCGCCGGGTACGAGCTCGCCGGCCGACAGTGCGCGATCGAGCTGCTTGCCCACGGCATCGCTCAGCGTCGACAGGTAGACCCCTTTCCCGTGGTCGGGGAGCTGGACCTGTGCGAGCTTCACGTCGTCCGAGGTCAAGATCTTGCCGGCCGCGAGGTCTCTGGTCACGGCGACGGCTGGGTAGGTCCTGCTCGCGCCAGATACGACCTTCGCGCCGATCAGCACGGACACGAGCACCAGCACGACGCCGAGGAGGAGTCGGACGTCAAGCCAGCTGGGCATGGCGATCCGCCGCGGCTGCGGCGAGGGGGCGGGCGACGATGGTGGAACTCCCACGCCGGACATCGTGCCCTACTTGCACAAGCGGCGTAATCACCGCGAGTCGACCTGTGGACGGTTCCGTTCCCGTCCGCCCCACCTGTCACACTCGACGCCGACGACAATGCCCACCGGAAGGACGCAGTCCCTGAGATGGCTGCCGAATCGCGCTTCCTGACGCTCTCCGACGTCGCCGAGGTACTCAACATCTCGACCTCGCAGGTGTACGCCCTCGTGCGCAACAAGGAGCTGGACGCCATCAAGATCGGCGGACGCGGGCAGTGGCGAGTCGAGCGGGACCGCCTCGAGGACTACATCGCGCGCATGTACGACCAGACTCGCGACTTCATCGACCAGCACCCGTTCGTCGAGACCGAGCGGCTCGAGGGCGGCAAGGACGCGGCGTCAGACTGAGCGCCGCACGGCGACGACAGCACCCAGCGCTACCAGTTCGACCTCCCGGACCTCCTGCCGGCGCCGCGGTTCGGCGGCCGGGTGCGCTGCGACCTCGATGAAGTCCGCCCCGACGCGGTCGACGGTCCCGTCGAGCGTGGATCCGTCGACGAGGTGGACGCGGACGGCTGAACGGTCCCGAGCGATCCCGCGCAACGCGTAGCGCAGACCCAGCCGCGACGCCACGACACCTTTGGAATCGGGTACCGCGGCATAGCGCCCGAGGCCGCGGACAACGAGGACGGCGGCCGACACCACGACGACTTCGTGTCCGGCACCTTCGTCGAGCAGCACCCAGTCCGGTCCGACCCTGACCAGATTTCCGGACGCGGCGAGCCCGCCGGCCAATCGCAGGCGAATTGAGCTGCCGACGGCGGAGCGCGCTCGATCGCGCCAGTGCAGGCTGCCGACCTCGCCGCGCGTGCGCTCGTCGATCTCACCGGCGCGCTCGGCTTGCTCCAAGGACTCGGCTTGCGCCTCCAGATCGGCGAACAGCGCTTCCCATCGCATACGCACGCCCTCCCTGCAGTCTCACCGCCATCGAAGCAGGTGAGCCGACGCGGTATCCACAGGGCCGATCCTGCCGCTTGACCACACGTTATCGGAGGCATATGCATGTAAACGGAATCAAATGAAGGAATATGTATGAGTCGACGGAATGTCTGCGCCGGCGTCCTCCTGGCGGGTGCCGATGGGGCCACGGTCGTGGTCCTGCGATGCGCGCCCACCCGTCTCGCGTCCGGAGTCGGGTCTCCGCATCGCTGGCTGGCCGACGTCGGCCCGGACCAGGCACTGGCCACGTTCGCGGCCGCCGGCCTGTGGTGCACGGCAATCTGGCTGGCCGCGGGTCTTCTCGCGGCGATCGCGGCCGGTCTGCCGGGTGCCGCCGGGCGGGCCGCGTCTCGCCTGGCGCGCACCCTCCTGCCCCGCATGCTGTACCGGCTGGTGGCCGGAACAGCCGGTCTGGGCGTCGCGCTTGGTCCTGTCGCGGCCCTGGCCCAGCCAACGCCAGGCGTCCCTGCACCCGTCGGGGGCAGCGTGTCCCGCCCCGTACCAGCGCCCACCTGGCCCGTGGACAGCGGCCCCGTCGGTCGAGATCACCCGCCCGGGTCGGCCGTGCCGACACCGCGGTGGCCGACGGAGGCCGAGCCCGTCCGCCCGCCCCGGGTGTCTGGGCCCGAACAGCCCGACGCGCCCCGGCCGTCCGCGCCCGCGGATGACAGCGCAGTCACGGTTCGCGCGGGTGACTCGCTGTGGTTGATCGCCGGGCGATGTCTCGGCGCCGATGGCACGCCGGCCGAGATCGCCGGCGCCTGGCCGCGGTGGTACGCGGCGAACCGAGCCGTCATCGGCGACGACCCGGCACTGATCGTTCCGGGGCAGGTGCTGAGCGCTCCGACCCACGGTTCGAAGGAGGCTCCGGCATGACCGCAGCGCTGATCGATTCGCCGACCGCCCGGCCCGCCACTCGGGTGGTCCTTCGCGCGGCACCACGGCGCGAGCCACCGTTCGACGACGAGCTGCCGCAGCCGTTGCCGCCCCATGGCCCGCACGACCGGGCGCTGCCATTCGAGCGGATCCCGGTCCGGACCGCCGCGTGGCGACCGCGTCCCGAACGCCCGAGCGGCCTGCCCGACCCGGCGCCATGGGGGCGTCGACTCCTCGTCGGGATGATCGAGACGGCCGCCGGACGTCGTCCCCTTCATCAACTCAGCGGACTGCTGAGCCCTTCGGTGAGCCGCGGGCTGGGCGCCGACTTCGAACGCGCCGCCAAGCTCGGCCAGCCGCACTGGCTGCACCGGGCGAGCATCCGATCGGTGCGCGCGACGCAGCCCGCCGACGGTGTGGCCGAGTTCTGCGCCACTCTCGAGGTGGGGCGCCGCGTACGCGCCCTGGCGATGCGCCTCGAAGAGCACCGCGGTCGCTGGCGCTGCACCCGCCTCCAGCTGGGCTAAACCGGAAAGGACGCTGGCAACGCTTGAAAGATGACCACCAACGCGATGAGCGCTCGCGCGAAGAGCCGCCGGCCCCGCGGGCCCGAACGAAGCGAGGTGCGGCGCGAGGCACGCCCCCCGAGCGAAGCGAGGGGGTGCTGCCGGAGGGACGCTCCCGGCGATGGCAACTGAGCGAGCGGTCGAGATCGAAGCCCGATCCCGGCGGATGAGACGTCAGCGCTTGCGCTTGCTCTTCGCGCCGCCCTTGTTGCCGCGGCTTCCGCGGTTCGGGTTGCTGCGGGCCTGCTGGCGCCGGGCCGTGGCGGAGCTGGACTTGTCGTCGTCAGTCGTGGTCTTCACCGACGGGCCGTCCGAGCCGAGTTCCGGCGCGCTGTAGGTCAGCGGGCGCTCCTTGCCGGCACCGCGGTCGAGGCCCTTGGCGCGGATCTGCGGTGTGCCGCCGTTGGCTCCGGCCTCGTGCTCGTCCTGCGCCGCCTTGAGCAGCGACACGTCCAACTTCGGACCGCTCGTCTCGGCCTCGTCGTCGGCGCTCGGCTCGTCGGCCAGCGCCTCAACTGCCGGCGCCGGCGCGGACGTCACGATCGTTGGGGCGCTGCCCGCCTCGCCGTCCTCCGATACCTCGACGTCGAGGTTGAACAGGAAGCCGACCGACTCCTCCTTCACCGCGTCCATCATGGCCGCGAACATGTCGAAGCCCTCGCGCTGGTACTCGACGAGCGGGTCGCGCTGCGCCATGGCCCGCAGCCCGATGCCCTCTTGCAGGTAGTCCATCTCGTAGAGGTGCTCACGCCACTTGCGGTCGAGCACGGACAGCAGCACCCGCCGCTCGAGCTCGCGTTGTACCTCCGCGCCGAGATCCTCCTCGCGGGCGTCGTACGCCGCTTGAGCGTCGGCCACGATTTCCTCAACGAGAAACTCGCGGGTCAGATCGGAGCGCTCGCCACCGGCCTGCTCGACCGCGTCATCGACGGTGAGTGAGATCGGGTACAGCGTCTTCAGTGCGGTCCACAGCTGATCGAGCTCCCACTCCTCGGGGTAGCCCGAAGCGGTGGCGCCCTCGACGTAGCTCGTCACGACGTCGGTGATCATCGGCCGGATCTGGTCGCTGAGATCCTCACCGTGCAGCACCTGGCGCCGCTCGCCGTAGACGACGGTGCGCTGCTTGTTCATCACCTCGTCGTACTTGAGCACGTTCTTGCGGATCTCGAAGTTCTGCTGCTCGACCTGCGTCTGCGCCGACCGGATCGCCTTCGAGACCATCTTCGCCTCGATCGGGACGTCTTCGGGCAGGCGCAGCATGTTCATCATCGCCGCGACGCGCTCACCGTTGAATCGGACCATCAGGTCGTCGCCGAGGGACAGGTAGAAACGCGACAGCCCCGGGTCGCCCTGCCGGCCGGCGCGACCGCGCAGCTGGTTGTCGATGCGGCGTGACTCGTGACGCTCGGTGCCGAGCACGTAGAGCCCACCGAGCTCGACGACCTCGTCGTGCTCCTTGGCGGTCTCTGACTTCGCCTTCTCGAGCGCGTCCGGCCAGGCCGCTTCGTACTCCTCCGGCGTCTCGTCGGGGGTCAGCCCGCGCTCGCGCAGATCGGCGTCGGCCATGAACTCCGGGTTGCCGCCGAGCATGATGTCGGTGCCACGACCGGCCATGTTGGTGGCGATCGTGACGGCGGCCTTGCGGCCAGCCGCGGCGATGATCGCAGCCTCCCGGGCGTGCTGCTTGGCGTTGAGGACCTCGTGCGGGATGCCCTTGCGCAGCAGCAACGACGCAAGCCGCTCGGACTTCGCAACGCTGGCGGTACCGACGAGCACCGGCTGGCCCTCTTCGTGCCGCTCGACGATGTCGTCGACGACCGCGGCGAACTTGGCCTCTTCGGTCTTGTAGATCACGTCGGTGCGGTCGGCCCTAACCATCGGCTGGTTGGTCGGGATGGGGACGACGCCCAGCTTGTAGATCTGGTGCAGCTCGGCCGCTTCGGTCTGCGCAGTGCCGGTCATGCCGGAGAGCTTGTCGTAGAGGCGGAAGAAGTTCTGCAGGG